>JBGVOS010000120.1:0-10123 GCA_045126595.1 Bacteroidaceae bacterium | reverse complement strand
TTCTCAAGACCGGTAGCCTCGCTGACATCAAGTGTCTCAAGGAGGTTGTTGTTTACGCTGATGTAGGCCTTGGCTGTAGTCAATGCGCCGGCATTGAATGAAGTAAGACCGCAATTGATAGCATACAGACTCTTCAAGGCGGGCATATTAGATACATCAAGTGTGCCGAGAGCATTGTCAGACAGATAAAGTGTGGTAACTGATGTCAGGCTGCCACCATCGAAACTTGCAAGTTTGTTGTTAGAGATGTTCAGATAGGTCACCGATGAGGGGAGGCTTGCTCCTGTCAAGAGATTGTTGTTCAGATAAACCTTGCTGAGCTTCTCAAGCATGCTTGCATCGAAGCTGGTCAACTTATTACCGTTAGCATAGAGCTCGGTCAATTCGGTTGCCTTGCTTACATCAAGCTTTGTGATACCGGGACCATCTACCTTTGACACGCAGTCAAAGTAGCAGATTGCACCTGTTGCATAAATCTTGATCTCGCCATTACCCTTGGGAGTACCTGTAACGGGAGTTGTTTCCCAACCATCGTATACACCGGTGATTGTAGCACCCTCTACGATAGTGCCGTCACCCCAGTCGATAGAAATCTTGTTCTCGCCCTCTACGGCACTACCGAATTCGAAGGTACGCTCGGCACCATCAACCTCTGCTGTCAATGTGATGACAGGCTCTTGTGCATTTGCAAACCATGCAACCATGCACGACATCAATGTGAGTAAAGTTTTCTTCATACAGTCTTTTATTAAATTAGTTCATGTTGATTTGTAATACTGTGCGCGCGAAATTACAGCATTTTTTTCAAAAACGAGCAATGATTAGGCATATTTTTGAACTATCTCCTCAATCTCTTTCCGTTTTGATGGGCAAGGAGATGAAACAGATGGGGCAAAGCTGTAAGAACAATAAAGTCATCTGTTCACGCCATCGCGATGAAGCGTCCGCACCACCGCGATGGAACGATTGAGTCATCGCGATGAAACATTTGCACCATCGCGATGACGCGGACTTTTGAACATATCGAATGGAGAGAAAGGACAGTTTCTTTGGGAAATTAGGGAATAGATGATAAACGATAGTTCCTTGAATGCTACATGGTTATCCTTCATCTCCATAAGGGACACAAAAAAAGAAGAATCTCCCATATCTGGGAGATTCTCGCAGTACTCGAAGCGGGACTTGAACCCGCACAGCCATCACTGGCCAAAGGATTTTAAGTCCTTCGTGTCTACCGATTCCACCATTCGAGCAGCCTCAGACAGAATTTCAGAAGGATATATTCCATCAATGCGCTGCAAAGGTATAAAATAAGTGGCAATGTTGCAACAAATACTCGGAAATTTGCAGTAATTTTGTCCTCATGAACACAACACGCAAAAACATTATTCTATACATAGCCCAGCTCATCCCATTAGTAGGTATACTCTTCTTGTTCACCGATATGGTGGGCACCCTCTTCTTGGGCGACGACTATACAGTGCGTGCGTGGTTCCGATGGAAGGTGTTCTTTTTCCTCACAGCTTTTATGTCCGTCTACCTTGCTGGGAGTAATGTATTGAAATGGCCCGTGCGCCAGTTGGGCTATATCGGTTATCCCATATATTTGCTTGTAATGACCTTATGTGGCGTATTCACCGCTCCGCACGACCTTTTGGGATATAAAATCGGGCTCGCCGTGGCCCCCTTCGTGGCACAGATACTTAAATGGTATGGCAAGGGATGGTTGCGCCGATATCTGCACATGGTGTCCCGACTATCGGGAGGGCGCATCATCTGCAAGAAGGGTTTAATGATAATGGGCAGCACACTCGCCATTGCCGTACTGCTCGCCACAGGCGTCTACAGCATGAGAGGAATCTGCCATTTCCATCTGCGCAAGTTTATCGTGGAGAATATAGCCATCGCCCCCAAGCTGATAGAGAAACCCAACCGTGACCCCGACCGTAAGGACCGCCGCGACCCCTACCGCAACTATCCGAAGATATTCAACGACCTTAACGACACACAGCTCGTGGCCGCCCGTGCCAATGGCACTCCCCACACGCTCACTATAGAGGAACTTGAAGTGGGTAAATATGGCTTGCAGCATATCGAGACAAACAAGCTCTATAAGGTAGACCCACTCACCCACTCGGCTCCGTACCTTGTTCCGAAAGCCAAGGACTTCCTCGACGACCTGGGCGAAGCATTTCAGGACTCGCTCTATAATCGCGGATACGACCGCCGGCACCGCTTCATCGTCACCAGCGTATATCGCACGCAAAATCACATCAAACGTCTGCGCCGCAGTGGAAATGTCAATGCTTCGCAAAACTCGTGCCATCAGTACGGTACAACGATTGACATCACCTACGTACGTTTCGACAAACCGGAGGAATACTGTGCCAACGACCCTAAGCTGCTACAGTTGCTGATGCAGACCGTATATGACATGCATCAAGCCGGACGCTGTTATGTAAAGTATGAGCGCAAACAGAGTTGTCTGCATATCACTGTAAGGTAAATCTTTTCTTTGAGCTGGAGAGTCTCCAGGACACGCCTATGCATATGTCACGCCTGTGACAATTCCTTGCGGACAGCTTCGGCCTTGCTATTGCCTATAACTGCTGCTATTTCTTCAATACGAGCTTCCTTGATGCGCTTCACAGTCTTGAAGTGGGCGAGCAGTGCCTCCTTGGTCTTGGGGCCTATGCCCTTGATGCCATCGAGCGCTGAGGTTGTCTGACGTTTGCTGCGCTTGTCGCGGTGGAAGGTGATGGCAAAGCGATGTACCTCGTCCTGTATGCGCTCGAGGAGATGGAAGAGGGCGCTTTGCTGTTTCAGACCAATGCTCATGGCAGGGAAGCCAAAGAGGAGTTCAGCGGTGCGGTGACGGTCATTCTTGGCCAGACCGGCAATCGGGATATGGAGTCCTAAAGTGTCTTCCACCACTTCGCGGATGACCTCCATCTGTCCCTTGCCGCCGTCGGCAATGATGAGATCGGGCAAGGGAGTATCTTCGGCCATCATGCGTGAGTAGCGGCGATAGACGACTTCGCGCATCGAGGCGTAGTCATCGGGCCCCACGACAGTCTTTATATTATATTTGCGGTACTCCTGCTTGCTTGGCTTGCCCATTCGGAAGACAATGCAGGCGGCCACGGCGTCGGTGCCCGAGATGTTGGAGTTGTCGAAACACTCGATGTGGGCGGGCAGGCGGTCGAGCTTGAGGTGCTCCTGTATCTCCTTGAGCAGGCGAGTATTCTTCTGCTCGGGATTAAGCTTATCGGCCTGTTTCAGACGGTCTAGCTTATATTGCTTCACGTTGAGTTGGGAGAGTTCGAGCAGTTTCTTACGGTCACTACGTTGGGGCACAGTGAAAGTGACGCCTTCGAGGTCGATATCGACAGCAAAGGGAACGACTATCTCGCGCGAACGGCTCTTGTACCTTTCGCGCATCTCCACGATGCCGAGGCCGAGGAGCTCCTCCTTCGTCTCGTTCATCTTCTTCTTGTACTCAAAAGTAAAGGCCTGATTGATGGCACCATTGGTGATGTGCAGGTAGTTGATGAAGGCACTGTCGCCGTCCTCCTCGATGGAGAACACGTCGACGTTGTCGATGATGTGGCTCACCACCTCACTCTTCTCGCGAAAGCGCTCCAGCGCATCGTACTTGCGCTTCACCTCCATGGCTTCCTCAAAACGCATCTCCTCGCTCAAGCGGAGCATCTCGTCCATCAGTCCGCGACTCAGTTCCTTGGTATTGCCCCGGAGGATTTGACGTATCTCCTCAATCTGCTCCATATATTCATCACGGCTCTGTAGCGCAATGCAGGGCGCCTTGCAGCGCTTGATGTGGTAATCGAGACAGGGCTTGAACTTGCCGCTGCGTATGCTTTCGGGAGTGAGCGCGAGGTTACACGTACGCACCGTGTAGAGCTGCTTGATGAGGCTGAGTATCTCGTTGAGCGTGGGCATGTGGCTGTAGGGCCCGAAGTACTGCGAGCCGTTGCGGATAATCTTGCGTGTCTTGAACACCTTGGGAAAATACTCGCTCGTGATGCAGATGGAGGGGTAGGTCTTGTCATCCTTGAGCAGCACGTTGTAGCGTGGTTTGTACTTCTTGATAAGGTTGTTCTCAAGCAATAGCGCATCCTCCTCGGTCTTCACCACCACGTAGCGGATGTCGGCTATCTGTGCAACAAGTACGCGCGTCTTACCCGTATGCTCCTTCTGGAAATATTGGCTCACACGCCGTTTCAGATGCTTGGCCTTGCCCACATAAATCACCGTGCCCTCCTTGTTGAGATACTGGTAGCAGCCCGGCGTGTCGGGCAAGTTCTCCACAATGGATTGCAAGTAGGAATTCTTCTTCAGTGGGCTTTCAAACATATCAGAACTATATCAAATCATTGCTTCCACCAAAGCCTCCATAGCAGGCATATCGGTAGGTTGTAGCGTTGAGCGTATAGTCACCATCGAGTCCACGAGGTTAATACCCTTCATCTCCGAGAGCATCTCCTTCATAACACGTCCGGCAGAAGGTGCCCACGAACCATTCTCTATAATACCCACACGGCGTTCTTTGTAACCCTTAATCTGCAAGCGATGGAGGAACTCATACATCGGTGTAAACAGTCCTCCATCATACGAAGAGGCAGCCAACACCATACGCTTCATACGGAAAGCCTCGGCAACGGCAACCGACACATCGGTGCGGCAGAGGTCTATGAGCTTTACTTCGATTCCCTTGGCGCGATGCTCTATCATAGTAGCCAAAATCTGGGCTGCAGTAGCAGTGTTGCCATGAATAGAGGCATAAGCGATAAGCACGCCATCGCTCTCAGCCTCGTAGCGACTCCATTTGTCGTACAGACCGATGTAATGAGCTAGGTTCTCAGTGAGCACGGGACCATGAAGGGGACAGATGCATTGAACATCCAACGTTGCCACCTTCTTGAGCAGAGTCTGTACCGGAGCACCATATTTGCCACATATATTATAGTAGTAGCGACGAGCCTCATCAGGCCACGCCTCTTTATTTTCCGTATCCATGATGTTACCCTCCAACACACCAAAAGTACCGAAGGCATCGGCCGAGAAGAGTATCTTATCCGTCTGCTCATAGGTCACCATTACCTCGGGCCAGTGCACCATGGGAGCCATCGTGAATAACAGCGTGTGACGACCCAACGAAAGTGTGTCGCCCTCCTTTACCACCATGATGCGCTCGAGAAGTGGAGGGTATGTGAAGAACTGCGGCAACATCTGCGCCGCTTTGGCCGAAGTCACCACCTGTAGCTGCGGGTAGCGCTCTACAACCTCACCGATACACGCAGCATGGTCGGGCTCCAAGTGCTGCACGATGAGGTAGTCGGGTGTGCGCCCCGCCAGAGCTGTAGTGATATTGTCCCACCACTCGGCACTGCGACGGCGGTCTACGGTATCCATAATCGCAATCTTCTCATCCTCGATGAGGTATGAGTTGTAGGTGACACCTTCGGGCACAGTATACTGGCTCTCGAAGAGGTCCAAGTCGGCATCGTCGACACCGACATAACGGATATATTCTGTAATCTTCATCACGTTTGTTCTTTATTTATCACAAAGATACTATTTTTTGAACTTTCCACTACACTTACAATAATAATAATGATTAAATGTTATTGATAATTCACTACCTTTGTCACCAAATCAACTAAAAAACAATGAAGAAGCTCAATATCCTCGAACTTAACCGAATGAATGTGGCCGACTACCGCGAAGCCGACAAAGTACCTTTCGTTGTTGTACTTGACAACGTGCGCAGCCTGCACAATGTGGGCTCTGTGTTCCGTACCTCTGATGCCTATCGTGTAGAGAGCATCTATCTATGTGGAGTCACCGCCACTCCCCCATCGGCCGAGATACACAAAACAGCACTCGGAGCCGAAGATTCAGTAGCATGGCAATACTTCAAAGATACGCGCGAGGCTGTACAACAACTCCACGAAGAGGGCTACACGATACTGTCCATCGAACAAGTGCAAGGAAGCATCGCATTGCAGGACCTATACTTGGAGAAAGGAAAGAAATATGCCGTTATCTTCGGTAACGAGGTTAAAGGAGTACAACAAGAGGTGGTGGACATGAGTGACGGCTGCATAGAACTGCCCCAATACGGCACCAAACATTCACTCAACGTATCCGTCACTGCGGGTATCGTTATTTGGGAATTTGCCCGTCAATTATTGATAGAGCAATAACCTATTTATCAAGCAAACGATGAAACTACTGATAAAGACCTTGGTCGCCTTCTTAATGGGGTTGCTTATTACGGGCTCCATACTTTTCCTCCCAGCCGGCACATTGGAGTATTACAATGCCTGGCTCTTTATCGCCCTCTTGTTTACTCCCATCCTTGTCATGGGGATAGTGCTGTTCATAAAAAATCCGGAGATGTTGCGTAAACGACTGGAGATGAAAGAACGTGAAAAGGAACAAAAGAACGTGGTGGCTTTTTCGGGATTGCTGCTCACTGCTTCGTTCATTGTAGCTGGTTTTGACCATCGCCTCGGCTGGAGTCATGTTCCCAATGCCATAATCATTGCAGCTTCTATAATACAACTTATAGGCTATGGTCTCTATGCCGAAGTCTTGCGTGAGAATGCTTTTCTTTCACGTGTAGTAGAAGTACAAGAAAACCAACAGGTCATTGATACCGGGCTGTACAGCATTGTACGCCACCCAATGTACTTTGCTGTCACTCTACTTTACCTTGCCATTCCCCTTGTCCTCAGTTCGTGGTGGGCATTATTGGTAATGCTGCCCTGTATTTTTTTACTTGTCGTACGGATTAAAAATGAAGAGAAAATGCTACACCAAGGGCTACCCGGATATACCGATTATACGAAACGTGTACGCTATCGAATGATACCGTTTATATGGTAATAGACAAAGAAAAAGATCACTCAAAAATAAAAACGAAGCGCTACAATGCTCCGTTTTCTATCCAGAAAATTATCTCCTCTATCTCGGCATCCTCTATTTCCGGATCATACTCCTTCTTCAGACTAGCCCCGAAAAGGGCGGCGAAAGTCTGATAGAAGTTGGCCTTGAAACTGCCCATGAAGACCTTGATGAGCTCGTAGCCCGTCTGGTCACACTCGCGGTCGATGAGCTTGATGAGCATCTTCCCTTGCCTAAATGTCAGCTTCTTCATTTGTGGAGTATACTGCTCCAGCATACCTTTCTCCACAATGGCAAGATGCGCTTGACGTGCTTTCTCATCAGGGATGGTGAGCAAGTACTCGTAGGTCTCAATAATAATACTACGTACCTCACGAGCTATAGGCAATGTTTTCTTAACATCGCGTACAGTGCGCCAATAGAAACGCTCCTGACGATGGCTGCTAAAACTGGGCGGCTTGTATATATACACATTGGGGAGATGTACGACAGGGATTGTATCACCCTCATACACCTCTACAGGTAGCTTCACTTGCTTGCGTTTGTAATTCTGCGCCTGCACACTGGAGCCGCACGATATACATAGCAGCAAAAATAATGTTATACTGTACGACCTTATCATTCAATTCAGTTTACCATTGTATGGTCAATGGCTCGGGAGTAGTGCTGAAGATGATGGCCGTAGCATTGGCGAGGTAGAAGACCTCGGTGTCGGGGTCATCGGCACGGTAGAACTGTGCGAGGTGGGGGTGTGCATCGACCATGCTCACCACGGCCTCGTGGCGTGTCTCGAGGTAAGCCTCGCAGGTGATGCGTATCCAGTCTTCGCCACGCATGGCGGTGAGTTCCACCTTGGGGTTTGCCTTCATCTGGTCCGACACCTTCTTGCCATTCCTGGTCATGATATACAATTTGCCATCAAACAGGTCGATGGTGCCAAAGGGACGTACGCGAGCCTGGTCGCCGTCGATGGTGGCGAGGTAATACACCTTGGCCTCCTTCAAAAAATCATATACTCTTTTCATCGTCTATTATATATGTGTGTATTTGTCAAGTTCAACGCTTCCCTACCCTACTCTTTCTCTTTCCTAAATAGATAAAGACGAAGCCTGTAAGGACAAATATAATGGTAAGGGCAATGACCCAGCAGAAAGCACCGGACCACCCTATGCGATTGATGTCGAGGAAGAAGTAGGGGAACCACTGGTCACCGGTAATCAGGTGACGGGTATAGATGAATGCTATGTATAGATAAGGCAGGAGGATGCTGCATTGGATGCCTCCTGCAGTGACCTTGCGCACAGGGCGCGTGGCGAGGAAGTAGATGGCGTAGAGGATGGGGGTGATGAGGTGCAGGCATACGCTGGGCTTGTTTGCCCAATAAGCTGCCGAGGTGGGGTCGCCAAGGAGCAGGTTGTATACGGCTCCGATGACGAGGATAGAGATGAGTCCGCCGAACTCCCACTGCATCAAGGGCAGGGAGATGGGCTTGCGGCGTATGAGGCGCACCAGCTCGTTCACCATCAAGCCGAGGCAGTAGAGATTGCCCAGATTGGTAAAATAGAGAAAAAAGCGGGTGCCGTGGAGCCACGAACTGTAACATCCGTATGCAGCCACGAGGATGTAGAGGATGACGGTGATAAATCGAAGGGATCTGCTCATCGTATGTTTTTGTAAATTTCTAATACCTAAGAAAACAACAAGGGCAACTTGTTTGACCAAGTTGCCCTTGTCTTTTATAATCTAATAACTAATTCTGTTTATTAGAGCTGAGGGCCAGCAGCTACAAGCGCCTTACCGGCCTCGTTGCCTGTGAACTTAGAGAAGTTCTTGATGAAGCGTGCTGCAAGATCCTTAGCCTTCTCTTCCCACTGAGCAGCGTCAGCGTAGGTGTCACGAGGATCGAGGATGTTTGTATCAACACCGGGGAGCTCTGTGGGCACTACGAAGTCGAAGAAGGGGATAACCTTTGTGGGAGCCTTGTCGATAGAGCCGTCGAGGATGGCGTCGATGATACCACGTGTATCCTTGATAGAGATACGCTTGCCGGTACCGTTCCAACCTGTGTTAACGAGGTATGCGGTAGCACCGTTAGCCTCCATCTTCTTAACCAACTCCTCACCGTACTTTGTGGGGTGCAAGCTCAAGAAAGCAGCGCCGAAGCAAGCTGAGAAGGTAGGTGTGGGCTCTGTGATACCACGCTCTGTACCTGCCAACTTAGCGGTGAAGCCAGAGAGGAAGTAGTACTGAGTCTGAGCGGGGTTCAAGATAGATACGGGAGGAAGCACACCGAAGGCGTCAGCTGAGAGGAAGATAACCTTCTTAGCGGGACCTGCCTTAGAAACGGGCTTCACGATGTTGTCGATGTGGTAGATAGGATATGATACGCGAGTGTTCTCGGTAACGCTCTTATCTGCGAAGTCAATCTTGCCGTCAGCGGCAACGGTTACGTTCTCGAGGAGAGCGTCGCGCTTGATAGCCTTGTAGATATCGGGCTCAGACTCCTTGTCGAGGTTGATAACCTTAGCGTAGCAGCCACCCTCGAAGTTGAATACGCCCTCGTCGTCCCATCCGTGCTCGTCGTCACCGATGAGGAGGCGCTTGGGATCGGTAGAGAGAGTAGTCTTACCTGTACCAGAGAGACCGAAGAAGATAGCGGTATCGCCATCGTGGCCTACGTTTGCAGAGCAGTGCATAGAAGCGATGCCGCGCAAGGGGAGGAGGTAGTTCATGATTGAGAACATACCCTTCTTCATCTCACCACCGTACCATGTGTTGAGGATTACCTGCTCCTTAGATGTGAGGTTGAACACAACGGCTGTCTCAGAGTTGAGGCCGAGCTCAGCGTAGTTCTCTACCTTTGCCTTTGAAGCGTTGTATACTACGAAGTCGGGCTCACCGTAGTTAGCGAGTTCCTCTTCGGTAGGACGGATAAACATGTTCTTCACGAAGTGAGCCTGCCATGCAACCTCCATGATGAAGCGTACTTTCAGACGAGTGTTCTCGTTGGCACCGCAGAAGGTATCCATAACGAAAAGCTTCTTGCCAGAGAGCTCCTTCACAGCGAGGTCCTTGAGCACTGCCCATGTAGCCTCTGTAACGGGCTTGTTGTCGTTCTTATATTCATCAGAAGTCCACCATACAGTGTTCTTGCTTACCTCGTCCATTACAAAGAACTTGTCTTTGGGTGAAC
>JBGVOS010000119.1:0-5934 GCA_045126595.1 Bacteroidaceae bacterium | reverse complement strand
AGTGTGCTCGATGAGCACTGCTACGAAACGCTCCATAGAACCGAAGGGTGCACGGTGAATCATCACGGGCTGATATTTCTGGTTGTCAGAGCCAGTGTACTCGAGGTTGAAACGCTCAGGCAAGTTGTAGTCTACCTGGATGGTACCCAACTGCCAACGGCGACCGATAGCATCCTTCACCATGAAGTCGAGCTTGGGACCATAGAAGGCAGCCTCACCGGTCTCTACGCGAGCCTTCAGGCCCTTCTCCTCACAAGCCTCCACAATGGCCTGCTCAGCACGTGCCCAGTTCTCATCGGTACCCACATACTTGGTCGTATTGTTGGGGTCGCGCAGTGAAATCTGCGCCTCGTAGTTATCGAAGTTGAGCGCCTTGAAGATGATTTCGATGATGTCCATCACGCGAGTGAACTCCTCCTTCACCTGGTCGGGACGGCAGAAGATATGCGCATCGTCCTGTGTGAAGCTACGCACACGGGTCAAGCCGTGCAACTCACCGCTCTGCTCATAACGGTATACGGTACCGAACTCAGCCAGACGGATGGGCAGGTCCTTATATGAGCGGGGCTGGTGCTTATAGATCATACAGTGGTGAGGACAGTTCATAGGCTTCAGCAAGTATACCTCGCCCTCCTCGGGTGTGGTGATGGGCTGGAAGCTGTCCTTACCGTAGTGATCCCAGTGACCGGAAGTCACATAGAGGTTCTTGTTACCGATATGAGGAGTCATCACCTGCTGGTAGCCGAAACGCTTCTGGATGCGCTTCAAGAAGTCCTCGAGACGCAAACGAAGAGCGGTACCGCGGGGCAACCACATGGGCAAACCCTTACCTACAGTCTCAGAGAACATGAAGAGCTCCATCTCTTTACCAATCTTACGGTGGTCACGCTTCTTCGCCTCCTCCATCATCACGAGATACTCATCGAGCATCTTCTTCTTGGGGAACGAGATACCGTAGATACGGGTCATCATCTTGCGGTTCTCATCGCCACGCCAGTAGGCACCGGCTACAGAGGTCAGCTTGATGGCCTTGATGGGCGCGGTAGACAAGAGGTGCGGGCCACGGCAGAGGTCGGTGAAGGCACCCTGTGTATAGGTAGTGATGGTACCATCCTCGAGCTCAGAGATGAGTTCGCACTTGTAGGTCTCGCCACGCTCCGAGAACATCTTCAGCACTTCGTCCTTAGAGATCTCGCTGCGCACCACGCTCTCGTTCTTGGCTACGAGCTCGGCCATCTTCTTCTCGATGGCTTCGAGGTCGCCCTCCTTGATGGTCACGCCTTCACCCGGATCTACATCATAGTAGAAACCGCTCTCAATGGCGGGACCGATACCGAACTGGATATTGGGATACAACTCCTGCAACGCCTCAGCCAAGAGGTGAGCCGAAGTATGCCAGAAAGCATGCTTAGCCTCTGCATCGTCCCACTTGTGGAGACGGATTGAAGCATCCTCATTGATGGGGCGGTTGAGCTCCACGATTTCGTCATTCACGCTGCACGCCAGCACATCCTGTGCCAGACGAGCACTGATGCTCTCAGCAATCTGCAAGCCGGTAACGCCAGCCTCAAACTCTCTTACTGAGCCATTAGGAAAGGTAATCTTGATCATTGTTATATATCTTTATATTTTCGTTCTTCTATACCTTATTATATATAGGCCTCTATAAAAAGCATTTTGCGACCAATACACAATTGGCCGCAAAATTAGCTAATTTATTCGACACGTGCAATTTTAATCACATCATTTCGTCCCGCCACGCACGATTATTTTCATGAGCAAAACAACGGCACGAGCATTTTCACTCTCTTCCCTCTTGCCTTACACCATTTACACCAACTTTTAACTTCACCCATGTCCTACAGTCTATTCTTTGCCATCCGATTCATGGGATGTATCCGATTACACCTGAGTAACATCGGGGATTTTTATTATCGTGTCAACGAGAACTTCAAAGATACACCGAAATCATTCGTCGATGTCGGATAAGAGCTTGCCGATACCACAGGAATGTTCGTCTGGTGGTCGAAGTAGGCATTCAATGTAAGCATGCGAGAGAAGGTGTAGTCGGCCGAGAGGGAGACTTTCAGGGCTTTGTTGCCGCTGGTGGCCTGGGTGCTGATGTCCTGAATGTTGCGGCACAGGGCGCTCTGGTCGCGCCAAGAGAAGTCGCCACGCAAGTTGAGGTCGTTACTCACCTTGCCCTTAGCACCGCCCGTGGAGCGCTTGCCTACACCAAAAAGCTTGACGTTGGTGAGCTTGTAGCCCACGCCGAAGACGATGTCGTCGGAGTTGGTCTCGACGAGCTGCACCGAGGTCATGCTGAGGTTCATCACGCGGCTCTTGTTGTACTGCAGTTTCATGGTCATGTTGTTGAGCAGGGTGACATCCACGCCGATGAGGGGCGAGAACTGCTCGGTGATGCTCACCGCCGAGATGTCGAACATCGATGAAGGCACGGGGCTGCCGGTGGTGACATCGGAGACGAAGCCCAGGCCGTTCATGTACTCCATATAGGTACTGTAGGTGTTGAACGACCCCACGGAGTAGACGCTCTTGTAGGAGTGGTTGATATTGACGCTCTTGAAGTATTTCTTGAACATCTTTAATTTTCCCAGACCGCTATAGGTGAGGCGCCAGTTGGGGAGCATCGAAAGCATTGAGGGGAAGAGGTCGAGCTTGGTGGCATCGCCGCCGGCATAGGTGCCGAGGAAGGCGGGTATCATCACATCGGGAGAGTACTTCCCTACTCCACCATTGGCCGCATCGAAGGGCATGCCAGCAAGGGACGTTCCCTCGGGATAGGTGGCCCCCGCGTACTGGCTCTGCACGTGACGCTGCACGGCATCGAGGCTCTGCACAAAGCTGTTGAAGCGCTCGGAGTGGTAACCGTTGCTGGCACGGCGGCGCTCGAAGGCCGAACCGATGGTGATGGTGGTCATGTTGAACGTACCGGTGCGGGTCTCGGGCATGCCGGCATACATGAACTGCACGTTGCGGGCATCGCTCTTCACCCACGAGGCGTTGAGGTCTATCTTGAAGTCGCGGGCAGGCTCGAGGGTGGCCTTCAGCTGCAGCTCCTCGGTGGCATTGGCCGTAGAGGCATAGGCCACGCTGTCGTTGTCGAGCAGCCAACCATTATTGAAGGCACGGTCAAGGTAGTCGGGACCGGTGAAGCCGAAGGCGAAGTCCCAGCCGGGAGCGTAGAGGCCACCCTGACCCCGCTGTCCCAGCAGGCTGCCCGCCTCGGGCATGAAGCCGGGGAGCGCCATCGCATAGACGTTCTTGTAGGTTCCCGACACGTTGCGCACGAGCATCAAGCCGCGAGCCGTGTACTGCGCCGCCTTGTACCAGGGCAGCTCCGAGAGGTCGGGACCGGGCGTGATGGTAATCTTCACCATGGCCGTGTCGGGACCGGTGAGGGCGATGGTGTTCTCGTCGATGACCTTGTACTTCACCTTGTAGGGACGTCCCTCCTTGGTGCGCGAAGCCACCTCTATACGCTTGTTCTTCTGTCCGTGCTTGATGGTGTAGGTGCTGTCGGGCAATATCTTCAGCTCCTGGGTAAATTTCTTGGGCTTCTTGACAGGCTTCTTCGTGGTGCTCTTGCCCTTCGTGGAGGCAAACTTCTTGTTGGTCTCCTTGAGGAAGTCCACCTTATTATATAGGTTCTCGAAGTTGAGCTTGCCGTTCACGGTGAGTGAGCGTTGGTTGGCCACGGTGTTGCCGTAGGTAGTACCGTTGGCGAGCGTGGCACCGCGGTCCCAATTATAAGATGAAGAGAAGTTGGCGTCAAGCTGTGTCCAATCGAGGATGGGCAGCTTGTTGATGGGGGCCTGGAACGAGGCGCTGAAGGTCTGACGGTAGTCGAGCGGACGACCCAATTGGGCGATGCTGTGCTGCACGGAGTCTTTCCAGAAAGCATACTCGTCGGGATAAAGGGCCTTGTTGACGGGCATGTAGGGCTCCTCAATCTCGGCGTTGGTGGCGCTGCTGAAGTTCATCTTCAAGGACTTGAGGAGGTCCCAACGGATATTCATGTTGCGGTTCCACATGAACTCCTGCGAGAAGGTGACAGGGATGCCGCCCGCACCGAAGGAACCCTCGAGGTCGCGTGTCTGCAGTTCGAAGTAGCTGCGGTTCATCTCGGTGTTGAAGGCAAAGCTCTGAGGCAAGGGGCTGATGCCTATCTGCTTGACAATGTCGAGCCATTTGGACTTGCCCTTCATCTTCTTGAAGGGTTCCCACGCCTTCATCGCCGGGGCGTAGGTGTAGCCCGCAATGGCACGCCAGGTGAGCTGGTGCTGGTACTGCGTGGTGTTGCCCGAGTTGTCCTTGACGCTGCGCGAGAAGCCGAAGCTGAAGTTGGCCGGGTCGTAGGGCATGGGCTTCTTGCTGGTGATGTTCATCTTCACGTTGCTGAAACTGAGGTTGCTCGACGTGGTCACGAGGTTGGCTATCGAGGACAGCGAGTCGCGCTCCATATCGCTGGGTAATACCTCAAGCATGTCGTCCAGATAGAGGTCGGTATCGAAGGGACTGTACAGGGGCGAGGTCTTCTCCTGCTGGTACGAGTAGTAGAACGGGAGGTTGAGTTTCAATTTCTCGGGGAAGAAACGGCCGAGGTCGAAGCTAGTGGTCACGGCATACTGGTAGTAGTCGTCGAGGCGGCGCTGGCTCACGCCCTCCTCCAAGCCGCCGAAGCCTGCGGTCTCGGCACGGCCACTCATGTTGACGCTACCGGCATCGGAGAGCTGCACGTTGAGCGCGCTCTGTGCTGCCCAACCGCCCTGGTTGTTGAAGCCCGTGAGGCGCAGCTCGTTGAGCCATACCTCGATGTCCTTGGTCGAGCGTGAGTTGTTGCGCACACCCACCATGATGGTCTTGATCTTGCCCACCGTGGGGTTACCGATGACGCTGATGCGGTTCTTGGGGTTGTCCTCGTCGAACTGCGAGTAGATGCTTGTCTTCGACACCTCAGGGTTGGTGTTGCTCTCGCGGTTGCGCTGCAGCTTGAGCTCGGTGAGCTTGGTGAAGTCGATGTCAAGCATGTTGTCCTCGGGCCACACGGCCTTGCAGCCGCTCGTGGTGTTGCCGTCGTAGTAGCCCTCGGGGGTGATGGTGAGGGGTATCTCGTACTCGTAGTAGTTGCTCTTGTAGTCGGAACCGAGGCGCACGAATACCGACATCTCGCCATCCTCCACGGCTGTGGCGGCTCCGACGAGGTTCTCGGCGTGGATATACATCTGCACATGCTCATACTTGCGCAGGTCGAGGTTGGTCTTGTTGTACACGGCACGCGCCTCGTTGGGCTCGAGACCGGTGATCTGGAGGCTCATGGCCTGCTCGTTGTCCTGACGCAATTGGGGCTGCGAGGGGTCGAGCACACGCGAGATGCCGGGAGGCATGGTGTAGTTGACGGGCTTACGGTCGCCGTTCTCCTCGATGTTAACCGAGGCTACTACCATGTTGCCGCTCATCTTGGGCGCCTTGTTGACGGCCGAGTAGATGGGCTGGTCGTAGCTGCGCCACGTGCCGCGGATGAGCTCCATGGTGGCCAGACGCACGATGACGGGTTCGCTGAAACCGGTCATGTAGATGCGCATGAAGCGCAGCGAGGTGAAGTCGCGGATGCTACCCACGGCACGCTCATATTTATCGATAGGTACGCGGAACTTGTACCAGTTGACGCTCTCGGTATTGCCGTTACGCAGCTTGGTGCGGTAGGTGCGCATGTCGGTGATGTGGTTACGGCCCACGACCATATCGCTGGGGCGCAGCGACACGCGGTACTCGAAGTACTTCTCATACTCGTCGAGCGTGTAGTCCTGGTTGATATCCTCCACGTCGGGCGTGGTCTTGGCGCTCTTGTCGTAGCGGTTGTTCTCCTCCGACGAGGGTGAGTTTCCCTCGGTGTTGTTGAACTGCTTGTAG
>JBGVOS010000118.1:0-21888 GCA_045126595.1 Bacteroidaceae bacterium | reverse complement strand
GTGGCCAAGTCGGGGTCTATGTCGTAATAGTCTTTAATGGCGTAGGGTGAGCCAGCCTTGCCCTTGATCGTAGCCTTATGGTCGGGGCGGATGCTCTGGTTGCTGTAGTCTGTCTGTGTGGCATGCTCGATGACTCCGGTGTACCATACATGGGTGGTACCCAGCCGTTTGATGGCCGCAAGGGCCTCGGGAGTGAAGTCGGCCAACTTACCACAGCCGTTCTGCTCAATGCTTCCGTTCTGTGTACACTGTGTATTATCGTTACCGAATAGGCGGGTGAAGATTTGATAGAGAATAAATTTTGGCATATACTATTATTTCTTGATTTTTCGGATAAGCCCCTGCAATACGTTGCCGGGTCCACACTCGGTAAACTCCTCGGCACCATCGGTTATCATGTGGAGTACGCTCTGTGTCCAGCGAACGGGCGAGGTGAGCTGTGCGATGAGGTTTGCCTTGATTTCTGTGGGGTCGGTGTGGGGTAAAGCATCCACATTTTGATATACAGGACACTTGGGGGTATGGAATTCTGTTGCCTCTATAGCAGCAGCAAGTTCTACTCTGGCAGGATCCATCAACGGAGAATGGAATGCACCTCCTACACTCAGTGGCAGCGCACGCTTGGCACCAGCCTCAGTAAGTTTCTCGCATGCAAGTCGGACACCCTCCATGCAGCCCGAGATAACGACCTGTCCGGGACAGTTGTAGTTAGCTGCTACCACTACGTTACCTCCTTCGGTGATTTCTTCACATATGTTTCCGATGATTTCATCGGACAATCCGATAATAGCAGCCATTGTTGAAGGTTGTATCTCACAAGCCTTTTGCATGGCCATAGCGCGGGCATACACCAGTTTCAGACCGTCTTCGAAAGAGAGTGCGCCACTGGCTACCATAGCTGAAAACTCGCCGAGCGAGTGACCTGCCACCATGTCGGGACAGAAGTCGGCGCCCATACAAAGAGCTGTAATGACAGAATGAAGGAACACGGCAGGCTGTGTCACCTTGGTTTGGCGAAGTTCTTCGTCAGTGCCATTGAACATTATATCAGTAATGCGGAAGCCAAGTATATCATTGGCTCGCTCAAACAGTTCCTTTGCTAAAGGAGAGTTCTCGTAAAGATCTTTGCCCATACCTGAGAACTGGGCTCCCTGACCGGGAAAAACAAATGCTTTCATAATCTTAAGGTCTTTATTTCTTTGCCAATAATGTGGCAGTAACTGCTGTTAATAATAAATGTATTTTATACACTGTTTCTTGATTCAAGCGCAAAGATAGTGTTTTTTCATTGTAAACAACATAAAATGTCGTATCTTTGCAGAATAATTATAAAAATAGCTTTTAAAACAATAATATAAGGCAACTCACGTTGCGTATATATAAAACTATAGCTTATGGAAAAGGTGCAATCTCAAGAAACAATAGCTCTTATAGAGTACCATGATGCAATGAATGTTTGGGGGCGATTTGCTAAAAGATTAATAGATATAGTTCTATCTTTCTTTGGCATTATCGTACTATCTCCTATATATGTGCTGGTATACTTGGTTATTCTCTGCGCGGGAGGAAGTGTCATTTACAAGCAAGAGCGCATCGGTTATAAAGGGAAGAAATTTTACATATTTAAGTTCAGGACGATGTATAAAGACGCCGAGAAGAACGGAATTCCGCGTACGGAGGATGAGCGAAGACAACAGATGACCCGTGTTGGACGCTTTTTACGCGACCATCATCTAGATGAGCTACCACAATTATTCAATGTACTAAATGGTGACATGTCATTTGTTGGCCCACGTCCTGAGCGCCAAGTATTCATCGACAAAATTATGGAAGTGAATCCTAACTATGTACATGTTTACAAAATGCGTCCAGGATTGACATCTCCAGCTACACTCTATAACGGCTATACTGATACGATGGAGAAAATGCTTACACGTTTGGATATGGATTTAAAGTATCTCACTACCCGTTCTTTATGGGGAGATTTCCAAATTGTTTGTAAAACTGTATTTTCGATTGTCAGTGGCAAGAAATTCTAATGTAATTCTCAGATATATATGAAAAAAATATTCTTGTTTATAATGTTATCATTCGTGTGTGTTACTCTTACACAAGCACAGAAGATGACAGATGACCAAGTTATAGAATACGTCATGGTTGCCCAAGGAAAAGGAGACAGCCAGCAGCAGATAGCAGCAGACCTTTTGCGCCGTGGCGTAACTATAGATCAAATAAACCGTATCAAACGCAAAATGGACAGTAAAGGGAGTACGGGAATTGGGCAAACATTGGGCAAGAAGGAACGCACACGCACTGCGCCTCAACAGAATAACGCATTGCTACTACAAAGCGACAAGGATGCTATTCAGAACATGAGTAGTTCTGAGCGTGAAGCAATGATGAGTAACGAACTAAACTTTTTGTTCTCGGATTCTACGATGATGTACATGATGACGGATGCGAAGAAAAAAGAAATTTTTGGTCATCGTATATTTCAAAACAAGAATGTTTCATTTGAAGCGGCATATAACCTGCCTACACCACCCAATTATCAATTAGGGCCGGGCGATGAAGTCGCAATTGACATTTGGGGAGCATCGCAAACATCTATTCGCGAAACAATATCACCTGACGGAAATATTTATGTAGAGACTCTTGGACCGGTATATCTAAGCGGACTTACTGTAAAACAGGCGAATGACTACTTGAAACGGCAACTCGGACAAATCTATTCAAGTATCAACAGTGACGAGCCCAACTCAAATATCAGCCTTTCTTTAGTCCAAAATCGCACAATACAAGTGCACGTAATGGGAGAAGTTGAGAATCCGGGAACGTATACCATGTCATCTTTTGCCACTATATTCAACGCTTTGTATCAAGCAGGTGGTGTTAATGAGGTAGGTACTTTGCGCGAAGTAAAAGTTTATAGAGGCGACAAGCCTATTGTAACTTACGATGTATATGATTTTATTTTGAATGGAAACTCAAACACAGGCATACGTCTTGAAGATAATGATGTGGTTTCCGTGGATGCCTATAAGAATCTCATCTGTATTACAGGCAATGTTAAACGCCCGATGTATTATGAGATGTTGAAGAATGAGTCTGTAGCCAACTTGCTGAAATATGCAGGAGGATTCCAAGGTAATGCTTATAAAGAAGATATACGCCTAATCCGAAATGGTAAACGTGAACGTGAAATTTACACTCTCAATGCAGATGAACAAGAAAATTTTATGCTTCTTGACGGAGATTCCATATCGGTTGATTCTATTATGCCGACATTTGCTAATATGGTTGAAGTAAAGGGAGCAGTATACAGACCAGGACAATTCCAAATGAATGGACGTGTAAATACGGTAAAACAATTGATAGAATGCGCTGGAGGGTTGAAGGATGATGCTTTCATGAACCGTGCTATACTAAATCGTCGTAATGCAAACAATACGATGGAGAACTTGGCCATAAACCTTGAGCAGCTGATGGCAGGTGGGATATCCGATGTCGTTTTACGTAAAAATGATGTATTATTGATACTTAGTATTTTTGACATGCAAGAGGTACAAACAATAACGATTCTTGGCGAAGTAGCTTTCCCTGGCACATACAAATATGTGGCCAATATGTCGATAGAGGATTTTATTGTGAATGCCGGTGGATTGACCGAGGCCGCATCAATAGCAAAAGTTGATGTAGCGCGTCGCATGAAAAACTCAAGAGCGACATCATCTAGTGATACTATCTCCTATAACTATTCGTTCTCCATTAGCGACGGATTGATTGTGGAAGGTAATCCTAATTTCACATTGATGCCGTTTGATGAGATATATGTACGTAAGAGTCCCAGTTATTACAAGCAGGAGAATGTTACGATAGAAGGTGAGGTCTTATTTGTTGGCACATACGCACTCACCAAGAAGAATCAGCGATTGAGTGAACTTGTAACCTGTGCAGGAGGATTAACACCGCAAGCAAACATCAAAGGGGCGCGTTTGGAACGCACGATGACCAATGAGGAAAAGTTGCGCTTAGAGTCAACCATTGAAGTGGCTATTCAGATGGCTGAGAATAAAAAGGATTCTGTGGCTATACGTCGTAACATGATGAGCCGAACCACATATCCTGTGGGTATAGAGCTTGACAAGGCGTTGAATGAGCCTGGTTCTGATGCCGATATAATGTTGAGGGAGGGCGATAAGTTAGTTATCCCGCAGTTCTCTAATACCGTAAAGATTAGTGGAGAGGTTATGTATGCTAACACTGTAGCCTATAAGAAAGGCAAGAACTTGAAATATTATCTTAATCAGGCTGGTGGATGCAATGAGAATGCCCATAAGAAAAACGTTTATATCGTATATATGAATGGCACGGTAACCAAACCAAATAAGTTGAATCGTTCGATTGTGGAGCCTGGATGCGAAATTGTAGTTCCCACAAAGAACGAGGAACGCCGTATGAGTGCTACCGAAATTCTCAGTTTGAGTTCTACGTCAGCTTCGTTGGCTACAGTCGTATTGGCATTGATAAATGTATTTAAATAAAAGGTTGTTCTGATATGAACGAATTCAACACAAAGAAGCCTTTGCTGAAAGAAGCGGACCTACTGCTATTGGTAAGCAAGGTATTGACCAAATGGAAATTTATACTTAAGGTAACAGTTTGTTTTATGGTATTTGGCCTACTCATGGCAATTACCATGATAAAAAAGTATACTGCTCAGATAGTAGTGGCCCCGGAGTCTTCAAGTTCTTCGATGGTAAGTGGAGGCTTAGGTTCTTTAGCTTCTATGGTTGGATTCGATTTAGGAGGTATGGGAGGAGATGATGCTATTTATCCGTTGTTGTATCCCGATATAGTGCAATCGTTACCCTTTTTATCTTCATTATTTGAGATCAATGTGAAGTCATTGGATGGAGAAATTGATACCACCTATTTCTATTATGTAGAAAAGTTGCAAAAGAAGAACTGGGTAGGGTACATAAAGACTGCACCTAAGAAAGTAATAAAGGGAATAAAGCAACTCTTCTCGTCAGAGAAAAATGAAGGGAATCCTGCCGTGTTTGATCCATATAATTTGTCAAAGAAGCAGATGGTTATGATTGATGATTTGAATAGTGCTATTTCAATATTTGTTGATAAGAAAACGAATGTAATAACGCTTTCATTCATCGATCAGGACCCTTTGATTGCGGCAACAATGGTAGATACCATTATGTGTCGTTTACAGAATCAGATTACGGCATATCGTACCAAGAAGGTTGTCGATGATTGTGCCTATATCGAGAAACTCTATTTGAAGTCTAAGGCTGAATACGAAAAAGCGCAAGAAGCGTATGCTTCTTATGTGGATCGTAACCGAAATGTGACACAAGAACGTTTCTTAATAGAGAAAGAACGTTTGGAAGCCGATAAGGATTTGAAAAACACACTTTATACCCAATGGGCTCAGCAGTTGATGTTGGCTCAGGCTAAGGTACAAGAGTATACGCCTGTTTTTGTCACGTTGAAGCCCGCTGCCGTGCCCGCGCTTTCTTCGTCGATGAGTCGTTCGATGGTGCTGATATTGTGCACATTCTTGGGTGGAGTATTGGCTGTAGCTTGGGTCTTGTTGAAGGAGCCTGCCATGAATATCTATAAGAAACTCTTTAAGTCAACGAAGTGATATACTTTGTCGTATTTATACTGCTGCTGATACCAGTTGTTAAATACGATTGGATGGCTAAGACTGGTGGCGAGAGCAAGTGGTACTACCTTAATCTGGTAGTATTGATATTAGTCGCAGGATTGCGCTATCGGGTGGGTAGTGATACCTTAATGTATATGTCTGTATTTGATGAATGCCCCAAGTTGGATGAACTTAAATATTTTGATTTTTCAACAGCAAAATATAATCCATTGTGGTATATCTTAAATGCTGTATCTCGTAGTATAAATGAAAGTTTTACACTATTTCAAATAATACATGCGATTATTGTTAATAGTACATTCTTTTGGTTTTTTCGTAAGTATTGCACTTTATACTATTTTTCTGCTATATTGCTGTATTTTTTTGGCTACTTTTGCTATTTTAATATGGAGGTGATGCGTGAGTCGCTTTGTATTAGTGTTTTGCTTCTATCTATGCCTTTATATATGCAACGTCGATGGTTCCCTTATTATATACTATGTGTTGTTGCTCTTTATATTCATTACTCTGCAATTGTAATGTTTTTTATGCCTTTTCTGTTGTTGCTCAAACATCCATCTTGGCGTTGGCAGATTGTTATATTTATAGTGATTTTTGTTTTCTTGAAAGTTATAAATGTGCCAGCCTTATTGTTAGATATGTTGGGCCTTAATGAACAATTGACTTTATTATTGAAAAATTATATAGACCTCGAACGTAGCTTAATGGGAATGATTGCCGAAATTATTAAATATCTTCCGATATTTGTTTTTATATGTATTCGTGAAGCAAATGATATAACTGACAGGCATGATTTTACTCCGTTGGTGATGGGAGTAATTATTTTTTATTCGATGGCAATGGGTATAGGTGGATTCAGCCGATTTATCAATTATTTTGTTCCATTTATAATTGTATATGCAGTGAATACTATTTATACAATATTGTCTTTTGATATAAAAAGAATGCAGATTACTGCTTTGTCGTCAATTTGTGCATTTATATTGCTACTTACAAATATGGCTTCTTTTTATTTGGGAGATGTCTCTGATGTTTATCCTGACACTAAAGCTTATGTAAGGTATGTGCCATATCATTCGGTTCTCAACCCGAAGATAGATGAACATCGTGAACGTTTTGTGGAGAATGATCGTGATGTTTCTATTGAATTTTAACAAAAGGAATAACAATGGTTGCTATTATATTAGTAAATTGGAATGGTGCTGATGATACGATTGCTTGTTTGGAGTCGTTGAGTTGTGTTGAAGAGCCACATTTTGTGGTGATTGCTGATAATGCTTCTACGGATGATTCCGTAGAGAGAATTCATATGTGGCTTGATTCGCATTCTAATAATATAAACGTAAAGCAGTATCAACTACTTTCATTGGATGCAAATTATGGCTTTGCAGTAGGCAACAACAAAGCATTGGCAGTTGCTATGCAGCGTAATCCGGACTATTGCATGTTGCTTAATAATGATACTGAGGTTGAACCGGATTTTTTGTTTCGTTTGGTCACATTTGCTGCTGAGAACCCTCAATACAAAGTGTTATCGCCATGTATCCGTTATTATGCAGATAAAGCAAAGGTGTGGTTTAGCGGTGGACAATTGACTTATGTCTCACGTAAAGGCTTGTATAGTAATGCGGATGCGGAGAGCCTACCTTCCGAACCATACTCTAACTCCTATTTGTCGGGTTGTGCCTTGTTTTTTCATCCTTCGGTGTTGAATGAACGTAACGAATTGCTTTATAATGGATTCTTTTTTGGTGAAGAAGATTATGAGTTTGCTTTGCGTATGAGAAAGCAGGGAGTGGAGATGATGTGTGTACCCCAATCTGTGGTATATCATAAAGTGGGTGCCTCGCAAAAGAATACGAATGACAACCGTGGACTGGGACGTATCTATATGTACTATCATAACCGTCTAATTTGTGCTCGTTTGCATTGTGGCGCAGTAAAATTTCATTTGATTCGTTTGCTCACATGTGCTAATTGCTTGCGTTATTTCAAATTTTATACAGGTTCATGGTGTGTGTCGTGGAAACTTGTAGTCCGCCTCATTTATGATACAACAAATAAGGATGGATTCGGCTATGCCGATTTCCGCTCGTTAATGTTTGATGGAGATTATTTTTCTTTTGATACTCAAATAACAAAGTAGCAATAATATGGTACGGTTGTCTAAACACAACATACAGGTTATCTATCTTTATGCATCAACCCTTTTAGGTTCGTTATTAGGTTTTGCAACTTCTATTATCAACACCCATTTCCTATCAGAATCTGATTATGGAGATGTACGTTATGTGCAGAATCTGATTACGCTTTTAGCGTCATTACTATTGTTCGGTTATTTTCTTAGTGGCAGTCGTTTATTGGCACTATCCCAAAAGGAGTATCAAAGTCGTAACATACGTGGAGCAATGGTTCTTATTCTGTTCTTGTGTGCTATTTTATTGGTATTAGGAACTATGGTTACAGGTGTATTACATCATAATTTTACCGTACGTCATTTGTTTTTTGTATCATTACCTGTATGCTTTTATCCGTTATTGACCAATTATATCAATACAACAGCTCAAGGCGACAATCATATTGGCCGATTAGCCATATCACGAGTACTTCCAGCCTTATTATATGTTCCTATTGCTTATGTTGTATATAGGCATTTTGGAGCAACCTCTACATTGATGACATTATTACAATGGGGAGTGTATTGTGCTGTACTGATTATAATACTAGTTTCGACTCGTCCTACATTTAGAGAACTGAAAACAGTGTTTGCTGATTTACGATCTGAAAACCGCTCGTATGGCATACATCTTTATTATGGTTCTTTGGCAATGGTAGCAACCAATTATTTGGCCGGTGTGACATTGGGTATTTTTAATGACGACAATGTCAATGTTGGGTTTTATACTTTGGCATTAACACTGACAACTCCACTTTCTTATTTGCCAGGTATCATTGGCGCAGCTTATTTCAAGCAATTCGTAAGCGAACCATGTATTCCCTCTAAGGTATTTAAGGGGACATTGCTTATCACTGTGATTTCTTGCGTTTGTTTCATTGCATTTATTCGCTTAGTTGTGGAGTGGTTCTATCCAGAATCTTATGCGATGGTCGGAACTTATGCATCGTGGATGGCTTTGGGCTTTTCTATTCATGGTTTTGGCGATATGGTCAACCGTTTCTTAGGTTCGCATGGTGAAGGCCGTTCTATCCGCAATAGCAGTTATGCATGCGGTGCAATCAAAATCTTGGGCTTTGTCGTATTGGTATGGCTTTGGAATATTGAGGGGGCTTTAGTTACCAATGTAGTGAGTTCATGCGTATATTGTGCCGTGCTACTTTATTATTATGCCAAGCATGTGCGGCTATAATGTCAAATTTTGTTATGACGTAGGAAATGAAGATTCTGTATTTTGGAAATAAGCTATCGAAGCATGGCTATACACCGACCACAGTTGAAAACTTGGGATGCCTTTTGCAAAGTGAACAATTGGAAGTGCATACATCTTCCGATAAGAAAAACAAGTTGGTGCGTTTCTTGGATATGGTGATTTTTTTCTTCCGCAATCGGAAGGAGGCCGATGCAATATTGATAGATACTTACAGTACGCTGAATTTTTGGTACGCTGTTGTGATAGGTCGTCTGGCTTCGCTGTATGGCATCAAATATATTCCTATCCTCCACGGAGGAAAGTTGCCCGAACGTCTGGACCGTTCTGCTGCCATTTCACACAGACTATTCATGCATAGCGCGGTGAATGTAGCGCCTTCGGCTTATTTGCATGAGGCGTTCTGCAAGAGGGGGTACCTCAACACTGTCATTATTCCTAACTTTATAGATGAGGGTAATTATATTCCATTGTATAGGTACTCAATTGGTACTCCTCGATTGTTATGGGTACGTTCTTTCTCCGACATCTATAATCCACAGATGGCAATACATGTATTGGCCGAGGTGCGGCGAATATATCCGGAAGCCTCTTTGCTTATGATTGGGGGATGCAATGGAGAGGATGAATGTTTCCGACAGACGAGATTGCTAGCTAACTCCTTAGGGTTATCCGATGCTGTGGAGTTTACGGGTAAGCTATCAAAGAGCGAATGGATAACCCGTTCAACTGAATGTAATGTTTTTATCAATACCACCAATGCAGACAATACCCCAGTGAGTGTAATAGAGGCTATGGCTCTTGGGTTTCCTGTCGTGTCAACAAATGTTGGCGGTATACCTTATATCATAACAGACGAAGAGAATGGGTTGCTCGTGGAGTCTGGTAGTGTGGAGGCTATGGCCCATAGTATTGTCCGCGTGGTCAAAGATAGTGCTTTATGTACCCGTTTATCTCAGACAAGTGTAGAAACTTCACGAAAATACTCTTCTATAGCAGTGAAAGAGAGCTGGTTGTCATTATTGGGTAAAATGATAGAGTGAAACGAGTTAAGAAATGTAATCGTTATGAGTCTAAGAAATACTATAAGAGAAAGAGCCAAAAAGAGCTTCTTGGTACGTTGGTGCTTCAATAAGTATTGTGCTTTACGTTTTAGACGTGACCCGAAAGCATTGGCAAACAACGACTATCGCCGTGTGATGGGAAAGGATATTGATTGGGAACATCCGAAGAATCTGATAGAAAAGATATATTGGATGTTATTCAACACCGACACTTCACTATGGAGTCTGTGTGCCGATAAGTATAATGTGCGTAGTTTCGTTAAAGAGTGTGGATGTGGCGACATGCTAAATGAGCTCTATGGTTCTTGGCAACATGTCAAGGATATTGATTACAAGTCTCTGCCTAATTCTTTCGTTCTCAAAACCTCCAATTCAAGCGGTCAAGTAATCATTGTCAATGACAAGAAGCAACTAGACACGGCCAAAGCCAATAGAAAGCTCAATCGTTGGCTTAATTTTGTATATGGCTTAACCAATGCACAACTTCATTATATGCGCATCAAACCTTGCGTAATTGCCGAACGATTACTGGTCAATGTGGCTGCTCCGAACGAAGCGCTTATTGACTACAAGTTTTGGTGTTTCAATGGAGTCCCCGAGTCAGTATTAGTGGTATATGGAAGAAAGGGAGAAGACTATAAATTGTCTGTATTCGATTTGAAATGGAATAATATTTCGGATAGAACCCTCAAATCCACATCTCCACATTTCGGAGGAGATAATATAGCTAAGCCCGCTTCATTCGAACAAATGGTCGAAGCAGCTAAAAAGCTTTCAACAGGATTTCCTGAGGTTCGTGTCGACTTTTATGACATCAACGGTATGCCCATATTTGGCGAGTTGACATTCTCTACTGGATATAGCTACTTCACCAATGAGTATTACGACTATTTGGGCAGTAAGGTCAATTTATCAATGACAAAAACTATACCGACCCCTGTTATACTTTCGGAGCTGAAGATATTGTCCACACGCTGTTGAGCCATCGACAATGTCTCTTACTCTTGAAGCAGGGGCAAGGCACATACAGACGATACGAATCGAATCGCACTATTGGTAAAAAGGAGAAAAAGAAACACTGGAAATAACTATCCCCGCTTTCTTGTCCCTCTAAAAACAGAGGAACAATAGGTTTTCTCGTTTGACTTAATGCGTTTCTCCTGTTATCTTTGTCCAAAAACTTTTTTCACCGCGGAGAAAAACATTTGTCACCGCGATGGAAATGGATTATCACCGCGGTGACAAATGTTTTCGAATATACCCAAATGACTATTCAGACAAAGTAGTACGAAAACTTTCCACCTTCCATCTTCGCAGATTCCCCCATCGTTCAATAGCAATGTCTTTATAGTATAAGCGGGTACATCATTCTTGACACACCCGCTTATACCATAAACTCACTATCCGCGACCTCAGTTGGCTCCCGAGATGATGATGGCGCCGAGCCCTGAGAGGAAGAAGATGAACATGAACGCCAGCAGCAGGTTCACGGTACGCGATGCCCCCTTGAACTCCTTCCATACGAAGATGCCCCACAGCGCGGCAATCATAGGCGCGCCCTGTCCCAAGGCATAGGAGATGGCGGCACCGGCCTTACCGGCTGCGATGTAACTGAGTGCCGTTCCCAAGCCCCAGATGATGCCACCGAGGACACCTACCATATGGGTGCTCAGCCCGCCACGGAAATAGGCTTCATAGGTAACAGGCTTGCCCTCGAAGGGACGGCGCATCACGATAGTGTTGAACACGAAGTTGCTGAGGAAGATGCCCACGGCAAAGATGAAGAAGGCCGAGTAAGGAGTGGCCATGCCCGGAGTGGGCGACTCGAAGTTGTTCAAGTCCATGGCAGCAGCCACGAAACGATAGAAGAACGACATCAGCACACCGGCCAGAATGGCTATCCATACACCCTTGCTGTTGCTGTTGGCATCGCTGCGCTTCACCTTGCCCGAGGCCATGGCATTGAGCACGATGGCCACGACCACCAAGGCCACACCGAAGAAGAGCATCGTGGGGTCGCCCTTCGGTTCACCAATGTAGTTGACAATGACGCCCAGTACCAAGGCTATGCCTACGCCCAAGGGGAAGGCCACGGTCATGCCGGACAGGGAGACGGCGGCAGAGAGCAGGATATTGCCAAGGTTAAACACGGCACCGCCGATGAGGGCGCTCACGTAATTGCCCGGAGTAATCTGCTTGAGGTCGGTGATGAAACTGCGGCCTGCATCACCCGTGCTGCCCAACGTCAATCCCAAGACGACAGAGAAGAGCAGGATACCGATGACGTAGTCCCAATAGAAGAGTTCATAGCGCCAGGTCTTCCCGGCCAGTTTCTGAGTGTTGGCCCACGAGCCCCAGCAGAGCATGGTGACAAAGCAGAGCACCACGGCCAACAGGTAATTGTTAACGATAAACATAACTTCTGAATTTTGAATTGTGAATTATGAATTATTCCTCCACCTCCTTACGGTAGGGCAGCGAAGATTGCGCCCCCATACGAGTGACGGTGACTGCTGCTGCACGGCAGGCAAACTCCACGGCTTCGGTGATGCCCTTACCCTCGGCCAAGGCGACGCATACGGCACCACAGAAGGTATCGCCTGCGGCAGTGGCATCCACAGCCTTCACCTTGAGGGCAGGCACTTGGTGATAAGTGCCTTTTTCCTTGATGAACGCTCCTTTGGAGCCGAGGGTGATGACCACGTTCTCCACGCCCTTGTGGCAGATGATGTCCGCCGCACGCGCCACGCTGTCCATATCTGTAATCTGCGTGCCCGAGATATACTCGGCCTCCGTCTCATTGGCAATGAGCATGTAGAGACACCGCAAGAGTGACTCGGGAAGAGGATGTGCGGGAGCAGGGTTGAGGATAACCTTACGGCTCGCCTGCTTGGCTATCTGTGCGGCATGCTCTACAGTCTCAATGGGAGTCTCCAGCTGCATCAGCAGGATGTCGCCCTCCTCTACCGCCTTCTGTGCGCGGTCTATATCCTCGGGCATGAGGTGCGCATTGGCCCCCGAGGCCACAGCGATGGAGTTCTCGCCATGGGCATCGACGAGGATGAGCGCCACACCCGAAGGTTGCTCCTTGTCGACGAGGATATGCTTCGTACCGATGCCCTCGGCCTTGTACTGGTCGATAGAACGAATACCGAAGGGGTCATTGCCCACCTTGGCGATAAAGGTCACCTTACCGCCCAGTCGGGCTGCCGCCACGGCCTGATTAGCACCCTTGCCTCCGGGGTTCATGAAAAACTTACCGCCCAGCAGCGTCTCGCCCGGCAGTGGGAGGCGTTCCATGTTGATTACCATATCGGTATTGCAACTGCCTATTACTACGATTCTCTTGCTCATATACTTGATGATTTAGGTTAGGTTATGATAAAGGTACTGAGTGCAACAAGCGAGGTGGAGAAATGTTCGGGAAGAAAGGGAATTGGGTATACCCTCCACATCTCGAGGGTTTACCCGTTTTCTGTGACGGCTTTACCCGATTTTAGAAATGGGTATACCCAATTTTCAGTTCCACAGTACCGACAGCAACAGGCCGAGCATCGATGCCAAGGCATAGACTATACCGCGGGGCCATCGCTTGACAAGGAACAAGCCTGTGAACAGGATGAAGAGATAGGTGAAGAGCACGGTTAAGGCATTGTAACTCTCTACATGGAGTACAGCACCGGGCCAGTGACCTATCCTGGATAGAAGGTCATTCATCCAACCCACCAGTAGTTGTACGCCATGCCCCAAAGTCGCTGCCCACGGGAGGCCTGCAAGTACAAATCCCCACCATACGACAGTGAACATCAGCACCACATACAAATAGGGGATGACGACAAGATTGGTCACCAAGAAATAGGTAGGGAAAGTGTCGAAATGATACAATGTCAATGGGAAGGTGCCCAACTGGGCCGCAAGCGACATGCATACCACACCAATGGGATAGGCAAATATGGGAGGGAGCAAACTGCGATGAAAAAGCGTCTCCAAGTGAGGTTCAAGCCACAGAATAGCAACCATAGCCATGAACGAGAGCTGGAAGCCGACGTCAAACAGGTAGAGCGGATGCACGAGAAGCATCACCAGGGCAGCGAGCGAGAGCACATTGATGGAGTCGCTTTCACCGCTCACCCATCGCGACAGAATATACAGCGTACACATGGTGACGGCACGCACTACCGAAGCTGACATGCCCACCATCAAAGCAAAGAGCCACAGCACGGTAATCGTCACCACCTCGCGCAACCACCGCAGGTCACGGCGGCGCAACACGCCACGCATCAGAAAAGCCAGCATGGCATAAATTATCCCCACATGCAAACCAGACAAAGCCAGCACATGAGCCACCCCCGCATCGGTGTAGGCCGCCCGTATCTCTTCGCTCAGCTCACTCTTGTCACCCAAAGTCAAGGCTGAGAGAACTCCGAGAGCATCACCTTCAAAGGCGGGATGCATGTACTCCCTCTGCAATGCATGCCGCAAGCGCAACATACGTTCACGCAGAGTGAGCGGGTTCTCCCCTACCCTGCACCAATCCCCGTCAGGCAGATATATCGTACCGGCAGCGCCCTGTAGCATCACATAACGGGCATAATCGAAAGTCAAATCATCGGAAAAGTTCTGCGGCGACTTCACCTTGCCCCGGAAGCATATCCTATCACCCACTTTCAGTGAGTCGGCTTCTGCCGTGGGCTGTATATACGTCAACACCTTGCGCTCCACCCTATGCCAAGCTGCAGAGTCACGCAATGCAGTCACCTCCATCTCGCACAGCACACTGCGTGCCCTACGCTGTGGAGCATCTATCACACGAGCCTCATACACCACTTTCCGGGTGGGCCACGCATATTGCGTCTGTATTCTCGACAAGCCACATCCAACTCCACCCAACAAGAGGAAGAAGAGAAAGATTGCTATCCCCGAAAGCCATACCCTGCGCCGCAAAGCACCAAGCATCCCCATGACAAGTAACAACACCGCACATGCACCTATGCCATAAGGCCACCAAGCAACGATATAGGGCCATAACACATCGGCCACCACTATACCGACAACATAGGGTACATGCAAGCGCAGCAACGGGTAACGCTGCATGCTGTTACCTATTGCTGTCATAAATTCGAGTAATTAAAGGGAGTTAGAAGGAGATAACAGGAACTACAGATTCTTCAGTTTCTGTATCATAGCCTCACGGTCGGCCGCCTTGAAGACAGCATTACCAGCTACCAATACATCGGCACCAGCTTCCACGAGACGACGTCCGGTATCCAAATTGACACCACCATCCACCTCAATCAGCGCCTTCGAGCCTGTCTTCGCTATGAGTTCACGCAGCTCGTGCACCTTATCAATGGTATGCTCAATGAATTTCTGACCGCCGAAACCGGGATTCACTGCCATGAGCAACACCATATCCACATCACGGATAATATCGGTAAGCAGACACACGGGAGTAGCAGGATTGAGTGTTACGCCCGCCTTCATCCCCGCATCGTGAATGGCACCTATCACCTTGTGCAGATGGGTACAGGTTTCGTAGTGAACATTCATCATCATAGCGCCCAACGCTTTCACTTCGGAGATAAACTTCTCGGGTTGCACAATCATCAAGTGCACATCCAAAGGCTTGGTACACAGTTGTGCCACATGCTGCAAGATGGGAAAACCAAACGATATGTTCGGGACGAACACACCATCCATAATATCCAAGTGGAGCCAATCGGCCTCACTGCGGTTTATCATATCAATATCCTGTGCCAAATGCGAGAAATCGGCCGACAAGAGGGAGGGAGCTATCAGATGCTTCATATCAACATTACTTTTCTTGTGCAAAATTACTACAACCACATGGACAAAACAAACATCCACACAGTTTTATTGCAAACAAACGTTAGATTATCGCTTTTCAGCTCAACACATAGCCCTGCAAGCCTTCGGGCATACGCTCAGCAGCCCTGTAGTTGCGTGCCAAATTCTTCAGAAACTGCAAAGTCGACTCCTTGGGCTCTGCCGTCTTCTCCTGACGGACCGCCTTGCGAACCAGTGCAGCAAACTCAATATCGGAAAGAGAGGTAAAAGTTTTCTTCATAGGCAGAGTTTTTTAAGATATCAATATGTAATGAAAACGCAAAAGGGCAGACTTTATTATAGCCACGCACAAATTTATACCAAGATTTTAAGTTTTATTCAGCCAAGCACACTAGGACAAATCAAAACATCAATTCATAATTTTATTTTAAGCATTCGTCAATTCACCTTCCTTTTTGCACCTTCGTCTTGCGACAGCAAGAAGAAATTAGGCTTTAGCACGGAAAAATACAAGCAAAAACTTGCTTTTTCACTCGCCTTGCACTAACTTTATCCGATTAAAATGGGGGCATAGGCGTAAATCGCTGTAACACACCTGATAGGCATTCACTTGTGTGCTCCAAGACAAGACAATAAAAAAAGAAACATATATAATGAACTACAAATGGAATTATCAACCTCCCACCAACGGAGAATGCGCCGAGGCTGAACTGCTCGCCGAAGAGCTGGGCATCAGCCCTGTGCTGTGCCGCCTGCTACGCAAGCGAGGGGTGAGGACGGCAGCCGAGGCTAAGAAGTTCTTCCGCCCTACGCTGCTCGACCTCCACGACCCCTTCTTGATGGATGGTATGGAAGCCGCAGTGAGACGCATTAACAAAGCTTTGGGGCGCAAGGAGCGTATACTCGTATACGGCGACTACGATGTAGACGGGACAACAGCAGTTGCCCTGGTATACCGCTTTCTGCAGCAGTTTACGACCAACATCGCCTACTATATCCCCGACCGCGACAACGATGGATATGGCGTGTCGTTCAAGGGCGTGGATTATGCCAAAGAGACAGGTGTAACACTGGTTATTGTGCTTGACTGCGGTGTAAAGGCAGTAGAGGAGATAGCCTATGCAAAGACATTGGGCATTGACTTCATCGTGTGTGACCATCACGTACAGGACGAGGTGCTCCCCCCAGCAGTAGCCATACTCAACCCCAAGCTCATAGGTTCCAACTACCCCTACCCTCACCTTTCGGGCTGCGGCGTAGGCTTCAAATTGATGCAAGCCTTTGCCAAGGACAATGGCATCGAGTTCAGCCAACTCATCCCCTACCTCGACCTCGTAGCCGTGAGCATCGCCTCGGACATCGTACCCATTATGGGCGAAAACCGCATCTTGGCCTACCATGGTTTGCGCCAGATAAACCATAACCCAAGCACAGGGCTGAAAGCCATCATCGAGGTGTGCGGACTGAAGGACAAAGAACTGAAGCTCAACGATATAATTTTTAAGATAGGACCACGCATTAACGCCTCAGGACGCATAGAGACGGGACAGAAGGCCGTAGATCTGCTCACCGAAAAGGACTACCGCAAGGCACTGGCCATGAGCAACCAGATAAACGAGTACAATGAGGCTCGCAAAGACCTCGACAAGAGCATGACCGAGGAGGCCAACCGCATTGTAGACAACCTTGAAGGACTGGCCGACAAACGTAGCATCGTACTCTACAACGAGGACTGGCACCGCGGTGTCATCGGCATTGTGGCATCGCGTCTCACGGAGCTCTTCTATCGCCCGTCAGTGGTACTTACCAAGACTAACGACATGGCCACAGGATCGGCACGCTCAGTTGCCGACTTTGACGTATACAAGGCCATAGAGAGTTGTCGCGACCTGTTGGACAACTTTGGTGGGCACCCCTATGCTGCAGGACTATCGCTCAAGGTGGAGAACATCGAGGAGTTTACCCGACGCTTTGAAGAGTACGTATCGGAGAACATACAGCCCACACAGACAGAGGCAAACATCTACATCGACGAAGAGCTGGCGTTCAAGGACATCAACTACAAGTTGTACAACGACCTCAAACGCTTCGAGCCCTTCGGCCCCGACAACCTCAAGCCTGTGTTCTGTACGTACCACGTCTACGACTTCGGTACCAGCCGCGTGGTCGGGCGTAATCAGGAGCACATCAAACTGGAACTCGTGGATGACCACACAGCCGACGTAGTGAACGGCATCGCTTTCGGACAAAGTTCACAGGCACGTTACATCAAATCAAAACAAGCCTTCGACATCTGCTATACGGTGGAGGAGAATACCCACAAGCGAAGCGAGGTTCAGCTGTTCATCGAGAGCATCAAACCCAATACGCACGAGGAGTGAACTACGCGGAGATTCTTCACGAGTACTTCGGCTACGACTCGTTCCGTAGCATTCAGGAAGACATCATTCGCAGCATAGGCAGCGGACGCGACACTCTCGGTCTTATGCCCACAGGAGGTGGCAAGAGCATCACCTTTCAGGTGCCCGCTCTCGCCATGTCGGGTGTGTGCATTGTCGTGACACCACTCATCGCTCTGATGAAAGACCAGGTGGCCAAGCTCCGCGAACGAGGTATCAAGGCCACAGCCATCTATTCGGGCATGAGCCGTGACAACATCGTAGCAGCACTCGATAACTGTATCCTCGGTGGATACAAGTTCCTTTACGTATCACCCGAGCGCCTTTCCTCAGACATCTTCCTCGCCAAACTGCGCCGCATAGAGGTAAGCTTCATTACCGTCGATGAGAGCCACTGCATATCGCAGTGGGGCTATGACTTCCGCCCCTCATACCTCGCCATTGCCGACATCCGCAGACAACTCCCCGAGGTACCCATACTGGCCCTCACAGCAACGGCCACGCCTGAGGTAGTACGGGACATACAAAGCAAATTAGGATTCCGAGCAGAGAACGTCTTCCGTATGAGTTTCGAGCGCAAGAACCTCAACTACATCGTACGCTCCACCGAGAATAAGGAAAACGAATTGCTACATATCCTAAACCGCGTTGAAGGCTCGGCCATCGTCTACGTGCGCAACCGCGACAAGACGCGCGAAATAGCCAAGCTGCTCACAGAGAAGGGCATCAGTGCCTCGTTCTATCACGCCGGGCTCGACACGCGCGACAAGGACAAGCGACAACAGCAATGGACCGAAGGCACATTGCGCGTCATCGTAGCCACCAATGCCTTTGGCATGGGTATCGACAAGGCCGATGTGCGCCTTGTCATCCATTATGAGATGCCCGATTCGCCCGAAGCCTACTACCAAGAAGCTGGCCGTGCCGGACGCGACGGCCTCACCGCCTATGCCGTGCTGCTCTACTCGCCCGATGACAAACGTCGTCTCTCGCGCCGCATCTCGGACAACTTTCCCGAGAAGGAGTTCATCCGCAACGTCTACGAGCGCCTCGGCTACTACTACCAGATGGCTATGGGCGATGGTTTGGGCTGCCGCTACGACTTCGACCTGAGTGAGTTCTGCCGTGCCTATCGTCTGCCCCTCGTACAAACAGACAGTGCCCTGCGACTGCTGACCCAAGCCGGCTACATCCACTACGAAGAGGAGGAGGAGCACACCTCACGCCTGCGCTTCACCGTACAGCGCGACGAACTCTACCGCCGCTACGACATCAGCGAAACGTCTGACCAAGTCATCCGCACCCTGCTACGCCTCTACAGCGGCGTCTTCAGCGATTATGTGTTCATTGACGAGAAGTACATCAGTGAGATGAGCGGCATCGACCTCGAACCCCTCTACGAATCGCTGCTCGGCCTGGGGCGTGCACGCGTAATACATTATATACCCCGCCGTACCTGCCCCTCGGTTACCTTCACGCAAAAGCGCATCGACACCTCGCGAGTCGTCATCTCCCCTGCCATCTACGAAGAGCGCAAGGAGAAGTACGCCCAGCGTATCGAAGCTATGAAGGAGTATGCCCTGTCTGCCACACAATGCCGCAGCCGCATGCTGCTCCGCTACTTCGGTGAACGTAGTGCTCTGCCTTGCCAGCAATGTGACAACTGCCGCGCACAACGCAACACTTCACTTCCCGACACCGCCTACTATGCTTACCGTGACATGCTATCCGACCTTCTTGCCGACAGCAAGCCCCACTCCGTAGAAGAACTGTACACGCTCCCCATCCCCACAGAACACCTAAAACTATTCCTTGCACGCATCATGAGCGAAGAGGAATTCAACTTGTGCGATGGGATGATAACACAAAAATGACGAAGAAGCTCTACCTCCCCGTCAAATTCCATTATTGAAGAATACTCTTTATTTGTGACGCTTTGCCAGCTCGTCCTCAAGGTCGGAGATGGAGAAGCCCATCTGCTCGGTGAGCACGAGGAGGTGGTAGAGGAGGTCGCCCGCCTCGTAGAGGTAGCGTTCGCGGTTGCCGTCGATGGCTTCGATGACCGTCTCCACGGCCTCTTCGCCCACCTTCTGGGCAATCTTGTTCACACCTTTATTAAAGAGGTAGGTGGTGTACGATCCTTCGGGCATCTTGGCATGACGGTCCTTGATGCAGGCTTCGAGAGTACCGAGGAAACCCTCGTTGTCGCGCGTGTCGAAGCATGCCGTGGTGCCACGATGGCAGGTGGGCCCGTCGGGACGTGCCTTGATGAGCAGGGTGTCGCCATCGCAGTCGTTATACATTTCCACCACGTGGAGGTAGTTGCCGCTGGTCTCACCCTTTGTCCAGAGCGTCTGGCGGGTACGGCTGTAGAAGGTGACGCGGCCTTCCTGCTGTGTCTTCTCGAAAGCCTCCTGATTCATGTAGCCGAGCATGAGCACCTTGAGGCTGTCGGCATCTTGAATGATGACGGGTAACAGCGCGTCACCTGTCTTGCTGAGGTTAAAATCCTTAAAATCCATATCTTTAGTTATTTATATTCTTACTTCTATGTTTCTCTCTCTTAATGCCTGCTTGAGCACGGGGATGGGGATCTCGCCATAATGAAATATGCTGGCGGCGAGGGCGGCATCGGCACGGCCGTGGGTGAACACGTCGGCAATGTCGTCGATACTGCCGGCACCGCCCGAGGCGATGATGGGGATGCGCAGGTGGTCGGCCAGGCGGGCAAAGGTGTCGCAGGGATAGCCCTGGCGTGTACCGTCGTGGTTCATCGAGGTGAAGAGCAGTTCGCCCGCTCCGCGCTCCTGTGCCTCGTGTGCCCAGGCGAAGAGTTCCTTGTCAGTGGGACGTGTGCCGCCATGCGTGGTGGCGAGCCACTGACCGTCGATAAGCTTGGCGTCAATGGCGATGACCACAAACTGCGAGCCATACTTCGAGGCTATCTCGTCGATGAGCTCGGGGCGGCGTATGGCAGCACTGTTGATACTGATCTTGTCGGCACCGGCGTCGAGCAACCGACTGGCATCGTCTATTGTGCTGATGCCCCCACCTACGGTAAAAGGGATGTCAATCTCGGCAGCGATACGACTCACGAGGTTCGTGAAGGTGTTGCGCCCCTCTTGCGTGGCGCTGATGTCGAGGTAGACGAGTTCGTCGGCCCCTTCACGGGCATACTTGCTACCCAGAGCGACAGCGTCGCCCACATCGCGCAGGCCCTCGAAATTGACGCCCTTGACGGTGCGGCCCTCTTTGACATCGAGGCAAGGGATTATGCGTTTTGCAACCATTGTGACAGTTCGTTTAATGTTATACGTCCTTCATAGATTGCCTTGCCTACAATGACGTGGCGCAGCCCCATGTCGTTGAGGCGGCGAATGTCGTCCATATGGCTGATGCCTCCGCTCACGATGATGTCCTGCTCGGGGTAGGCGGTTTGCAGACGGGCATAGAGGTCGAAGGTGGGACCTTGCAGCATGCCGTCCTTGGCGATATCGGTGCAGATGATTTCGCTGAGACCGTGGGGGATGAAGCGGCCGATG
>JBGVOS010000117.1:0-5332 GCA_045126595.1 Bacteroidaceae bacterium | reverse complement strand
CACCTCGATCATCGAGGCTTCCTGTAGGGTGAGCGTACGCTGCACACCCTCTACATCGATACTCACCTGCTCGGAGTCAACATCCAGCACCTCGATGCAGATACCTTTATAAAAGCCTGCATCTACGGTGCGCTTGCGTGCACTACCGTGCCCCTTGACCTTCACTATGCAACCCTTCTGGCCTGCGTGCATTGCTGATATTCTCATAGTATCAATCTCGTTTTACTCGCATTGCGCTGCGAATGACAGTGCAAAGATAATACTTTTGTTTAGATTGAGTACAAAGAAGCGCGATATTTTCTAAAGAATTTGGCATTTCGTTCGGCTTGCGCTAATTTTAATGTTTGCAGAGCAAACACAGAAATTAGGCTGCGCCTCAGAAATACTCAAATAAATTCAACTCCGTTGAAATTCTTCCTCGTTCAGTAATAGAAAAGTAAACTTTTCCACTACTTTCACTCGTTGAAATTTGGCATTTCGTTCGGCTTGCGCTAATTTTGCGATATATAATATATATAGGTATGAAAAAAGTAGTAAAGTTCATCGGCATCGTACTGATAAGCATCGTAGCAGCCATGGCCATCGTACCCGTGGCATTCAAAGGAAAAATCAAGGAGATAGTCATCAGTGAAGCCAACAAACTGATCAACGCCGAATTCGGATTCGACAATCTGAGCATCAGCCTGTTCAGAGAGTTTCCCCAGGCCTCGGTAGGCATCGAGGGATTCTGGTTGCGCGGTAAAGAGGTGTTCGCCAACGACACCTTGGCTTACATAGGAAAAGCCGAAGCGGCGGTAAACCTAAAGTCTATATTTGGTAACAGCGGATTCGACATTTCCAAGGTACTGGTGAAGGATACTTACCTGAAGGCAATCGTACTGGAGGATGGTCGTGCCAACTGGGACATCATGTATCCGAGCGATACGGAGGAGCCCGAAGATACAACGACGAGCACCTTCCGCATACTACTGAAAAAAGTTGCTGTAGACAACCTCAACATCATCTACGATGACCGCCAAGGAAACATGTATGCCCAGATGGAAGGCTTCGAGACTACTTGCCGAGGCGACATGGCTTCTGACAGGGCACTGCTCGAGCTGCAGGCCGCCATACGCGCGCTTACCTTCAAGATGGACGGTGTACCCCTGCTGAGCAAAGCACATATCGGAGCCGACCTCAACGTGGATGCCGACTTTGCCAACAGCCGATACACACTGAAGGAGAACACCCTTTCGCTCAATGCCATACGAGCTACCATCGACGGATGGGCCGCCCTGCCTGCCGATGCTCCCATGAGCATGGACTTGCGACTGGGCACCTCGGACATCCAATTCAAGGAGATACTGTCGCTCATCCCCGCCATCTATGCCAAGGATTTCGAGGACCTGAAAGCCAACGGCACGGTGAGCCTACACGCTTATGCCAAGGGAGAGCTCACCGAGACTACCCTACCCGAGTTTGAGGCTGTACTGAAGGTGAACGACGGAAACTTCCGCTACCCTGCCCTGCCTGCCGGTGTCGACAACATACTGATTGCTGCCAAGGCAAGCAACCCCGGAGGCGATATCGACCTCACGGAGGTGGATGTGGAGAAGTTCAGCCTGAGCATGCTGGGCAATCCTTTCGCCGTGACAGCCCACGTGAAGACTCCCATCAGCGACCCCGACTTTGCGCTGAGTGCCAAAGGAACGCTCAATCTGAGCAAGGTGAAGGATGTATACCCCTTGGAGGACATCACGCTGAACGGTATCGTAAAGGCTGACATGAGCCTCGGCGGCAAACTGTCCTATATAGAAAAGGAGCAGTACGAGCGATTCAAGGCCAACGGCACACTCAACCTGAAAGAGATGAAAGTCAACATGGAGGGTATCCCCGAAGTGGCCATCGAGCAGTCGACCTTCACCTTCACTCCCCGCTACCTCAACTTGAGCGAGACACAGGTACTCGTAGGAGAGAACGATCTCACTGCCGACTGCCGATTCGAGAATTACATGGCCTTTGCTCTCAAGGGAGAGACGCTCAAGGGACAGCTTAACCTGAAGAGCCGTCACATGAACCTCAACGACTTCATGTCATCAGACGATGCCGAAGAGGAAACTGCTGAGGAGACAGCCACAGAGACGGCCGAGGGAGAAAGCGAAGAGGAAGCCGGCGTACTCGTTGTGCCCAAGAACATCGACTTCAACATGAATGTGGATATGGATGAAATTCTTTTCAACCAGATTGTACTGCGCAACTTGAACGGTAAGCTGGCAGTAAAGGATGGCACAGCCGACATGACCAATCTGTCCATGCAAATCATGGGAGGCACTGCCGTAATGAACGGAAGCTACTCTACCGCCAAGAGCGAAATCGCCCCGGAACTGAAGGCATCGTTTGCACTCAACGGACTCTCCTTTGCACAGACCTTCAAGGAACTCGACCTGGTGCGCCAGATGGCTCCTATCTTTGAGAAACTGAATGGCAACTTCTCTGGAAAGATTGCCGTAGATACCAAGCTCGACAACACGATGTCGCCCAATCTACAGACACTCACCGCCAACGGAAGCCTCAACACACGTGACCTCAACCTCTCGGGAGTAGAAATCATAGACCAGATTGCCGATGCCACAGGGCGTCAGGAGCTGAAGGACCTCAGCGCCAAAGACCTCAACATTGACTTTACAATCGAGGACGGCCGTGTATACACCAAACCCTTTACCATTAAGATGGGCAACATGAGCCTCGGACTCAACGGCACCACTGGCCTTGACCAGACCATCGACTACAGCGGTAAACTGACACTGCCCAAGTCAAACACATCGCCCATCAGCAGCATCGACCTGAAGATAGGTGGCAAGTTCAGCGCACCAAAAATTACTGTTGACACCGAAAGTATGGCCCGCCAAGCAGCCGAAGCAGCCACCAAAGCGGTGACAGAAAAGACAATGGAGGCTGTAGGTGAGAAACTTGGCATCGACATCAGCAATGCCGAGAAACAGAAAGAGGAATTGGTGAAAGCTGCCGAAGAGGCGGCTAAGAAACTCATCACCGAAGCAGAAAAGCAGAAAGCCAACCTGGTGAACAAAGCAGGCAGCAACACTCTCAAGAAACTTGCTGCCGAGAAAGCCGGCGATGCACTCATCAACGAAGCCAAGGAACAGGGCGCCAAAATCATTGCCGAGGCCGAGAAGAAGGGCGAAGAACTGATAGAGAAGGCGAAGAACTAAGAATATATATATAATAAAAAAGGAGAGGCAGATGCATCTGCCCCTCCTTTTTTTATATAAGCAATGTTACTATGCTTTTTTTCTCTTCTTTCTCACAAAGAGTCCTACCAAACTGAGCAAAAAAAGTGTAAGTAACATAACGCGCAAATGTTAATTAGGAAAGTTATGATTACTTCTTGCTCAGGTCGTACACAACCTTCATCACAGCCTCACCGATAGCCTCGGCTTCCTCGGGAGAACCGGCCTCAGAGTATACGCGGATGATGGGCTCGGTATTGCTCTTGCGGAGGTGTACCCACTTGTCGGGGAAGTCAATCTTAACACCGTCGATATCGTTAACTTCTTCGTTAGCGTAAATCTCCTTCACCTTCACGAGGATAGCATCAACGTCTACATCGGGAGTGAGGTCAATGCGGTTCTTTGCCATGTAGTAGGCGGGATAGGTCTTGCGGAGCTCGCTTACGGTCATCTGCTTCTTGGCCAGATAGGTGAGGAAGAGGGCGATACCTACGAGAGCGTCGCGGCCATAGTGGCTGGCGGGATAGATAACACCACCGTTACCCTCACCACCGATAACAGCACCTGTATCCTTCATCTTGGTCACTACGTTCACCTCACCAACAGCTGATGCGTTGTACTCGAGACCATACTTACGGGTTACGTCGCGGAGAGCACGGGTGGAGCTGAGGTTTGATACGGTGTTACCGGGAGTGTGCTGCAGGATGTAGTCAGCTACGGTTACGAGGGTGTACTCCTCACCGTACATGTTTCCGTTCTCATCAATGATAGCGAGGCGGTCTACGTCGGGGTCAACAACGAAAGCCACGTCGAGGTCAGCTTTCTTCATGAGGCCCATGATGTCGGTAAGGTTCTTCTCCAGAGGTTCGGGGTTATGCTGGAAGTCACCGGTAGGCTCGCAATAGAGTTTCTCTACAGTGCCTACACCCAGCTGGGCAAGGAGCTCGGGGAGCACTACGCCACCCACTGAGTTGACGCAGTCGATAGCTACCTTGAAGTTTGCCTTACGGATAGCCTCTACGTCCACGAGGTCGAGAGCAAGCACGCTGTCGATATGCTTCTGGTTGTATGAGTCATCCTTGGTATAGTGACCGATGTGGTCGATGTCAGCAAATTCGAATGCCTCGGCTGCAGCGATAGAAAGTACCTCAGCACCCTCAGCAGCGTTGAGGAACTCACCCTTCTCATTGAGGAGCTTCAAGGCGTTCCACTGACGAGGATTGTGACTGGCAGTGAGGATGATACCACCGCATGAGCCCGACATGGTAACGGCAAGCTCGGTTGTGGGGGTAGATGCCAAACCGATGTCAAGCACATCGAAGCCCATACCCATCAATGTACCGCATACGCAGCTACGTACCATCTCACCAGAGATACGCGCGTCGCGACCTACCACGATGGTATTGCTCGTGTTGGCAGTAGTCTTGCGAATCAGTGTAGCATAAGCAGCTACAAACTTTGTGATGTCGAGCGGATTGAGACCTTCGCCCGCCGTGCCACCGATGGTACCACGGATTCCAGAGATAGATTTGATCAGTGTCATAGTCTTTCCGGTATATAAGTGTTATTAAAAATATGGATCAGGTTCGTATGTTATCTCATAATAAGTAGGATATACATATTGTGCAGCCATTGAGGTGCTCTCGCTATGAGGAAGTATCAAGCGTACCTTGGCAGCATTATTGTTGGGGCGACCGGGAGTGATGTAGCTGAACGGCACCAACCAACCGGTAGGAACCGCACTACTATTATAGGTACTCATCATGTAGCCTTGGGTAAACGATGCCGAGAAGCTGTCGCCATCACGTTTGCAAGTGAAGTAGTCGGGCGAAGCATAAAGGTTTCCCGAAATAGTATCACCAGTCTCTATATTATATTCCAAATATCGAGCCATAAATACTCCACGGTCACCATCTTCCATCATTCGGCCTGCTCCCTTACGTACGATCTGCATGTAGATTCCCTTATCCTTGAAGAGCACAAACTCGTTCTTCTCCACGCTCGTACTGTCGCCTTGCGCAGTGAAAGTCTCCACATCGATTACCTTGATGCCTTGCTCACGTATGAAATCATTGATGTAGCTCCTCTCCTTTTCTTTCATTTCG
>JBGVOS010000116.1:0-15714 GCA_045126595.1 Bacteroidaceae bacterium | reverse complement strand
TCGCCGAGAAGGGCCTCAAGCCCCAATCGAATGACCCCTTCAAGGGCGACTTTGACCTTAAGAAGCTGCGTGCGACCATCAAGGAGAAGGGGGCCGAGAATATCGCTTTCGTGCGTGTGGAGTCGGGCACCAACCTCATCGGTGGCCAGCCCGTATCGCTCGAGAATATGCTTGCCGTGACCGACATCTGCCACGACAACAACATCATCAGCGTGCTCGATGCATCGCTCTTGCAGGACAACGTGTATTTCATGAAGACGCGTGAGGCACGATGCAAGTACATGGACATCAAGTCAATCTATCATCTCCTGGCCGACCACTTCGACATCATCTACTTCTCGGCCCGCAAACTCGGCTTCGCAAAGGGCGGTATCATCACCAGCAAGGATGCCAAATACACCAAGATGATGATGGAGTACATCCCCCTCTACGAAGGATTCCTCACCTATGGCGGTATCGACGTGCGCACGATGGAGGCCATGGCACAGGGCCTGTATGAGAGCCTCGACATGGAATATATTAGCCAGGGCCCTGAGTTCATCAACTATCTGGCCAAGGAGCTCGATGACTACGGAGTACCCGTAGTGCTCCCCGCTGGCGGACTGGGATGCCACCTCAATGCCGGTGCCTTCGTGCCCGACCTTCCTCACGACCAGTACCCTGCCGCCGCAGTGGCCGCAGCCCTTTATATCGCCAGCGGTATTCGCGGAATGGAACGAGGCACCCTCTCCGAGCAGCGTAACCCCGACGGCACAGAACCCTTCGCCGAACTCGAACTCATGCGTCTGGCCGTGCCACGCCGTGTATACACCCTGTCGCAGCTGAAGTATGTTGCCGACCGCGTGAAGTGGCTTTGGGATAACCGTGAACTTATCGGCGGACTTGAATGGGTAGAAGAACCCTCCGTATTGCGTTTCTTCTCGGGCCGCCTCAAGGAGAAGGGATACTGGCAAGAGCAATTGGCCGAGAAGTTCCGTCAGGACTTCGGCGAGAGCCTATAATAAAAAGGTGTTTGCCAAGTGAGTGTGTACCTTGGCTAATGCATAATGAAGAAATAGGAGATAACCAACAGGTTTATCTCCTATTTTATATTTAAGAGCGATCTCACTCTTCGTACGGTTCAAAATCCTCCTTGCCCACAAAGCAGAGGGGGCAGGTCCAGTCATCGGGGAGTTCTTCGAATGGCGTTCCGGCAGCGATGCCGTGCTCGGGGTCCCCTATGGCAGGGTCGTATACCCAGTCACATACGGTACATTTATACTTCTGCATGATGGAGTTGGTCTTTGAGTAACACTTCATGGATTTGTCGCTCTATCTCGCGCTTCGAGATTGCGCCTACCATCTTTATGGGATGTCCTTGCATGGGGATGAAGAGAGTGGTGGGGATGGAGCGCACGTCGTAGGCATCGGCGAGGGCTTCACACTGGTCTACGTTCACTTTGTATACATAGATTTCGTCTTTGTATACCGAAGCGATTTCTTCGAGTATGGGTCCCAATGCACGGCAGGGACCACACCACTCGGCATAGAAATCTACGATGGCAGGGCGGTCACCTCGGTAGCGCCACTCGGCATGTGGGGCGCGGTAGTCGGCCACACGATGGAGGAAGTCTGTTTCAGTCAGATGGATAATGTTCATACTATGCTTTTAAAGGTTTTAAGTATAGTATGATAACAGCTACGTAGCCCAAAAGTTCAAAGTCTATGGGCGCAGCGCACTTTCTTCGCTGCGCCCAGAATGATGCTGTTGCAATGTCTTTACAATTTGATGGCAAACTTTTTGAGGCGTGCGTCAAGCATCTCGTCGGGGATGATGGCCTTGACTGCATCGGCCACGGCATTGATGAGGCGCTCGCGCACATAGTCCTGACGGATGACAAGCGATATTTCACGTACGGGAGTGGGCGAGGCGAGTTGGCGCACGTGTTGCTTCTGCCCATCGTGGAGTAGCGGGAGGTGCAACTCGGGGATGACGGTGTAGCCTCCGTTCTCATCAACGATCTTGATGAGTGTATCGATGCTGCCCGCCTCGTAGGTGGTCGAGTAGGCCGACTGGGTTTGGCAGAAGTTGAATACCTGATTACGCATGCAGTGACCCTCCTTCAAAACCCACAGGTGCTCGGTGGGCATTTCTGAAGCAGTGATCTCCTCCTTCTTGTAAAGTTCCTCCTCAGGCGATACATAGGCGGCAAATTTCTCGTAGTAGAGTGGTATCTCAAGGAAGTCGGGCTGCTCGAGTGGGGTGGCGAGGATAGCCATGTCGAGCTCGGCCTTGCGCAGTTGGTCGATGATGACTGCCGTGCGCAGTTCGAAGGCCTTCAACTCAATCTGTGGCGAGTCCTTCTGCATCTGTTTGAAGAGTCGGGGCAACACATAGGGCGCCACGGTAGGGATGACGCCGATGCGCACTGTGCCACTCTCCTGCTCTTTCTCCGAGCGGGTCATCTCTCTCAGCTGGGCCACATTATAAAGTATCACGCGCGCCTGGTCTATCACGGCGCGTCCACTGTCGGTGGGGCAGATGGGGTGACTCTTACGGTCGAAGAGCGTGAGGTCGAGCTCTTCCTCTAACTTCTGCACCAAGGCACTCAAGGTGGGTTGGCTCACGCCACATGCCTCGGCAGCACGTTGGAAATGACGGTGCTTGTCGAGCGCTACGATGTACTCTAATTGCTGTAGGTTCATGGTTCGGTGTGTTTAGTGTGTAGCGTTTTGTGTGTAGGGTATACAACACTACCGCAAAGGTAATAATAGTTTTTGTATATCGGGCGATAAACCATATCTATTTGCATAATAAAAAAACTCCTCCTATCTTTGCATCGTCAAAGAAACAAAAACAGATAACATTAACAACTAAAAATATAAAGATTATGGCAAAGAGTATTATTGGAACACAGACTGAGAAGAACCTTATGATGTCATTCGCTGGCGAGTCACAGGCACGTATGCGCTACACCTATTTCGCAAGCCAGGCCAAGAAAGAGGGCTACGAGCAGATTGCAGCCATCTTCACCGAGACTGCTGAGCAGGAGAAGGAGCACGCTAAGCGCATGTTCAAGTACCTCGAGGGTGGCATGGTAGAGATCACTGCCAAGTTCCCCGCAGGCGTTATCGGCACCACCATGGAGAACCTCCGCGCAGCTGCTGCCGGTGAGCACGAGGAGTGGGTAGATGACTATCCCAAGTTTGCCGACATCGCCCAGGAAGAGGGTTTCCCCGCTATCGCTGCTATGTACCGCAACATCGCCATCGCTGAGAAGGGTCACGAGGAGCGTTACCTCGACCTCTTGAAGAATGTCGAGGAGGGCAAGGTATTTGTGAAGGACGGTAAGGTGTTCTGGCAGTGCCGCAACTGTGGCTTCATCATCGAGGCCGAGGAGGCTCCCAAGGCATGCCCCGCATGTCTCCACCCCCAGGCATACTTCGAGGTACAGAAGGAGAACTACTAATCCACACCCACATAAATGACAAGAGGGGGCGCGTCACACGATGCGCTCCCTCGCTTTTATGCTATATCCTGCTACTGAAGCCATGCAACGGCTTCATTTTGTTCTGTAATGATACTCTTGAAGTACCTTCTATTTGTGCAGATGCGTCTGCACAAATTCAGAAGACAAATATTTCTCGACAGTTAAGATGAATCGTTTCTATTTTACACCCCATCGGGTATAAAATAACTCTTTAAAAGCTTCATTACTCCCTTTCGGGTATAAAAACAATAAAGTTTACGCTGATAATTTAATGTTCAGGGGATTTTGGCTGAGGTGTCGGTAGTTGCTTGTAATGCGCTGTGGTATTGATAAATAACTACCGACACCCCGGTGTGGGGGTGTCGGTAGTGGAAGTTGATTTCGTAGGTCTATGTTTTTTGACAGACCTTCAGAGTACACCTGTAATTTAGTCTGTTAATGTATCTGTTGAAACACGTTTAGTTTTGATACATCTAGGGGATGTAACAAGAGCAGGCACTGGTCTGGTATTTACACGACATCCTCTTCTATGGCCAATATCTTCTGTTTGAATATTGCCGCCATTGCTTGCCTTCTTATCAGTACATGATGTAACCAATATTAACGATATGCAACAAAGTCCTATCTTTAACAACTTCATTCTTTACCACTTATTTATCTGCTATTATTTGCTACTGCACTCTATCAAATAAACAAAATCCTTGATTTTCTTCACCTGCTTGCTAAGACTCTTACCCTTAACTTTGTCATTGCCAGAAATATCGATGCCAAGGTTAGAACTTGTAATGAGGCTATAGAGATACGATACCTTCACGGCATAGTTTGCATTCTCAGCGCCAGCATGCTTTGCACATACCACACCTATCACCGCACCATCCTCATTAAACAAGGGACCGCCACTATTACCTGACTGTACAGCTGCGGATATCTGATACATCGAAGCATCACCCTTATAACCTGATGCAGCACTGATAACACCATTGGTCAACTTCACCTCTTCACCCATAGTCTGAGTCATCGGGTAGCCCAATACGAATATATCATCACCCACATCTACCGTAGTCTTGCCAATCTTGTAAGGTATCGCATCAAATCCTTCGAAATCCTTATCAACAATCTTAACGATTGACAAGTCGTGCTCCTTATCCGAAGCCACAACAAATCCCTTGTAGGCTTCCTCCATATCACCATTCACACCCTTGATGCGGATAGTTTTAGCACCATTCGTCACATGATAGTTCGTAACAATATAGCCGTCAGCAATGGCAAAGCCTGAACCTGTCCATTCGGTTTGCTGGAATTTCTCCATCTCGGCAATGGTAGGATAATCTCTTACGAACTCATAGGTAGCAAAGAAGTTATAGTAATTATTATGCCCTAAGTCTAATCTGAAATCAAATTTATTGAAATCTTCTATGCTGACTCGGCCTTCTTTCGAATAATCATATTCCTCATCAATCTTCTGAATGGCATAACTATTCGAGTTGCCAATCTTAACAAATTTGTTAACCCAATGACTAGAATCGTTCACGACATGAGCGACAAAACCATCAACATATTCGTTGTAAACGACTGCCCAAAATTCAGATTCTGTATCATTTTGGCCAATATCACTAAGATTATCTCTATCTTGATAGAAATCCTTGTTAGTTACATAATATACACCTTCTATTGGGTCCAAATCAGCCATTCTTGCATCAAAATATTCAATATAATCTTCTCTTTTAGCACCATAAAAGTTCATTCTCTTTGATGAAGAAGTTGGTATATCCTTCCATATGAGATTACCTTGCAAGTCATAGTAAGATGCAACCCAAATTCCATCAGTATTCTTATTCCATGCATCTATAAGTTGAGAACCCTTACTGCGCACATCTCCCGTGCGAGAATTAACAACACTTACAATTTCATTGCCCTCAGTATCAATGTAACCCCATTTGCCATCCTTGAACACTTCAGCAACTCCGTCTACAAATTTACCTACCCATCGATAATTTGTTCTCAAAACGACATTACCTAAGGTGTCAATCTTTGAAACTTTTCCATTCTTGACAATCGTAGCCATCTTGTCTTCTTTGTTGAAAGAGTATACAATATCCGCATCTATTGTACATATCTTTTTTCCTGACTTATCTACAAGATATGTTTCATCATTCAAAACGACTGCCGCTCTATTACAAACCATCCCAGTAAGTGTTTGATCAACGGAGAACAAACGATTACCCATTTTATCAATAAAGAAATGTTCCGAGCCTTTTCTGACACGAGCAACTCCATCTTCTGAAAAAACACGTACATAATCATATATTGTATCAATTACAAGCTCACCGCTTGTATTCATATACCCCCATTTCTCATTGAATTTTACTGCGCATAATCCATTTGAAAAACCGTTCAAGATGCTATCACAGTTCATTCCTATCTTATCACCATTTGAGTCTAACATATAACAATTGTTGCGAATTTCTCCAACAACTACATATGAGTTTTCACCATCAACATTTATCGTTGCGCCATGAACAAACTCTGCTGGTAATACCAACTCACCATTTGCATTTATAATTCCACTACCAATAAAAGTAATATCATCACTTAAATGCCATTCTGTTGTAATATTTGCCAGGCCATGATTGAATGAAGAAGCTTCAATAATAGAATCAGCCAATTCCAATACGATATTCCCTATCCTATTAATATACCCGATTTTCTTTCCAGACTTAATATAACAAAGTCCGTCAGAAAAGCACTTCTCAGCAGCATCAAACTGAGGCTCAATCACGATTTTTCCACTCGCATCCATGAAACCATATTTATCTCCGACCATTATTCGGTAGAGATTGTCATCTTCTACTTTAGCATTCTGATTACATGCCGCCAAAAAGCAGAGCGTTAAAGCTGCCAATAAACCTTTTGTTCCTTTCATATTATTTTGTTTTCTCCATTTAAACAAGAAGCGTGGTCTGCTATGCCACGCCTTAGTCTAGAGGTCCTGAGAAAACCCGAAATATACAGAAATGGAGATAACAGTCCACGCGAAACGCGCAGAACCATCATGCAATCCTTGTATATCCTTTTGAAATTTCTCAGGTTTCTAGACTACAAGAGAGCATAACGCTTCTATTTTACCAAAATGTCTTGACGAGACTTCCGCCTCATCGCCACAAATGTACTAAAACTTTTCAATACTCCATATACTATCATCGGATTATTTGCTTTTCCTTCATAAAAGTGGTATATTTGTAGTATTAAACAACCACTTAAATCGAATACACTATGAAACAAGAATCTTTAACAAAGACCAGCGAGAAAGTTCCCAACAACTATACCCTCTGCATCAAGGGCGATTGCCCGAAGGCGACAAACTGCTTGCGCCATGTGGCGGTGGCGATGATGCCGGCCGAGGTGGAGAGATGGCAGATTGTAAGCCCTGCTTATCTGGCACAGATGGAGGGGGAGTGCCCCATGTACCGCTCCGCCGAGAAGGTACAGTATGCTCGCGGTTTTGTGCGGATGATGTCGGCAATGACCGTGCACCAGGCCCATGTGATGAAGGAGGGTATCATTGCTGCGTTCGGCATGGCGATGTATTATCGCATGCGTAAGGGCACAAGACTCATCACTCCCACCGAACAAGAGACGATATACAATCTGTTAGAGCAGCAGGGCATAACGGAGCGTCCTGCATTTGATGCCTACACGGAAGATTACTTGTGGTGATGTACTGCGCAATGTATTGTTAAACAAATAAATCTACACTTTTTGCAAAATTTTTCGAGGCCTTGCAAAAAAAATTTCACTATGATGAAAATTTATTTTCAACAAAGCGAAAAACTTTTTTCAACGAAGTGAAAATATTTTTTCAACAGGGTAAAAATCCTAACCTACCCACGCTGCACCTGCTGAGCAAACTCGCGGCTGATGTAGTTGTCGGCACTGAGGCAAGTGTCGGCACTGAAGGCCAAACCACAACGGATGATCTGGTCCCAGTCGTGCTCGGTGAGATGGTCGAGGTCGTCGCGACGGATGCGGTACTTGATGAGTCCGTAGAGAATGCCGGCATTGAGGTTGTCGCCCGCGCCGATGGTGCTCACGGGGGTGACGGGATCGATGGCATAGTGCTTGGTGAGGGTACGGCTGTGCAACTCTACTCCTTGTGCTCCACGACTATAGATGAGGCGGGGGCAGTAGAACTCGACCTTCTCCCTGAACACCCTGTCGCCCTCACCGATGCGGTAGAGCACCTCGAAGTCCTCGTCTGATCCGCGCACGATGTCGGCATACTCAAGATTCTCAATGACGGTGCCCATCAATTTGATGGCCTCGCCAGCATGATTGCGGCGGAAGTTGACATCGTAGTAGATGATGGCGCCCGCGCGGCGTGCCTCATCGAGCAGGGCGGTCACCTTGTAGCGCATCTCGGGATTGAGCGCATAGTAAGAGCCGAAGAGAACAATATCGTCGCGCCCTATCGCGGGGCACTCCCAATCATCGCGACGGGCGAAGGGCTCCTTGTAGAAGGAGTAGGTCGCGTTGTTGTGTTCGTCAAGGAAAGCAAATGATATGGGCGACTTCGTGTCGGGATACTCGGTAAGGTAACGGTCATTCACGCCATTGTCGCGCAAGAAGTCACGCACGATACCTCCCACCTTGTCGCCGCCTATCTCGCTGAGAAAACAAGAGGGTATTCCTACGCGGCCTAAAGAAATCATAGAGTTGAACGTAGAGCCGCCAGGCACCGAGGTGGCGGCTTGGTCATTCTTGAAGAGGATATCTAGAATGGTTTCTCCTATACCGATGATTTTTCGCATACGTTCTATACTTATAGTGTTATATACTGTTTCAGTTCTTTCAATGAACTGGCCACCATGAGCCGTCCCGTAAGATCGTGGCGCAACAGCCCTTGCTGGCGCAGGTCGTCGAGCATACCGAGCAGTGAGTCCCAGCAGCCCTCTATGTTATATAGTACTACGGGCTTGGCGTGGTAGCCGATGCTGCTCTCACCCACAACGTGGAACACCTCATCGAGCGTGCCTATTCCGCCGGGCAGGGCGATGAAGACATCGCTCTCGCGCAGCATCACCTCCTTGCGTTCGCCGAGGCTATGGACGGGAATACTCTCATCAAGCAGGGGACTCACGATGCCGCGCTCTACCAGCTTGTCGGGAACGACACCCGTAACAAAGGCTCCGGCCTCCTTGGCCGTACGGGCCACGCAATCCATCAGCCCGAGGCTAGCACCGCCATAGATAAGGCGCCAGCCCTGCTCGCCAATCCAACGCCCGAGCTGTGACGTTTGTTCGTAATATTCAGGTGCAAGATTTGTAGCTGCCGAACAGAATACGGCTACTGAGAAGGGATGTTTCGGTTTCATGGTGCGAAGATAGTGAAAAAAAATACTAACTTTGCAGTCGAGTATGGAAAATAAGTTCAAACATACGGCCCTTGTCCTCGAAGGGGGCGGCATGCGTGGTGTCTTCACGAGCGGTGTGCTTGATTGGATGATTGACCACGATGTCACCTTTCCTTATCTGATAGGTGTGTCGGCTGGGTCGAGCAATGCCTTGTCGTTTGCTGCGCATCAGCGTGGCCGCGCCAAGTATACCTTTGCCGACCTGCAGGCCGAGCGTCACTACCTCGGGGTACGCAACATCCTGCGCTACCGCAGCATCATGGACATGCACTTGCTCTATCATGAACTGCCCGAGACGCTGTGGCCCTACGACTACGAAGCTTACCGCATGAATCCCATGCGTGTGGAGAGCGTAGCCATGGATTGCACCACGGGCGAAGCCGTGTACTTGGAGGAGAAGGAGAGTGCCGAACGCATCATCGACATCGTACGCGCATCGAGCAGCCTGCCTTTTGTATGCCCTATAGCCTATGTTGACGGTCGCCCCATGCTTGACGGCGGCATTGCCGACTCCATCCCCCTGGCCCGTGCCTTTGAGCAGGGCTACGAGCATGCTGTGGTAGTGCTCACCCGCCACCGTGGATACCGCAAGGAAGAAAAACCGCCACACCTCCCCCCGTTTATCTACAAGCGTTATCCCAAACTGCGCGAAGCGCTTCGCACACGCGGGGCACGCTACAATGCACAGATAGCATGGGTAGAGCGCTTGGAAGACGAGGGTCGCATTACCGTCATCCGCCCCGACCGCCCTGTAGAGGTGGCCCGCATCGAACGCGACATAAACAAGATGAATGCATTATATCAACACGGCTTTGAAGTAGCCGAAAGGATTTTAGGACAATGAAGATAGACAATATAGAATTAGGCAAATATCCGGTGCTGCTGGCACCGATGGAGGATGTCACGGACCTCGGCTTCCGCTTGATGTGCAAGCAGTTCGGTGCCGACCTCGTGTATACGGAATTTGTGTCGAGCGACGCGCTCATCCGTCAGGTGAACAAGTCGATGCAGAAACTCACCATCAGCGACGAGGAGCGCCCCGTGGCGATACAAATCTACGGACGTGATGTTGACTCGATGACCGAGGCGGCCCGCATCGTCGAGACAGTGAAGCCCGATATCATTGACCTCAACTTCGGCTGCCCTGTAAAGCGAGTGGCCGGCAAGGGAGCCGGTGCAGGCATGTTGCAGAACGTACCGCTGATGCTCGACATCGTACGCTCGGTGGTCAACGCCGTGAAGACGCCTGTCACCGTGAAGACCCGCCTCGGATGGGACGAGAGTTCAAAGATTATCGTCGACCTGGCCGAGCAGTTGCAGGATTGCGGCATCAAGGCACTCACCATCCATGGTCGTACACGAGCCCAGATGTACACGGGCGAGGCCGACTGGACCCTCATCGGCGAGGTGAAGAACAACCCCCGCATGCACATCCCCATCATCGGCAACGGCGACATCACCACGCCCGAGAGGGCCAAAGAGTGCTTCGACCGCTACGGCGTGGATGCCGTGATGATAGGCCGCGCGAGCTTCGGCCGCCCGTGGATATTCCGCGAGGTGAAGCACTACCTCGAGACGGGCACTCCGCTGCCCCCGCTCACCTTCGATGAACGTATGGACATCTTGCGCGACGAGGTACGCCAGAGCGTGGCCCGACTCGACGAACGCCGCGGTATACTGCACATACGCCGCCACTTGGCTGCCACGCCGCTCTTCAAGGGATTGCCCGACTTCAAACAACTGCGTATCGCCATGTTGCGTGCCGAGACCGTGGACGAGCTTTTCGACATCTTCGAGCAGATAAAACGGCAATACGGCACTTTTTAGGAAAGTACCGATGAAATGGGTATTTTCTGCTTTCGAATCACTATTTCTGAATCCATTTCAGGGTTAATTGATTTCATTTTTGGGGTGGCATTGGCATTCTTCCCGTGAATTGAGTCCATTCGATAAGAAAATCGGGTATACCCTCGAAGAAAATTGAGTATACCCGATTTCAAAAATGGGTATACCCAATAATTCTGATGGATATACCCATTTTGTGCAATCTCTGCCAATGCCACCCCAAAAATGAAACTTGTTGACCCGCGGGAACTGGATTCTATGGGTTTTTCTTGCTTGAGAGTTGGGCATATTGAGTAAAAGGATTACTTTTGTTGCTTGTAAATGCAGTGTGCCGCCATCGCATTTTTTTGAAGGAATTAACGAAAAGGATATATAAAAGTCAGATTATGAAAAGAAACTTTACCCAAATGGTTATGCTGGTGTGTGCCGTGTTGTGCACATCGGTAAGTGTACAGGCTCAGTCTATCAGCCATAGCAAGGCTGCTGAGTCGTTGAATGCAAAGCTGGCCAAGATGCCACAGCATCGTGCCGTGGAGCGTCGCGTTGCAGAAGGAGTGGATATCGTGTTGCTCGACAGCGTGGTATCGGATACTCACCGTGCCCATTACGAATATAACGAATGTGGCTGGCTCGTATCGGAAAAGCACTACGAGTGGAACGACACGGGCGATGAGAACAGCGGAATGATGTTCGATACCGAAGAGTCGTACTTCTTGGAGTATGAATTTGATGAGTTGGGCCGTTGCACCCGCTATGCTCAGTTTGAATACAATGCCGATGAGACGAAAGGCAAGGAGACGGAGCGCGTGATTGTAACATGGGCTGGCGCCAGAGAGCATACGGAGCAGTATTTCTCCTTGTGCGATGAAGATGAAGAAGGATGGGACGGACTGGCACTTATCGAGGAACTCTCTTATGACAAGTACGGTAATCCATGCATGTTCAAGGAATACGAATGGGATTCCGAAAGCAGCGCGATGGTTCTCGATGATTTTATGGAATTGAAGTTCACGGCCAATGTCATGGAGTATTACTACGATGAAAACGGTATTTTCCAGGGTATGGACTTCGGGGATAATGTTCACCTTCACTGCTATTACGAAGTGGAGTATGAGCGTGATTATGAGCTTTATGGCTTCAAGGTGGATGAGGTTGTGGATGGCCTGACCACGACAAAGACGTATTACAAAATTGATATGGAACTCTACGATAATGAGGACGACGTGATAGACCTCGAGAATCTTGATTCCTATTGGGAACTCGACGATGAGGAGATTATTACGCTTAACCCTTCGCGTAACCGTTATGCCAGCATATACAGCTACTCATATACGGCTTCGTATGATGAATCCTATGAAGATGTTGATGCGGATCAGTTCACTCGCTCAGAAGATGAAAAGGAATTCAACTATTCATATACCTTTGAATATGACAAGTATGATCGTCTTGTCAAGTGGGTAAGTACCGACAGATATGGATATGTAGAGACCTACACCTGCTCGTATGTAAACGACGAGTACAACGAGATAACGCTCGAGGAATTTGAGGCGTCTTGGCTCAATCGCGAAGGCGACGGTGATGAAGGTGCATGCCTTAGAGGTCGTTTCTATGGAGAGGTCGATGAAGAGAATACAAGCTATGGCGGGGATGCGGCCCCGGCAACCCGACGCTCCGAAGAGTTGCAGGAGGGTGTCAATGATTTTTGGTTCGAAGAGGATGGATGGCTTTATGAGGGAGCTAAATATGCTGAGTGGGTATGGGATGAGGATTCGGAGACTGAAGTGCTGCAAGTTACCTCCGGAAAGATGCATATCATCAGAAGAGGAAGCTTCAACGGCAGCTATCGTGCCAATAATCCTGCTGACAACTATGAATTCCCTGTAGGAATGTTCTTCATGGGGGTTGAATCAGAAGATGTAGCCATAAGCCGAGTGAATGAAGTCCATCTCGAATGGGATATGGAGATAGGTGAATGGAGAATCATGCATGGACAAGGAAATTGTACTATAACCTCTCACTACACCAACGAAAAGGGACAGATTATCAATGAGACTAAGACCTATGTGTTTGACACCAAGAGCGAGCGGATGGTGGCACTGCCCGATGTGGATCAAATCGTCTACTCGTTTGATGCATTGAAGCGCTTGAGCACCATAGAGTATACGACCTATACCGTCCATTACATCTATCTTAATGACGAATGCGACTATCTGGCAGAGTCATACTCCATAGACAATGCTTCGGGTGAGAAATACGATGTATGCAAGTATTACTACTCAATCGGTAAGTACACACCTCCTTATACCGACATCGAGGAGGTGAAGACGGCAGAGAAGGCATGGAGCGTCAACGGAACCTCGGTAACTGCTGATGGAGACATCGTACTCTATACTGTGAACGGACAAGTAGTGGCACGTGGCAATGGCGTGGTGGTAGCTCCGCAGGGCGGACTCTACATCGTGGAAGTCAACGGCACACGAGCCAAAGTGGTAATAAAGTAAAGCTCATCTATATAATGAAATAGGGCGCATCGGTTTGATGTGCCCTATTTTTGTATTCGTTGGCTCGTTTCTTCTTATAGCCTGCGCAATGCCTCCTTGATGGCCGTTTCTACACTTACCGATGGCTGCTCCTTGAGGATGGCCTTCACCACCTTTTGCGAGGCGGCAGCCGTATAGCCCAGCATCGAGAGGGCGGCTACGGCGCTCTCGAGCACCTCGCTTGAGGTTTCGACGAAGAGGGCGTTGCCGATGTTGCTACCTATAACGTCGGTGCCGCCTACCGATGTAATCTTGTCCTTCAACTCCACGATGATGCGCTGGGCAGTCTTTCCGCCGATGCCCTTGACCATCTTGAGCAGTTTGTCGTTGCCCGAGCCTATCACCTCGCACAGTTCGTTCGGGGTGAGTGCCGAGAGTATGGTGCGTGCGGTATTCCCTCCGATACCCGACACGGAGATGAGCAGCAGGAAGAGTTCGCGCTCCCGCTTGTCGACAAAGCCGTAAAGCACGTGGGCATCTTCGCGGATGGCCTCGTAGATATAGAGTTTGGTTTGTGAACGGTTCTGTATCGCGGTATAGGTATAAAGTGAGATGTTGGCAAGGTAGCCTACGCCTCCGCACTCAATGGTGGCGGTGGTGGGAGTCAGTTCGGTGATGTCTCCTTTAAGATATTCTATCATACGGGTCGTTTTTCGCTGTTTTACGGCAAAGGTAGGTATAAAATTTTATTTTATCGTTCTTTTGCTCTACCTTTGTCCACAATTATTGTAACTTGCATTTATTATGGAGAATAAAAGCCCCAAACTCGTAGAGAAGAAATTCCTTGTTCCCTTTATCCTCATCACCTCACTCTTTGCCTTATGGGGTTTTGCCAATGACATCACCCATCCTATGGTGGCGGCGTTCCAGACGCTGATGGAGTTCTCCGTTGCCAAGTCTTCCCTGATTCAGTTGGCCTTCTACGGAGGTTATGCCACGATGGCCGTACCGGCAGCATTGTTTATCCGCAAATACAGTTACAAGAGCGGTATTCTCTTGGGGTTGGCACTGTATGCCGTAGGTGCCTTCATGTTCATCCCAGCAGCGGCCTATCAGAGTTTTGCATTCTTCTGTGTGTCGCTCTATGTGCTTACCTTCGGACTAGCCTTTTTGGAGACCACAGCCAATCCGCTCATCCTCTCTTTGGGTAGCCCTGAAACCGCTACACGCCGTCTCAATATGGCCCAGGCATTCAATCCTATAGGTGCACTCTCGGGTATGTCGGTGGCTGCACTTGTGGTATTGCCTAACCTTATCTCCGATAAGCGTGATGCTGCGGGAAATATCATTTACCATGCGCTGAGCGAAACAGAAAAGGTCGATATACGCTTGCACGACTTGGCAACAATACGCGACCCCTATGTGCTGTTGGGAGTGCTCGTCTTGATTGTGTTCGTTGTTATAGCTTTTACCAAAATACCCCAGACACGCGGCGAAGGAGTGAAGACCAAGAAGAGCATCACGCTGAATCGTCTGTGGAGGAACAAACTTTACCGTAATGGTGTTGTGGCACAGATGTTCTATGTTGGTGCACAGATTATGACCTGGACCTACATCATCCACTATGCTGATCGTCTGGGTTTCGATAAGGCTACAGCGCAGAAGTTCAATATCGTGGCCATGACCCTCTTCCTCACCTCGCGTTTTATCAGTACCTACCTCATGCGTCACATCAGTTCGCGTCGTTTGCTTATGTATTTCGGTATGGCAGCCTGCCTTACTACCTTAGGCACGATCCTTATCGATGGCAGAGGAGGATTGTATTGCCTGGTAGCTACCAGCGCATTCATGTCGCTTATGTTCCCCACCATTTATGGCATTGCCCTTGAAGATGTGAAAGCCGAAGATACAACTCTCGGAGCCGCCTTCCTTGTAATGGCCATTGTGGGTGGGGCTGTGATACCTCCCGTACAAGGGGCTATCATAGACTTTGGCACCATCGGAAACATGCCGGCCGTGAATCTTTCGTTTGCCTTACCGTTGCTATGCTTTGCCATCGTGACCCTTTACGGATGGTCAGCAGTGAATGCCAGCCGTTGACAGGTGGTATCAACGGAGTTAAATGCAAACTCTAACTGTCACTTTCTTCTCGAAAGATGCAGCAAAAATATGTTATTAAGCATTTTTACTTTTATTAACCAAATAAATTCTTGGTTCGCCTTTTCGTTAAAGAAAATCCTTGTTATATTTGTACACGGTTAGAAAGGGACATTCCCCAACTGGCCCGAAAACGTAAAAGAAAAAGAGTATTAACCATAATTTATTAAATCTAACAAAATGGCAAACATTGATTTGAGCAAGTACGGAATCACTGGTGCAGTAGAGGTTTTGCACAATCCGTCTTATGAAGTTTTGTTCCAAGAGGAGACAAAAGCAGGTCTTGAAGGTTTCGAGAAGGCTCAGGAGACTGAGCTCGGTGCTGTAAACGTGATGACAGGTGTTTACACCG
>JBGVOS010000115.1:0-13356 GCA_045126595.1 Bacteroidaceae bacterium | reverse complement strand
CAACAGCAGAGGGTACACCTTGTAGAGATGCTCGTCGATGAGGCGCAGCATGCGGTGAAAGTCGGCCGCAAGTGTATTGAAGTGGAACAGTTCGGTGAGCATGGCAAGGTAGTAGTCGCGCTCGAGCGTGGTGAGGTGACTGGCGGTATGCTGTGCCTGCGCGAGCTCGACATTCATATAGTCGGTGACCACGGCATCGGTCCTGACCGACGAGGGCGACAGCGGAGCGGTGAGCACCAAGCCCTCGAGTGAGCGGCAACGGCTGAGTGCCACATAGACCTGCCCGGCAGCGAAGGCGGCGTTGACATCGAGCACAGCACGGTCGAACGTGAGGCCCTGACTCTTGTGCACGGTGATGGCCCAGGCGAGGCGCAAAGGGTATTGGCGGAACTCGCCCTCTATCTCTTCGCGTATCTCCTTGGTTTCCTTGTCGATGACATAGCGGGCGTTGGTCCATACGTCGGGTTCCACCTCAATCTCCACTCCATCGTCAATGCCACGCACGCGGATGGTGTTCGCATCAACGTGGCTGATGATGCCCAGTTTGCCGTTATAGTAGCGCGAACCTTGCGAGTCGTTCTTGAGGAACATTACTTGGCAGCCCTTCTTGAGCACAAGCTTCTCTTCGGCGGGGTAGGATGATTCGGGGAAAGTGCCCGAGACGTCGGCACGGAAGGTGAAGCGAATGCTCTTCAAGGCATCCATTCGTTCCTCGTTGTAGCGATTGGCCGTAGCGTTGTGGGTGGTGAGGCGAATGGTGCCTTCGGCTAATTCTGAATTCTGAATTTTGAATTCTGAATTATTTCGTCCTCCGTAAGAGCCTTCACCAATTACACGACTATTGAGCCGGGCGAGGCTCTCGGCCGTGAGGCGATTCTCGCGCACCTCGTTGAGGATGTCGATGAAGGCGCGGTCGGTCTGGCGGTAGACGTGTGTGAGCTCGATGGTGACATGGCGCGTCTGCTGCAGGGCGTGGCTGCCAAAGAAGTAGGGTGTGCGGTAATACTCGCGCAGGAGCGCCCACTCGCTCTCCTTGACCACGGGGGCAAGCTGGCTGAGGTCGCCTATCATGAGCAACTGCACACCGCCGAAGGGGCGGTGACGGTCTTTGTGGAGGCGCAGCACGGCATCAATTTGGTCGAGGAGGTCGGCACGCACCATCGAAATCTCGTCAATGACGAGGAGGTCGAGCGTGCGGATGATATTCTTCTTCTCCTTACTGAAGCGGAACTTCTCATCCTTTGCATTGAACGATCCACCAGGGATGTAGGGTGCCAGGGGAAACTGAAAGAACGAGTGTATGGTGACCCCGCCTGCATTGATGGCTGCCACGCCCGTGGGCGCTACCACCACCATACGCTTAGGCGAGCGTTCCTTGAGGCGACGCAGGAAGGTGGTCTTGCCCGTACCGGCCTTGCCCGTGAGGAATACGTTCACGCCCGTGCGCTCCACAAACTGCCACGCAAGGGCTAGCTGCTCATTCTCTTGTTCCTTCTTCATATTCTGTCAATCTGTTTGAAATAGGGCATGGATGTTATCATCCATATCGTATTTCCGAAACAAAAGTAATAAAAACAAGCGAGGAACGTGCGTTATTCACGCGTTTTTATTACCTTTGTCTCGAATATAAGCTTAAAAGGAAACAAAATGAAGAGAATCTGCTTATCAATATGCTTGTTCATCAGCCTCATGACAGGCTGGGCACAAGTGGAGGCCCGCTACGACAAGGGCAATGTAGAAGTAGTGAACGGACGTGTCATGTTCCAAGAAACCGTCGCCACCACGCTGGATCAGGCGGCCGCCTTCGAGCGCATCAGTCAGTGGGCCGAGCAGCGTTTCAGCAAGCCCAACGTGATTGTATCGAAGTTCACCTCTGACGATACCACCAACCACAGCCTCAGCCTCACCGCTGAGGAGTACATCGTATTCAAGAACAAGTTTTTCGTGCTCGACCGCACCCGCATCAACTACTGGGTAGAGATACAGTGTGGCGAAGAGGGGGCGACCATCAAGCTCACCCGCATCAACTACTGGTACGAGGAGGAGCGCGAAGGAGGACTCAAGTTCAGTGCCGAGGAGTTCATCACCGACGAGCAGGCCTTCAACAAGAAAGGTCAGCTGCACAAGGACCAAGGCAAGTTCCGCAAGGGTACCATCAACTTCTTCGACAGCCTGGTGGCTGAAATGAATAAGGTGTTGAATGATTAACGATGAGCTATGAGACGTAACGAACTCCGCAACCTGCTCAACAGCCTCTTTCTTGTAGGCTTCCTCATAGCACTGATACTCTACATCACCATCCCCGAAGACCGCACGGCATTCCTTGCCGTTTGCGCCGTATCGATGTGCATCAAGATAGCCGAATACATCGTACGATTCTTCCGATAACCCACCGAGAAGGACTCCATGCGCAAACTATTCGTAGGTATCATCACCGCACTGAGCCTGTGCACCCACCTCTATGCCCAGCAGAACTTGCAGATGGCAGGTGGGCGGAACGATGTTGGAGGCAGCATTACCACGCTAAACCAGCAAGGCATCGTAAATAATCAGGGGGTAGGGCGTGACAGTACCGTAGTAGATCGTGGCGTACCACGCGACGTAAAGATGTTCTGTATCGACCCCACGCTGGGCAACATCATCCCCATAGAAACCGACACGGCGGTATACAATTTCCAGAACCTGCACTTCACCGACGGTCTCAATGGCGAGTATAGCCATCTGGGCAATATGGGTTCGCCACGCCTGTCGCGCATCTTCTTCAATCGAAAGAGCGATGGCGAGTTCCTCTTCACTGACGGGTTGGACTTCTTCCTTACTCCACCCGCGGAGTTTCATTTCACCAATACCAAGTCGCCCTGGTCAAACGTCACCTACTACCGCGCGGGCAACAAGCGTAATGGCGAGGAGCGATTCATCGGGAAATTCGGCGTGAATGCAGGGAAGCGCACAGGCTTAGGGTTCAACATCGACTACCTCTTCGGCCGTGGTCTATACGACCATCAGTCCACCGCCTACTTCGATGGCAGCCTCTACGGCTATCACCACGGCGACCGCTACGGCATCAACCTTCTCTACAGCTACGACAAGCTGCGCCTTGCCGAGAACGGCGGTATCGCTGACGACCGTTACATCACCAACCCCGAGGCGATGGCCGAAGGCAAGAAGACCTACCGCCCCGAGGACATGCCCACCAACCTGGACCGCACATGGAACGAGAACCTGCTGCATACCGTCTTTCTTGCCCAGGACTTCAAACTGGGATACTACAAGACACGCACCGACAGCCTTCCAGACACAGTCCTTATCCACCGCGACTTCGTAGCTGTGAGCAAGGTGTTCCACACGATGGAGGCCAACACCAAAAGCCGCCGTTTCATCGACTATGCCAACACAAAGAACTATTACGCCAACAACTACCTGCCCTACGACTCCATTGATGCCACCCGCTACCTGCGCTTGCGCAACACCGTAGGTCTTACGCTCATCGAGGGTTTCAACCGTTGGATTCCTTTCGGGGCCTCAGCATACGCTACATATGAGCACCAACAGTTCACCCTACCTGACAGCATCGGAGGTACAGGACGCGACCATACCCACACTTATAAGGAGAACGACATCTACATAGGCGGCAACCTGCACCGCACAATGGGTAAAGCATTCCTATTCGACGTGACGGCCGAAACGGTCATTGTAGGCAGCCACCTCGGTGACTTCCGCATCGAAGGAGACGCCAAGCTACACTTCCGCCTTGGAAAGGACACCGTACGCGTAGGCATCGAAGGATACATGAGGAATGAGGAACCCTCGTTCTATTACAGCCGCTACCATGCACAGCACTACTGGTGGGACAACGACCTGCACAAGCAGTTCAGCACACGCCTCGGTGGAAGCATCAGCATAGACCGCTGGCACACCCGACTCTATGCAGGTGTAGAGAATATCAAGAACTATACTTACCTTGCCGGTACGCCCTACATGGCACCAACCAATGCATACTCGACAACACCCGTCAGCCTAAGCAGCATCACTGCACGCCAATATACCAAGAACCTGCAGATTATGAGCGCCACGCTCAACCAAGACTTCAAGTTCGGTATCATCCATTGGGACAATGAGGCCACGGTACAGTATTCCTCCAACCAGGAGGTACTACCTCTACCATTGGTGAATCTCTACACCAACCTCTACCTCAAGTTCACTTATGCCAAGGTGCTGCACATACAGCTTGGGGCCGACATGCGATGGTTTAGCCGCTATTACGCACCTGACTACGCGCCTGCCTTGGAACAATATTTTGTACAAGAGGGAGCCAACCGCGTAGAGCTAGGTGGCTACCCCTTCATCAACGCCTATGCGAACTTCCATCTCAAGCAAGTGCGCTTCTATGTGATGTATCACCACGTAACGCAGAATACATTGAGACAGACTAACTCATTCCTCGTTCCCCACTACCCCATCAACCCGCGCCTGTTCAAGCTTGGGTTCTCATGGAACTTCTGGGACTAAAAAGAGTGAAGAGTGTAGAGTTAAAAGTGAAGAACTATAGGTATAATTCATCATTCAAAATTCAGAATTCAACATGATACGCTGGGGAGTTATCGGATGTGGCGAAGCCACGGAAAAGAAGAGCGGACCCGCCTTCCAACAGATAGAAGGGTCGAAGATAGAGGCCGTCATGAGCCGCAGTGCCGACCGTGCACGCTCCTATGCCGAACGCCACGGCATAGGCAAGTGGTACACCAATGTGATGGACATTATCGACGACCCCAATGTAAATGCCATATACATCGCTACCCCACCCTCTTCGCACGCCACTTATGCCATCATGGCACTCCGTACAGGCAAACCCGTGTATATAGAAAAACCCATGGCAGCCTCGTATGAAGACTGCATACGCATCAACCGAGCCAGCGAAGAGACCGGCGTTCCCTGTTTTGTAGCCTACTATCGCCGCTACCTCCCCTACTTCAAGAAGGTAGAGGAGCTCATTCCCCGAGTGGGCAAAGTCATCAACGTACACATACGCTTGGCACAGCCTCCTCGCGAGTTTGACGGTTCCACAGGCGCCAACATGCCCTGGCGCGTACAAGCCGACATAGCTGGTGGAGGTTACTTCTACGACCTCGCTCCCCACCAGCTCGACCTCCTACAGCACTATTTTGGGTACATCATCGAAGCCAAAGGCTACACCGCCAACCGTGGCGGACTGTATACCGCAGAAGACAGCATCAGCGCCACTTTCCGCTTCGACAGCGGCCTTGTAGGCAGTGGTTCATGGTGCTTCGTTGCCCACGAGAGTGCACGCGAGGACCGCATTGAAATTATTGGCGACCAAGGTATGCTCTGCTTCTCGGTGTTCACCTACCAGCCCATCGAATTACACGACAGTACGGGACACCATGAGTTCTCGGTGCCCAACCCCGAACATGTACAGCAACCCCTCATCGAGAATATCGTACAACATTTGCAACGACGAGGCATTTGTACTTGTAATGGCCTTAGCGCCACCCCCACCAATTGGGTTATGGACCGTATCTTAGGTAAGATATAAAATAATAGGGACCATCCTTGAAGGACGGTCCCTTTATCTTTGGTGTTTTACAGAGAGTGCTTATTCTGCAGTTTCCTCTACTACAGGAGCATCGAAACCAGGAAGAGTCTCGGGATTCACGGCATTGTCATTGATGGCGTTCTCCATCAGCACGCTGTCGTGACCAACCTCTACACGACCGGGCAGGCTCCATGCAGCTGCGATACTGAGCACTGCGATAGCAATGGCCAATGTCCATGTAGCCTTTTCAAGAAAGTCTGTGGTCTTGCGCACACCCATGATTTGATTTGAAGAAGCGAATGATGAAGCCAAGCCACCACCCTTAGAATTCTGAATCAGCACGATGCCACACATGAGCACCGAAACGATTACAAAAAGTACGATACAAAGTAAATACATGTCCTATTTTAAGTTGTTGTTAATAATCAATTTTTCCAAAAATCTGATTTGGTCTGCAAAGTAAGCATTTTTTTCGGGGAATTGCAAATATAAACTCCGAATAATTTCGAGGGCACGTGAATATTTGCGTTGTTTGATATAAATCTTGGCCAAAGTCTCTGTAAAATAGCTCTCATCAAGCAATTCTTCATCAGCAGCAACGAGTTCGGCAGAAGGCTTGGCATGCAAAGTATCAGAGGGTATGGCAGCACTAATTTCAGTGCCACGTTCTGAAATCAACGAGAGAGCTCTCAGTACACTATCCGCCTCTCTGACATCAGAGGGAGAGGTTTGAGGTTCGATGCTTGATTGAGGGAGAGCATCATCATTCACCAAGAAGCGTGCTGCATAATCTCCCACTGTTTCGGGAACGAGCGACATACCGCCTTGTTCCCCAGGCAATGTATCGAGAAATGCGTCAATAAGACTCATGGTGCGATCTACGGTGGGTTCTTCAGGTATCTCGACTACATCATCGGCTACCACACTATCGGTGTACCCTTCAATGAGGCGACACAATGCACGACGGTCACTCACGTAGAGTACCGAGCGACGCAGTTCGTTCCCAAAGTCCGGGTCATGCAAAAGGTATAAATTGTTAAGCATCACGAGCCGCGCTGCCTGAAAATAGGGATAGCGGGCCACGATGTTACGCAATTCGTACAAGGTATCGCGGTTGAGTAGTTCGGGATGGCTAATGAGCGTACCTAAAACCATACGTGCTACCAGTTGGCCACTGTGGCATTAAAGATTTGTTCCACTATTTCATCGATAATCTGTGTCACAAGTTCCTCCTGCACATCGTTGAGTTGTTGCGACGAATCAAACTCTCGGCTGGCAGAGAACTGGCGTTCAAAGTCCTCAGCATGATTCTTGGTATTCTCAAACTTCACCTTGACACTCATTTTGAGCTGCATCATCGACGAGTAACCGTCCGAAGAGATAGACTTGTTCACCTGGTCGTAGGCCGTAATCTCACCCGAAAGAATAAGATCTCCACCACGATTCACCTGCTGCAGTTTGGTCTGGTTGACATACTTGTCGCTCAACGCATTGTTGAACATACTCTCCATCGGTCCCCATTGGTAGAGTGCGCGATTAGGGAAATTGTCTATGGTGATAGTCTTAATGATGTCGTAGTTGATGGACGCGCCATTGAACTTATACGATATGGTGCATCCTATCAGCACGAAGGACAACACAAAGGCGAGCAGATAGCGTAGCTTGCTGTATATCATGAGGTCAACAATCTTCAAGGTTATACTCCTTTATCTTGCGGTAGAGCGTGCGTTCCGATATTTTCAGTTCCTGTGCTGCGAGCTTACGCTTGCCTCGGTTACGCTGCAGGGCTTTGCGTATAAGCTCCTTCTCGGCATCCTCTATCGAGAGAGTTTCCTCCAGATATTCCTCCGTGTCCTGATACTCATAGTCATCGTGTTCCTTCTTGGCACTGATGGCAATGGCACGCGTTGCAGGCAGAGCACTGCCCACATAGGTCAGTTCATCGGCTGTCACATAGGGAGCCGCCTTGTGGGCCGTGGGCATCTCACCTCCCATAAGAGCTCCTACCTGACGTTTCAGTTCGGCTATATCCTGTCGCATGTCGAAAAGCACTTGATAAAGTATCTCGCGCTCGCTCTCGAAAGTCTTGCCCTGCGAGGCCTTGGCCCCCGCAAGCATAGGGAGACTGCTCTTCACCTCAGGAAGATATTCGCGCAATACCTCTTCGGTAATCTCGCGCTGTGCCGAGAGCAATGTTATCTGCTCCGTCACGTTCTTCAGCTGACGGATATTGCCCGGCCACGGATAGGCCGTAAGCAAGCGTTTGGCTCCCTCGGTGAGCTGTACGGGAGGCATGGTGTAGCGTTCCGACACATCAGAAGCAAACTTGCGGAAGAGCAGGGCTATGTCGCCCGAGCGTTCACGCAGTGCCGGCACCTTGACGGGGATAGTATTCAATCGGTAATAGAGGTCCTCGCGAAAGTCGCCACGAGCTATGGCCTCCACGAGATTCACATTGGTAGCTGCCACGATACGTACGTTGGTCTTCTCCACCTTCGAGGAGCCTACCTTGATATATTCGCCCGATTCGAGCACGCGCAGCAGTCGCGCCTGAGTGGAGAGGGGCAATTCGCCTATCTCATCAAGAAAAATGGTACCGTTGTTTGCTTCGGCAAAGTAACCGTTACGTTCCTCAATGGCTCCCGTGAAGGCGCCCTTGACATGACCGAACAATTCCGAGTCAATGGTTCCCTCAGGTATGGCTCCGCAGTTAACAGCAATATACTTGTTATGCTTGCGAGCACTGTTCTGATGAATTATCTGCGGAAAATGTTCCTTACCTACGCCACTCTCACCAGTCACCAAGACCGAGAGGTCGGTAGGAGCCACCTGCATAGCAATATCAATGGCACGATGCAACTCTTCGGCATTGCCTACAATGCCGAAGCGCAATTTGATTTTCTGTATTTCCTTGATATCCATAAGAAGAGCGGCAAACGGGGCTCGAACCCGCGACCCTCAGCTTGGGAAGCTGATGCTCTACCGACTGAGCTACTGCCGCATACCCAGATTATACGATTCGTATTACAAGGCGCAAAGTTAGCCATATTTTCGGGATCCTACAAACAGAATGCCGTTTTTTTGTCCCCACATCCGCAGCCCCTGATAGCAAAGGCCTCCACCGCAGTGGAGGCCTTTATTATAATATCATATAGGTATACCGTTTAATAGATACCCTGTGCCAGCATGGCGTTGGCAACCTTCATGAAGCCGGAGATGTTGGCTCCCTTCACGTAGTTGATGTAGCCGTCGGGCTGCTTACCGTACTTCACGCACTGCTCGTGGATAGAGTACATGATGTACTGCAACTTCTTGTCCACCTCGGCAGCGCTCCATGAGATGTGGCATGCGTTCTGGCTCATTTCAAGACCGCTGGTAGCTACACCACCTGCGTTCACCGCCTTACCAGGAGCGTAGAGCATCTTGTTCTCGACGAAGAGTTCGATAGCTTCGGGGGTACAGCCCATGTTCGAAATTTCGCCCACGCAGATGACACCGTTGTCGATGATGTGCCGTGCATCCTCGCCGTTGAGCTCGTTCTGTGTGGCACAGCAGAGGCAGATGTCCACCTTCTGTTCCCAAGGACGGCGACCGGGATAGAAGGTTGCCGTGGGATATTTCGTTACGTAGGGTTCTACGATATCGTCGCCCGAGTCGCGGAGTTCGAGCATGTAGTCTATCTTCTCGCCGCTGATACCGTCGGGGTCGTATACATAGCCGTCGGGGCCGCTGATGGTCACCACCTTGGCGCCCAGTTCGGTTGCCTTGAGGGCTGCACCCCATGCTACGTTACCGAATCCGCTGATAGCTACGGTCTTGCCGCTGATGTCGAGACCGCGTGTAGCGAGCATCTGGCTTACAAAGTAGAGACCTCCAAAGCCTGTAGCTTCGGGACGGATGAGCGAGCCACCGAAGTCGAGACCCTTACCGGTCATCACGCCAGTGCACTCACGGGTGAGCTTCTTGTACATACCCATGAGGTAGCCCACTTCGCGTCCGCCCACACCGATATCTCCGGCAGGCACGTCGGTGTCGGGGCCGAGGTTGTGCCACAGTTCGGTCATGTAGGCCTGGCAGAATCGCATGATCTCGTTCTGGCTCTTTCCGCGGGGTGAGAAGTCCGATCCTCCCTTACCGCCACCCATGGGGAGCGATGTGAGGGCGTTCTTGAAGGTCTGCTCAAAGCCGAGGAACTTCAAGATACTGAGGTTTACCGATGCATGGAAACGGAGACCGCCCTTGTACGGGCCGATAGCGTTGTTATATTGTACGCGGTAGCCGAGGTTGGTCTGTACCTCACCCTTGTCGTCAACCCATGTGACACGGAAGGTGATGATACGGTCGGGCTCTACCATGCGCTCGATGATTTTTGCTTTCTCGAACTCGGGGTGCTGATAGTAGACTTCTTCTACTGAGTGAAGCACTTCGGTCACTGCCTGGATGTACTCGGGCTCGTTGGGATGCTTGCGCTCGAGGTCCTGAATGATTTCATTAATCTTCATAACACTGCGTTTTTTTAGTTATACAATGTGTGTGTTGACAATAACGTCGGCAAATGTACTATATTTTTTTTATTAAGCGAAAACAAACAAAATTTATTTTGAGTTTTCTGCGATATAATTGAATTACCTTATTAAAACAGTAACGGCTAAGGGGTGGACGAGTCGGGCGAAGGACAAAAAACAATACTTCTGTTGCAAAATTCGCTACTATCCATTATCTTTGTTCGGTAGTTCGAAAAACTTTTGTCACCGCGAAGACAAAGGTTTTTCACCGCGGTGACAATGCTTTTTCTCCGCGGTGACAAAATGTTTTCACCGCGGTGACAAAAGGGAATGGCACTATGGAAATTGAAAAGACAGTAAACGTTATGATAATTCCCTTTAAACCTATAACGGCAGCCGATGCCGACCTGTTGCGCTCCTATACGATGGAGGGCAAGTGTATGAACTGCGATATGAACGTGGCCAACCTGTGCAGCTGGCAATTCCTGTACCATACGGAGTATGCCGTGGTGGAGGGATTCCTCGTGCTGCGCTTCGTAAGCGACGGCCATGTGACCTATATGAAGCCCATGGGCAAGGGTGACCTGCGCCATGTGCTGGAATTGCTGATGGCCGACGCCCGCAGCCTGGGCGACACGTTGCGTATGGCATGTGTGTGTCCCTGTGCCCAAGGAATGATGGAAGAATCAATGCCCGGAGCCTTTGCTTATAGTGTGAACCGCGATCGTGCCGACTACCTCTACTTGCGCGAGAAACTGGTAACGCTCAGCGGAAAGAAGCTGCAGCCCAAGCGCAACCACATCAGCAAGTTCAAGCGCACGTACCCCAACTACGAATACCGCCCCCTGACGGCTGACCTTGTGGATGACTGCATACGGCTGGGCGAGGAGTGGTGCAGGACGAACGACTCGTGCATGCAGCGCGCCATGCAGGCCGAGCAGCGTATGATTGACTATGCCCTGCACCATATCGACGAACTGCACATCGTGGGCGGCACGCTCTGGGTGGACGAGAAGATGGTGGCCTTCACCTTCGGTGCACGCATCAATGCCGAGGCGTTCGACGTCTGCGTAGAGAAGGCCGACACTGCCTACGAAGGGGCCTACGCGATGATAAACAATGAGTTCGTTTCGCGCCTGCCCGAAGACATCACCTATATAAATAGAGAAGAGGACCTGGGATTGGAGGGACTGCGTAAGGCCAAGCTGTCCTACCAGCCCGACCTGATACTGGACAAGATGACCGCCACGCTCACCGCCCATTCCAAGGAGACAGAGGAGGAGATGCGCGTGCGCTTCGAGACACGCCACCTGTGGGAACGCTCGTTTGCCGACCCGCGTGCTTTCATCGACCTCTACTTCCGCGAGAAGTACCGCAAGGAGCGCAATGAGGTAATCGTGCGCGACGGGCGCGTAGTGTCGGCTCTACAGAAACTGCCCTACCCCATGACCTACGGAGGACGCATGTTGCCCGCATCGTACATCTCGGGAGCCTGCACCGATGAGCGCTACCGCCGCCGTGGTCTGATGGGCGAACTGCTGAGCCAGACGCACCGCGCCATGCAGCAGGAGAACGCGGCATTCAGTTTCCTCATCCCCGCCACCCAAGAGCTGGCTGCGTATTATGCCAAGTTCGGCTACACGCCCTGCTTCCGCTTCGGATGGGAAACGATAACAGCCGGTACGCCTGACGGTTCGCTCGTGGTCGGTACCGTCGACCAACACAGAACGGAGAAACTGTTGCCTTACCTCCGCGACAAGATGCAGGAGCGCACGATGTGCGTACAACACCCGCTGGACGACCTGCGTGCCGTAGTGGACGACATGTACATGGCGGGCGATACGATGTGGGAAGCCCGCCGTGGAGAACTGACCGTAGCCCTGGCCATCTGCCGTGCCGAAGCCGACGGCATACTGTTGCGCGAGTGCGTATATGACGACGAGGAGGCACGCGACGGACTCATCGCGGCCATTGCCGCTCACTACGGACGCACCGAGGTGGACGTGATTGACACGAAGGGGCGCGAGGGCGACTACTTCGGCATGGCACGCATCATCGATGCCGAAGCCATGCTCACCGCCTACGCGGCATTGCACTCCGAGACAGACGCAACATGGAGCATCACCGACGAACTGCTCACCGAGAACAATGGCTGCTACCATATATATAAAGGTATATGCGAACGTCTGCCCGAACCTTCTTCCGAGGCCGAGGAGCTGACCATCGGTGAGCTCACGCATCGTGTGCTCACCGAGGAGAACCCCTCGATGAGTCTGATGATGAATGATTGATCGTATTTCCGTGTCATTCTGAACGAAGTGAAGAATGCTTGCGCTCGGCTCGTCCGAGAATCTCGCAATCGTGTCTGGCAGAGTCCTGCGCGAGATCCTTCGTTTCACTCAGGATGACAGAGACGGCTAAGGACGGAAAGACGTTAATTATTGCGAAAAGTATACATAGGAACTGAAAAAGCACTATTTTTGCAATTACAATGAAAAGAACAGCACATCATATCCTCGCCCTGGGCATCGCCCTCATCGGGCTATGCCCTCACATCGCCACGGCACAGGAACTGGAAGCCAAAGTAGTGGTGAACCACTCGAAGATACAGGGCACGAACACCTCGGTATTCACCACCTTGCAGGAAGCCATCACCGAGTTTCTCAACACCCGCAAGTGGAGCAATGCGCAGTATGCCACACGGGAGAAGATAGTATGCAGTTTCAACCTCATCGTGAACGAATACAGCGACGACGGACGCTTCGGATGCAATCTCATGGTGCAGGCCAACCGCCCCGTGTATAATGCCTCGTACAACACCACGGTATTCAACTTCAACGACAATGCCGTAGATTTCAACTACATTGAGCACGACAAGCTGGAGTTTGCAGACGACATGGTAGACAATAACCTTACGGCTGTACTCGCCTACTATGCCTACCTCATCATCGGGTTCGACATGGATACCTTCGCCCCTCAGGGCGGCACGGACATATTGCACAAGGCAGAGAACGTGGTGAACAATGCACAGATGATAGGCGAAAACGGATGGAAGGCCTTCGGCGACAGCAAGAACCGCCACGCCATCGTGAACGACTACATGAACGGCGCCATGGAACCCTACCGACAGCTCATGTATGACTACCACCGCAAGGGTCTTGACGAGATGGCACAGAACGCCGAGCGCGGACGCAGCAACATCACCACCGCGCTCGCTCTGCTCGAGAAGGCGCGGCAGGATAAGCCCATGTCGGCACTGCCACAGCTCTTCACCGAAATCAAGAAAGACGAACTGCT
>JBGVOS010000114.1:0-6150 GCA_045126595.1 Bacteroidaceae bacterium | reverse complement strand
ATCGTTGGGCTTCTTGGTACCTGCCTGGAGAGCCTTGGCATCTTCGAGCTTCTTGGGTACCCAGATACGACCGTCGTTACGGAGCGACTCAGACATCAAAGTGAGCTTTGACTGCTTGTCACCGTGTACGGGTACGCAGGTGGGGTGAATCTGTGCGAACGCGGGGTTAGCGAAGTATGCACCCTTGCGGTAGCACTGCATAGCGGCAGAGCCGTTGCTACCCATAGCGTTGGTAGAGAGGAAGAAGGCGTTACCATAACCACCAGTACCGATAACTACGGCATGGGCTGAGAAACGCTCGATCTTACCTGTCACGAGGTTGCGGGCGATGATACCACGGGCACGGCCATCGATGATCACGAGGTCGAGCATCTCGTAGCGGGTGTAGAGCTCTACATTGCCCAACTCTACCTGACGGCTGAGTGCTGAGTAAGCACCGAGGAGGAGCTGCTGACCGGTTTGGCCGCGGGCATAGAACGTACGGGATACCTGAGCACCACCGAATGAACGGTTGTCGAGCAAGCCACCGTACTCGCGAGCGAAGGGAACACCCTGTGCTACGCACTGGTCGATGATGGCGTTAGACACCTCGGCGAGACGATAAACGTTTGCCTCACGTGCACGGTAGTCACCACCCTTGATGGTATCGTAGAAGAGACGGTATACTGAGTCACCGTCGTTCTGGTAGTTCTTAGCAGCATTGATACCGCCCTGTGCAGCGATAGAGTGTGCACGACGGGGAGAGTCCTGGATGCAGAAGTTCTTTACCTTGAAGCCCATGGCGCCGAGTGAAGCGGCAGCAGAGGCACCGGCAAGACCTGTACCCACAACGATAATATCCAACTTACGCTTGTTGGCGGGGTTCACCAACTTCTGGTGCGCTTTGTAATTGGTCCATTTTTCTGCCAATGGGCCTTCAGGAATTTTTGAATCTATCTTTGACATAATAGTATGTATTTAATTCTGAATTATGAATTATGAATTATGAGTTACCTCAATTAGCCCAAAGTAGACTTGATGTACTCGAATACGAAGTTAGAATCCATCAAGCTCTGCACGAAGAAGAGGATGGGCACTGCGATGAAACCGAGCACGATGATGGTGGTGTACACGTTGCTGATGCACTCGAGACGCTTGAGCCAGTTCTTACCGTTCCAGCCGATGGTGTGCAATGCACTCCAGAAGCCGTGTGAGAGGTGGAACCAGATAGCTGCCAACCATACTACGTAGAGAGCTACGATGAGAGGCTGTGAGAAGTTATAGGCAATGAGCGCAGCACCATTGGTGGGAGCGATTACCAAACCTTCATACACGAGTGCCTCGTGACCGCCAAGGATCTCGGTGAGCTGCATCTTTGACCAGAAGTGCACCAAGTGGAGCGCCAAGCCAAGGATCACGATGATACCGAGCACGAGCATGTTCTGTGATGCCCACTCCACGCCTTTGGGCTTAGCGGTAACCGCATAACGCTGGTTGCCACGAGCACGGCGGTTCTGCACCTGCAGGATGAAGGCATACACAATGTGAACCACTACGAGAGCTGCCAAGCCTACAGTAGCCACGAGGGCATACCAGTTTGCTCCCAAAAACTCACACACCATGTTGTACCCCTCACCAGAGAAGAGTGCAACAGCATTCATTGCCATGTGAAATGTCAAGAAAAGGATGAGGCCAAGTCCTGAAACGCTCATCACCAACTTTCTTCCGATGGATGAATCAATTAACCACATAAATGTTTAGTTTTTAATGAATTAAAATATAAATAATTGTTTATAGTTATCGATTGACGACAAATTTAGTTAAAAAGACGCAATAAACAAGAAGAAAACGAAAGTTTTCACCCTTTTGTATAAAAATAGGTGAGAAACGGCCGAAAGAACGGAAAAAATGTGTATTTTCGCGGAAATTATGAATTATAGTGTCCTAACGACTGATGATATGCTGAAAGTAGAGATTATAAACCGCTCGCACCATGCGCTGCCTACCTATGCCACACCCCTATCGGCAGGTATGGACTTGCGTGCCAACCTCACCGAACCCATCGTACTGAAACCCCTCGCACGTTGCCTGGTACCCACAGGCCTATTCATCGCCCTGCCCGAAGGGTATGAGGCGCAGGTGCGCCCACGCAGCGGACTGGCCATCAAGAAGGGCATCACCGTGCTCAACTCGCCCGGCACCGTGGATGCTGACTACCGTGGCGAGGTATGCGTAATCCTGGTGAACCTTTCGAGTGAGGATTTTGTCATTGAAGACGGTGAGCGCATAGCGCAGATGGTCATCGCCCGCCACGAACAGGTGGAGTGGGAGGCCGTAGAGGTTCTCGGCGAGACTGAACGCGGTGCAGGCGGATTCGGACATACAGGAGTGTGAGGGGAGTTGAAAAATAGAAATTGAAAGCTCTAAGTCTCTGTCATGCTGAGCCAGACACGATTGCGAGACCCTTCGCTTCGCTCAGGATGACACAAAATAATAACCGATTGTGACATATTCTCGACATATCCTATTATCCCTTTTCATCGTGCTGCTCGCCTCGTGCGGCACGACACGCAAGGTTGCTGTACCTGACGATGAGGTTATGTTGCCCGTTGCCGACCAGCGGAAATACGAGTACTACTTCCTCGAATCAGTCAAGTTGGAACAGCAGGGACGCTACGACGAGGCCTTTGAGATGTTGCAGCATTGCCTTGCACTGTGCCCGACGGCTCCTTCGGCACAATATAAACTGGCCAACTACTACTTCGCGCTGAACCAGAAGGAGAAGGCTGCCGAGGCGCTGCTATGCGCTGTAGAGGGCGAACCGGACAACTACTGGTACCGCCAGACCTTGGCCATGTATTACCAGAGCAACCGCGAATATGAAAAGGCGATAGCTGCCGTCGAGGAGATGCAGCGGCGCTTCCCGAGCCGTAACAGCGAGCTGCTGCCTGCCTTGGTGGGGCTTTACAACCATACGGAGCAGTATGACAAGGTCATCGATGCGCTCACACGCCTCGAACAGCTCATGGGCAAGTCGGAGGCCATAAGCATGGAGAAGCTACGCAACTATATGCTCATGGGCAACAAGGAGAGCGCCTTCGGTGAGATGGAAGCTCTTGCCAATGAGTATCCCGATAACCTGTATTATCGCGTGATACTTGCCGACCTCTACATGGAACATGGCCGTGCCTCCGAGACCGAACCACTGCTGTGCAGCGTGCTGGCCGAGGACCCAGAGAACGGTCCTGCCAAGATAACCTTTGTCGAATACTACCGACAGCAGGCCGATACGGTGCGTTACCTCGCTTGGGCTGATTCGGTGATGATGTCGGCCGATGTAGACGAGGACTACAAAGTACGCCTGATGGCACAGCTCATCAAGGAAGGTCAGGACAGCCTTTGGCTGATGGGACTCTTTGAACGGGCCATCGCACAGCCTCAGCAGTCGGCCAACCTGGGACATCTGTGTGTGCAGTACATGCTCAGTATAGAACAGCCCGAAGAGCGCGTGCGTCCCATCCTATTGCGCATGCTCGAAGTAGAGCCCGACCACATTCCTGCTCGTAGTCAGTTGTTGGCCTATGCCGCCCGGCGCAACGACATGGAGGAGATGGTGCGCATCTGTTCCGAAGGTATCGACTATACGCCTGAGGTGCTCGCCTACTATTATTATAAAGGTATAGGGCTTTCTGTCTATATGAACCGACCCGAAGAGGCACTGGAGACCTATCGTCAGGCTATCCGCCAGGTGACCGAGGAGAGCGATACGGAGATGGTATCGGACCTCTACACCGCCATGGGTGACCTGCTGCACCAGTCGGGACAGCCGGCCGAGGCCTATGACTGCTACGACTCGGCCCTGCAGTACAAACCCTCGAACATCCTCGTGCTCAACAACTACGCCTACTTCCTTGCCGAAGAGGGGGGAGATCTGGAGAGGGCCGAGCAGATGAGCCGTCGCACTATCGAGACCGAGCCCGAGAATGCCACCTACCTTGATACCTATGCGTGGATCCTCTACAAGCTACAACGTTACGAAGAGGCGTTTGTATACATGGAGCGTGCCCTTGCTGCCGAGTCCGAGCCCAGCGATGTGCTCTACGAGCATGCAGGCGACATCTGCCACAAGCTGGGCGAAAAATCCAAAGCACTTGACTACTGGCGCAAGGCTCTCGACCTGCAGCGTGAGGCGGGTATAGTGAACAAAACATTGGAAAAGAAAATAAAAGGAACAAAATAAAACTTAGACAATGAGAACAAAAACAGCGATTTTCTTTGCAACCATAGCGTTGCTTGCTCTTACTCTTACGGGTTGCCGTACCACACGCCAAACTGAGGGTGCTACCTCTGCCGCATTCACCAAGAAGCAGCGCAATGAGTTGCTTGCTCCTTTGGCACAGTATCCTAAAGATGTAAAGTTTGTATCGGCCAGGACTTCCATGACTTTTGATTATAATGGTCATGCTGCAACCGTGAAGGGACGCCTGCGTATGCGTCGCGACGAGGTAGTACATATGAGTGTTACTGCTCTTGGGCTGGTAGAAATTGCTATCGTGGAATTTAATCCCCAAGGTGCTTACATCATTGATAAGGTGAATAAGAGATATGCTCGGTTTGACTATTCTTCGGGATTGATGAATCTTGCCGGTGTCAATTTCAATGCCGTGCAGGCTTTGTTCTGGAACCGTCTCTTCATCCCCGGCGAGAAGGAGGTGTGGCGCAAGACAGGTGATTTTACCATCACCGATGTGGGTACACAATGTCTTGTAGAACCCAGTCGCCAGCGTATGCTCAAGTGCCAGTTCTATACCGATGCCAATTGCAAACAGCTGCAGCAAACCAATCTCCGACTGCAGCAGTATAACGTTACATGGCGTTACGACCGTTTCGACTCTATGGATGCTTATATTTTCCCTACTGCGTTTGACGTGTCAGTCAGCGGTTCATCGCATGCCATCGGTGCTCGCATCGGCCTTTCTGACGTCTCTACCCTCGATACGGGTTGGTATAGTAGTACTGACCTCTCGCGTTATAAGGAGGTAGATCTCTCGCAACTGATGTCGATATTGAATATGATTAGGTAAGCATGAAACACCTCTTCTGCTTTATCCTCACCTCGTGCCTCATCGCTACCGCCTACGGACAGACCAATTCCAAGGTGGCGGAAATGGAGAGCCAGCGCAACAAGTTGGAACAAGCCATCAGCGAGTCGGAGCAACTGCTCTCAACCACTCAAAAAGATGTAGACGGACAGTTGCAGGCTCTGTCAGCCCTTACTGCGCAAATCAAAAAGCAACAGCAGCTCGTCAACCGCCTTGATGCTGACATTCGCGCTACCGATCGCGAAATAAAGAGCATTGAGGAGCAACTCGTAACACTACAGGCCGAACTTGACCGCCGCCGCGACCACTATGCCCATGCCCTGCGCCTGATGACGACGAAGAATACCTTTGAGAACCGCCTGATGTTTCTCCTCTCGGCCGAGTCGTTCAACCAGATGGTGCGCCGCATGCGCTATCTGCGCGAATATTCCACCTTCCAGCAGAAACAGGGCGAGGAACTGATAGCCAAGCAGGAGGAACTGAACATCAAGCGTGCCGAGTTGGAAAACACGCGCAAGGCCAAGCAGGCACTTCTCGCCAAGCGCGTAGAGGAAAAAAAGGCACTCGACCGCCGCAAGGCCGAGCAGCAGAAGCTCGTAGGCTCGCTCAAGAAGAAGCAGAAGGAGATACGCAACCGCATAGCCTCCCAGCAGAAGGAACGCAACAAACTGAACGAGGAGATAAACCGCATCATCGAAGCCGAGATAGCCGCCCGCAATGCCGAGCAGCAGAAGACCGACGATGCCTCAGCCAGTACTAAGCCGAGTGGCAAGGCCATGCCTGAATACCGCCAGAATGCAGCCGACAAGAAGCTGTCGGGCTCCTTCGAGAGCAACAAGGGGCGTCTTCCCGTGCCCATCACCGGCCCCTACCTGCTGACCTCGCACTATGGTATCAACTACGTCGAGGGACTCAAAAACGTGAAGTATAATAATAATGGTATAGACCTCCGCGGCCAGCAGAATTGTCAGGCCCGCGCCGTCTTCGACGGTACCGTGTCGTTCATCTTCGAGCATCCTCAGGTGCAGGGCTCCTATATCGTGATGGTACGCCACGGACAGTATATCTC
>JBGVOS010000113.1:0-32210 GCA_045126595.1 Bacteroidaceae bacterium | reverse complement strand
TTCATGCTGCTGGCCAACCGCACCGTGGCAGAGACCATAGGCAAGGTACCCGAGAAGAAGAAAAAGGTGTTCCCCTACCGCATACACGACGTGCCCGACCCCGAGAAGCTCGACAACCTCGCACGCCTCGCCCTCCCCTTCGGGCATAAGGTGCGCACCACGGGTGAGAAGGTAGACATCGCCAAGTCGTTCAACCGACTGCTGGCCGACGTCAAAGGCAAGCGCGAGCAACACCTCATCGAGACCGTGTCGCTCCGCGCCATGCAGAAGGCACGCTACAGCACCGACAACATCGGCCACTACGGCCTCGCCATGGACTACTACACCCACTTCACCTCGCCCATACGCCGCTACCCCGACATGATGGTCCACCGCCTCCTCTCGCGCTACCTCGACGGAGGCCGCTCGGGCACCAAGAGCAAGTATGAGGCCCTGTGCGAACACTCATCACAGATGGAGCAGCTCGCCGCCTCGGCCGAGCGTGCCAGCATCAAGTACAAGCAGGTGGAGTATATGGCCGACCGCATGGGTATCGCCTACGACGCCATCATCACCGGTGTCACCGAGTGGGGACTCTATGCCGAGATTATTGAAAACAAGTGCGAGGGCCTCATCCCCATGCGCGACCTCGACGACGACTACTACGAGCTCGACGAGCGCAACTACCGCCTCATAGGCCGTCGTACCCACAAGCACTACACCCTCGGCGACACCGTCAAGGTAGAGGTAGCCCGCTGCAATCTTGAAAAGAAACAACTTGACTTTGCTTTAGTAGAGTGAAGCCTACGGCAGCAAAGGCGAGTTGAACCTGCTCCACTCACCGACTTTGCGTTAGTAGAGTGAAGAGTGAATAGCAACAAAGAGGTCGGCACCACGCAGGTACCGACCTCTTTGTTGCTGTTGGCTATTGGCCGTTAGCCAATAGTCAACGGATTACTCCTCACCCATGAACATGGGGTCCCAGCAGGGGAGCTGGATGGGCTTCTGGCTGGCTGCCTTGAGCACCTCGGGGGTGGCGTACTTCTTGTTCACCACGAGGCGGAACATGTACTCGTTGAACCACTCGTCGGTCATGATGAGGTGGCCGTGGTGACCATTTGAGGCGCCCCAGCTGTTCTCTACCTTCCACATGGTGGGACGGCCCTCGGCGTCGACGTCAACGGCCATCATGGTCATGGCGTGCGATGAGCCGCTGTCGAAGGTGCGGATGCGCTGGGCCTTGTCCATGCCGAACTTGATACCGAGGAGCGACTCGTAGTCGTAGTTGGCCATGTCGAGCAGGCCGCGCTTGCTGTCGAGCTCCTTGCCCACGTCGCAGGAGAAGTACATCATCACGGAGTCCTTGATGGAGGCGATGGCCATCTGCTTGATGTCGTCGAGGGGGAGGTTGAGGTAGAGCCAGTTGTGGCCGTCGTAGGTGTGGCGGTCGTATTGTATCTCATAGGTCTTCCAATACTCGCGTGAGGGGTCGTTCATGAGCATGATGTAGTCATTCTGGTAATCCTCGCCCACAAACTCGGCATAGAACGATTGGGGGGTGTACTCCTTGGGTTCCCATATGTACTTGCCCTGGGCGTCCTTGGGGGCCCACTTGAACGAGGTGACGGGCTCGCCGAAACCGAGCACGAGGATGCGGTATACCTCGCTCAGCATGTCGGTCTTGAGGGCCTGCAGCTCTTTCTTCTTGGCGCCGGCGGCCATCTTATCGCGCAGGATGAGGCCGTCTTCACGCAGCTTGCGGGTGATGAGGCCGGTGAAGCGTGAGGTGTTGTTGCTGGCATAGGTCTCGGGCATCACGCCGGAGGGTACGATACCGTACTTGGCCACGAGGTCGGCCACGCCGGTGAAGGTGCCGCCGTCGCTCAGGGGGTGCTTGAAGAGCCACTCCACGGTCTTGTCCTCCATGGGCTTGTCGCCGGTGTCGATGACGGCCTGGAGGAAGAGGTTGGACTTCTCCAGCTGGTCGTAGAAGAAGTTGTACACGTGTGAGAAGGTGAGCCCGGGAAGGTTGTGCTCGTTGATGACGCGGCTGCGCATCACGTTGAGGCCGGTGAAGAGCCAGCAGCGACCCGAGGACTTCTGGTCGGTGATGCCGCGCGAGGGTACGCTGTGGGCAAAGTAGGTGTCCATCTCTGCCTGGTTGGCCTGGTTCACGGCCAGGTTGCGCACGTCGTTGGCGGCCATGGCGTTGTGTATGGCGCGGTCGGTAGCGGTGAGCGCGTTGTCGGTTTTGAACTTCTCCAGCATCTGCGGAGTGATACTCTGTGCGGTGGCGCCGAGGCTCATGGCCATCAAGGCGGCTGCAAGGAATACTTTTTTCATTGTGCTTATGTTGTTTAGAGTTTAGTGCTTAGTGTTTAGAGGGTAGAGGGTATTTATATTTCCTCCTATCGCATCTCCAAGGCGCGGTTCTCGGCGGCTTCCATGATTTCGCGTTCGCCGGGTCCCTTGTCGTTGATGCCGCAGAGGTGGAGGATGCCGTGGATGATGGTGCGGTGAAGCTCCTCATCATACTCGGTGCCGAACTGCTCGCTGTTGGTCTTCACCGTGTCGAGGCTGATGAAGAGGTCGCCGCCGATGGTGTCGCCCTCGGTGTAGTCGAAGGTGATGATGTCGGTGTAGTAGTCGTGTTGCAGGTATTCGCGGTTGACCTCGATGATACGCTCATCATTGCAGAAGATGTAGCCCACATCGCCTACCTTCTTTCCGTAGGTGGCTGCTACGCGGCGTATCCATGCTGTGGTCTCGCGTTTCTTGATGTTCGGCATCCGGATGCCGTCGGTTTGGTAGGTGATCATGATATTTAATTATGAATTGTGAATTATGAATTCTTCTTACACCCTTACCCGAAGAATAGGTAACAGATGAATACCGCCGCTACGATGCCAGCCAGGTCGGCCAGGAGTCCGCAGGTGACGGCATGACGCGTCTTGCGTATGCCCACACTGCCGAAGTACACGGCCAGTATGTAGAAGGTGGTGTCGGTAGCGCCTTGGAAGAGGCAGGCCAGTCGGCCTACGAAGGAGTCGGCCCCATAGGTGGTCATGGCATCGACCATCAATCCGCGTGCACCACTACCGCTCAGCGGCTTCATCAGCGCCGTAGGCAGGGCACCCACAAACTCGGTGTCGCCACCCAGGAGCGCCACGAACCATGCTATGCCGTCGATGAGGAAGTCCATCGCCCCCGAGGCGCGGAACACGCCGATGGCCACGAGGATGGCCACCAGGTAGGGAATGATGCGCACGGCCGTCTGGAATCCCTCCTTGGCTCCTTCGATGAAGGTCTCGTAGACGTTTATCTTCTTCCGCATGCCAGCAATGATGAAGCAGGCGATGATGGCGCAGAGGAACACGTTGGCAAAGGTTGACGACATCATATCCATTTGCTCGCGCGGCATGGCGCTGAAGCCCCATATGATGAGGGCGACCAGGGTGCACAGGGCACCGAGGAAGAGCAGCAATGTACGGTTAAAGAGGTTGATGCGCTGGTACAGGCAGGTGACGATAAGTCCCACCACGGTAGAAAAGAAGGTGGCCAGGAGGATAGGTACGAAGACATCGGTAGGCTGTGCGGCCCCCATCTGGGCACGGTACACCATCACGCTGATGGGCACGAGCGTGAGGCCCGAGGTGTTGAGCACGAGGAACATGATCATCGGGTTCGTGGCCGTATCCTTCTTGTCGTTCAGCTCCTGCAGCTGCTCCATCGCCTTCAGCCCCATGGGCGTAGCGGCATTGTCGAGCCCCAGCATATTGGCGGCAAAGTTCATGAATATGGTACCCGTCACGGGATGCCCCTTGGGGATGTCGGGAAATATCTTTGAGAACACGGGAGCGAGCCATCGCGCCACTACATTCACCACGCCCCCCTTCTCGCCGATACGCATGATGCCGAGCCACAACGAGAGCACTCCCGTGAGGCCCAGCGATATCTCAAAGGCCGACCGTGCCGACGAGAACGTAGAGTTCATGATAGCGGGGAACACCTCCGTGTCGCCCATGAAGATGAGGCGCACCAGCGCCACGGCAAAGGCCACGAGGAAGAACGCTATCCAGATGTAATTCAGTACCATGTTGACAAAGATACTGCAAGCCGAGCGGAAATGCAAATTTATTTGCAATTTCCCGAGGCGCAGCCTGTCTTCTGCCCACAGCCGCTAAGGATGGCGCAACATTTCCTCTACTCCCTTCTCCAAATTATATTGAGGCTGATAGCCCAGCTCATTGATAAGCGGCGTGATGTCGCACGTCCAGTTGCGCTGCTTGAGTATATGGTACTTATCGCTGTTCAGTACAAAGCAGTTCCCGGTGAGCCTGCCCGCAATATCGCTTAGGATGGCGGCAATGTGGCCCATCCACAGAGGGAGGGTGATGTGCAGGACGAAGGGGTTGCCCAACGCCTTGCGTACCACACGGCCAAAGTCGTGGGCGGTGTAGACATTGCCATCAGTGACGAAGTAGCTGCGACGGACAACTCCGCTGGAAATGGCGCGAAAGACGGCCTGCACGAGGTCACGGACATAGACGAAAGTAATCAACTGGCGACGGTAGCCGAGACGCAACTCTACATGGCGGCGTATAGAGTCAATCAGTATCTGGTAATCCTTGTCACGCGGGCCGTATACTCCCGTAGGGCGAAAGATGACATAGGGGAAGCTGGGCTGGCTCATCAAATAGGCCTCGGTGGTTCGCTTGCTCTGCCCATAGACAGTATTGGGCTGTGGGGTATCGGACTCGGTGATGCGCTGGAAGGGGACAGTCTCGTGAAGGGGACCATAGATGCCGAGGGTACTGAGGTAGATGAACTGCCGGGGAACGATGCCCAAAGCCTGCAAGGTATCTACAAAATGGTGCGTAGCCATGTAGTTGACCTCGTAGAATGCCTGCCAATGGCTACATCGGGTGGTTCCGGCACAATGAATGATGATGTCCCATGCACCATGATGACGACAGTGGTGCTCAAGCTGGGTAGTGAGCATGGCGGCATCGGTGTAATCCAGTTCAATGAAGTGTATGCGACTATCTGTCAGGTAGCGCTTGCTGCTGGTAGCACGCACGGCGGCCCATGTCTCGTAGCCGCAGGCCAAGGCTTGCTCTACCATATGGCTCCCGACAAAGCCGGAGGCACCGGTGATAAGAATACGTGTGTGAGTGTTGTCCATTTGTGATGGATAACAAACGGAAAGCAGGATTGTTGTCAGTTCCCCGTTTTTATCTTGCGTATGGTGGAGGGAGTCTTCTTGTCCTTCTTCTCCGGCTGTTTCTCCACGGTAAGTTCCCCTACCCTCTTGTCCAATGCTTCGCCATAGAGGTCGATGGCCTGAATGCGGCGCGAGGAGTTGAGCAGGATATTGGCAGGCAGATGGGTGATGTGAGTGCGATCGACGATACCCGTCTGCCAACCGTCAAAGTCGCAGGCCTGACGCCAGGTGACCGAGTCTTCGCGGATGGCCTGCAGCCAAGCCTCACGGTCGGTATCGAGCGATACGCTGAGGATGTCGAAGTTGTGCTTCTTGTACTTCTCTTTCAAGGCAATGAGTTCGCGCTGACGCTGACGGCTCTCCTCGTCCCACGATGCCCAGAAGGTGATGAGCAGATAGGTCTCCTTATAGTCCGATGCACTCACGTTATTTCCTTCGCTGTCGCGTACGCCGTAGCTGCTTACCGAGTTGTTCTTGGCCAAGGGCTTATAGCTGTTGAGCGTGCGCTGCAGTTGCTGGATGTAATTGTTGTCCTGCAGGTTACCGCTCATGGAGCCGATAAGGGTCTTTATCTTCGTGTTCTCCGGCTTGGGCTGGCACACGAAATATTCACGCAGCAGATGGACACTCACCTCGGAGTAGGGATTGGCACGGATGAACGAGTCGGCCACGGCCATTATCCTTTTCGGCTCACCGATGGTGTCTGTCAGAAGGTAGAACGATTGCAGCAGTGTATTCGGCTCGCCACCGGTGATGCGTATGTGCCCCACAGCTGCCGTGTCGCCCTGTAGGGTAGCAGTCAAGCCTTTGTCGGCAAACACCATCTCGCGGTGCATATTGGGGAAGAGCACCCACAGCGGAGTCACCGTATCGACCTTGGCCGTATAACGGAACGCCCCACCCCGAGCCACTACCGTATCGATGCGTTCAAACAAGGCATCGGCACCATATATGTATAAGGTATCGTGCGCGAGGCGGCCTACATTGCCTTCGAGGACAAACATATTTGCTTTGTCCTTGCAAGAACAAAATATAAGGAGAAAAAACAACACAAGGCCCCCTCCTACCCTCCCCCAGAAGGGGGAGGAACTCAGACATCGCAAAAGTCCTCTTATATTCATTTATATTATGGATAAGCCAATAATCATTCGTCACACTTTGAAGTTCCCCCACTTCGGGAGGGGGTTAGGGGGAGGCTTCTCCTCCTCAGCTACGGTTGGCACGCTTGCGCTCTATCTCATCGAGGATAACCTTACGCATACGCATCGACTTGGGAGTAACCTCTACGTACTCGTCCTCCTTGATATACTCGAGCGCCTCCTCCAGCGAGAACACGATGGGCGGTACGATGCGCGCCTTGTCGTCAGAGCCGCTGGCACGCATGTTGGTGAGCTTCTTGCTCTTGGTCACGTTGATCACGAGGTCATTGTCGTGTACGTGCTCGCCCACTACCTGACCGGCATACACCTCATCCTGCGGGTTGATGAAGAACTTACCGCGGTCCTGCAACTTGTCGATGGCATAGGCAAAGGCAGTGCCCGACTCCATGGCAATCATCGAGCCATTGGTGCGGCGGTCGATGTCGCCCTTGTAGGGCTCGTATCCCTTGAAGCGGTGTGCCATGATGGCCTCACCAGCCGATGCGGTGAGCACGTTGGTGCGCAAGCCGATGATACCACGCGAGGGGATGTTGAAGGCGATGTTCACGCGGTCGCCCTGTGTCTCCATCGAGGTGAGCTCGCCCTTGCGGCGGGTCACCATGTCGATCATCTTGCTTGAGTACTCCTCGGGGACGCTGATGGTGAGCTCCTCAATGGGCTCGCACTTCTGTCCGTCGATGGTCTTATAGATTACCTGAGGCTGACCCACCTGCAACTCGTAGCCCTCGCGGCGCATGGTCTCGATGAGCACCGAGAGGTGCAGCACGCCACGGCCGAAGACGCTCCACTTATCGCTCTCCTCATCCTTCACCACGCGCAGGGCGAGGTTCTTGTCGAGCTCCTTCATCAGGCGGTCGTGGATGTGGCGCGAGGTCACAAACTTACCCTCCTTACCGAAGAAGGGCGAGTCGTTGATGGCAAAGAGCATGCTCATCGTAGGCTCGTCGATGGCGATGGTAGGCAGGGGCTCGGGGTTCTCGGCATCACACACCGAGTCACCAATCTCGAAGTTCTCCAGTCCTACGATAGCGCAGATATCACCCGAGCTTACCTCCTCAGCACGTGCACGTCCGAGTCCCTCGAAGGTGTGCAGCTCCTTGATCTTGGCCTTCTCCGTAGAGCCGTTGCGGTGAGCGAGCGTGATGGTCATGCCCTCGGTGAGTGTTCCGCGGTGCACGCGGCCCACGGCGATACGACCCGTGTAGGCCGAGAAGTCGAGCGAGGTGATGAGCATCTGCGGTGTTCCCTCCAGCTTCTTGGGAGCGGGTATATGTTCGAGAATCACGTCGAGGAGATAGTTGATATTGTCGGTCGGAGTCTTCCAGTCGGCCCCCATCCAGTTGTTCTTGGCCGAGCCATATACGACGGGGAAGTCGAGCTGGTCCTCCGTAGCCTCGAGGGCAAACATAAGGTCGAAGACCATTTCATACACCTCCTCGGGGCGGCAGTTGGGTTTGTCCACCTTGTTCACCACCACCACGGGCTTCAAACCGAGCTGCAGAGCCTTCTGCAGCACGAAGCGTGTCTGCGGCATGGGACCCTCAAAGGCGTCGACCAGCAAGATACATCCATCGGCCATGTTGAGCACGCGCTCCACCTCGCCACCGAAGTCCGAGTGGCCCGGGGTGTCGATGACATTGATTTTCGTACCCTTGTAGTTGATGGACACGTTCTTCGAGAGGATGGTTATTCCTCGCTCACGCTCCAAGTCATTGTTGTCGAGTACCAACTCCCCACCGTTCTGGTTCTCACGAAACAGGTTTCCGGCGAGCATCATCTTGTCTACCAAGGTCGTCTTACCGTGGTCAACGTGCGCAATAATGGCAATGTTTCTGATGTCTTGCATATAGAATATATAAATATGGTGCAAAATTAGTGCAAACTGAGAGAAAACGCAAGTTTACTTGCAGTTTTCCGAAGTGCAGCCTAATTTCAAGCTGCAAAGCAGATTAAAATTAGTGTAAGGCGAGCGGATATGCAAAAAAAAGACTAACTTTGGCAATCAAACAATTGCAAAATGAATACAGACATCACCTTAAGCGATGCGCAGCGCCAAGCCGACGAGTGGATAAAGACCTACGGCGTGCGCTATTTCAATGAACTGACCAATATGGCTATCCTTACCGAAGAGGTAGGAGAACTGGCGCGAGTCATTGCCCGAACCTATGGCGAGCAGTCCTTCAAGGAGGGCGAGCAGCCCAACCTGTCCGAAGAGATGGCCGACGTGCTCTGGGTGCTCGTTTGCTTGGCGAACCAAACGGAAGTAGACCTCACCGAAGCATGGCGCCAAACCATCGAGAAGAAAACCCGTCGCGACAACACACGCCATAAAAACAATGAGAAGCTGAGGTAACGACTCAGCTTCTCATCCTTCTTTCCCCACAAATCGTTTACACTAGTTTACTCCAGTTAGTAAGGGCATGTCACCCTTCTCCATGAGTACTTGGTACGTGCCGAATGCGGCTCGTAGGTCGTGGTCATCTATTCTCAAGTATTGTCGAATCGGTTTTCCCAAAAGGCTACCAGCTATATTATATATATATAAGAAGACGGCCTCGTACTGTTTCCTTTATTTGTTAGAAAAAAATCGCATTTTTTTGATTTTGCTGCAATGTTTTTCTCTTTTCCGTGTATATAAGAGTGACAAGCCACACAAACGTGATGTATAAAACGACAGACAAACTCATCCAAAGCCTTTGCCGACAGGAAGCCTTAGCCCAGCGCTATCTGCTCCAACTGTATGGCGAGATGATCTTCGGTCAGGTGGCCCGCATCGTCACCTGTCAGGAAGATGCCGAGGAGGTCTATCAGGATGTGTTTGTCAAGGTGTTCCGCAACATCCAGTCATACGATGCCAAGCAAGCCTCGCTGGCAACCTGGATGAGCCGCATCGCCTATAATGAGTCGCTCAACTTCCTGCGCCGCACCAAGCCGCCTATAATCTATGTGGACGACCGCGACGTAGACTTGGAGAGCATACAGGACGAGGCCGTGAACCAAGTGTTCCAGCAGCAAGACGAACAGACGATACAACTGATTGAGCACGCGCTGGACTATCTGCCTCCCGATGAGATGGCTCTCATCATGATGTTCTACTTTGACGACATGAGCATCAAGGATATAGCGTTCACCACCGACTCCACGCCACCTACCGTAGCATCACGGCTGAGCCGAACAAGACGTAAACTATATAGAATCATCCAATCACTCCAATATGAATAACCACATACTTCACAACAAGCAACAAAATGCAGCTCTGCACAGCGCACTGGCCCGCCGTGCCGGCCGATGTCCACAGATGCCTGTCGACCTCAACGAGCGGATGATGACTCGTTCCGAGGTACGGTCACAGCGCACCTCCCGCTCCATCCTTTGGCCGTGGGCTGCGGTGGCGGCATGCATAATAGTAGCAGTCTTTCTCGGTTATACATATACAGGAGATAAGCTCACAGAAAATCAAATTGCCGTCCTACAGACAGAAACATACACTGAGAAATCCAATATAGTCTATGCATCTACTGGCAACAAGGAGCAGCCTGAATACCAAAGTCCATCACTGGTAGATGAGTTTATCGTGAAGCTCGCAGGGCACTATGGCATAGAACAAGAAATGCTCGACAGTACCTCTACTATCAATGCCGCGAACTACCTCTACGTGTTCCCCGATGAGATGGATGTCAATATCTTCGGACGATTGCTTCAAGTAGCCTGTTGGTACAACAACAATAGCCCAGGTTACCAACTTCGCCTGTCGCAAGAAGAGTTCTTCTTCGAGTTGGACGATATGCACGAAGGTCGTCATCATATGTGGCTGGCTGAAAAGATAGGCAACAACACCTTCCTTTATGGAGTGAATGCACCTATAGGAGTGAGCATATCAAACACTAATTATATGAATTTTAGGGATAAGCATGCACCCTTCAATAAGAAATATATGTATTACAAACTCTAAATCACAGATAATATGAAAACTGGAAGAACCGTATTTCTCAGCCTCGCCACATTGGCAGTCATTGCAGGAGTGGCTATTGCTTCAGGCAAACTCAAAAATAGGAAAACGAACAGCGAAGGCTCTAGTACCTTGGCATCAAGCGGAGCTGTTATGATGGTTGGAGCTACTAATATTACTGTAGACGAGCAGACACAAGAAACGACTGTCGTATGGCGTAATACCGAAGACTGGAACAATCAAACAGAGATTCTTTGGGTAGATAGTGTCCCCGCAGTAGAAAATGTGAAAGAGTTCGAGGCTTCCAGAGCGGTCGAAAGAGAGGGACTGGCAGCATTGGCCTATGAACTGAAAGAGGAAGGCGATTACACCGTTCTGCACTGCTATCTTCAGATGCCGACCGATGTATTGCAAAACTTCTGGCTTGCATCTAACGAGACAGCAATCGTAGACTTGGAAACGGGTATTAACTACCGAGCCATACGCTCCGTTCCCGAATGTGGTTGGGGAAAATACTTTGCTGTTAAATCAAAGAAAGGCACTATACTTGATTTCCAGATTTATTTCCCCAAGCTACCTCGCAAAACCACAGAGATTGCTATCTATGGCGTGCCCAACTGGCACATGCGTGGATGGGAGCTAACCTTGAATCGTGAGAGTGACAATACTACATTCTACGACAAAGCACCTGAATACCACTTACCTAAACTCGTAAAAGAAGAGGATACCAACTACACAAAGAGCGATGGCCACGCCTGGGCGGTATACACCGATGCGCATTTGATCAAGCCCGCAGGAGATGAGAAAATGGCACTATGGCGCACACCCGAAGCTACCTACCTTGCTCGTGGAATCGAACAGAACTGGATGCGCGAATATTTCTACATCAATCCCAATACGATGCTTGTTGACGAACGCGGCAATTGTTATAAATTGAAAGAGACATTAGGACTTCCTAGTAATGAGCATGTGTTTTGGATGGAAGGATATTCTGGAGATTTCATTGCATTCATCCACGTATTTGAGCCTCTATCTGAAGGTGCACAAAGTGTTTCATACATAGAGCCAGATGGTGAACCATTCGATTCATGGGCAGCTAATTGGAAAGGTGAAACAATTATGCATCTCAACATCGAGAACTTGAGAAAGAATCAGCACCTGTTTGAATATAATCCTAGAATAATCAAATAAAAACCAATAAAGTAATATAATTAAATGGTCAAGACCAATCCATGCCGGGGCTGTGAAGTTCTGGCATGGCCTCGTTCGCTATAAACAGAGGGGAAATTAGTAATATGCCTACTCATCCGGGGATGCAACTTGCTAACTGTTCCTCTATTATAGAGGAATTGCATCAAACAGTTCAATACCCTCATGGGGGGCGTAAAAAATAGTCATCACATTCTCGGATGCGCTGCGGACATCATTGCGGGCAACAGGGCCGACCATCACAAGTTGTTCCGTCTCATCTTAAGATGCAACAGGAGGGATACTTACGCTTCACGCAATTAATCTGGGAGGGCGACGGGCGTTGGATGCATATCTCGTATGTAGCCTCGGCTCTCAAGTGTCAGGTGATAGGAGAGAACAAAGCATAGCAAGAAGGCAGACTCCGATTGGGGCTGCCTTCTTGGTATTATGTCAACAACTTTGGGATGGAATTTATGCAAACTCGCTCCACTCGGTGAGGCGCATATCGCCCTTGGTCATCAATGCCTGATGCATACCGAATGCCGCCTTGAGGCTGTGGCAGGTGTGTCCCTTGGTAGAGAGGTGCAGATAATCCCACAGCATCTGACGATAATCGGGGTGGGCACAGTTCTCAATGATGGCCTTAGCACGCTCCATCGGGCTCTTGCCGCGAAGGTCTGCAATACCTTGCTCAGTAATCAGGATGTTCACACTGTGCTCATTGTGGTCGACGTGTGATACCATGGGTACGATGGCACTGATGGCACCGTTCTTGGCTACAGAAGGACATGAGAATATAGAGATATAGGCGTTACGGGTGAAGTCGCCCGAGCCACCGATACCATTCATCATCTTGGTACCACACACGTGCGTAGAGTTTACGTTTCCGTAGATGTCGGCCTCGAGAGCTGTGTTCATGGAGATGAGTCCTATGCGACGCGCCACAGCAGGGTGGTTAGATATCTCTGAGGGACGCAAGATGAGCTTGTCTTTGAAGAAGTTGATATCCTCGTAGATGCTCTTGAGCCCCTCGTTGCTCACGCTGAGCGAGCAGGTGCTGCCAAACTTACAACGGCCCGAGCGGATGAGGTCAATGACAGAGTCCTGAATCACCTCGGTATACATCTCAAAGGCGGGTACTGTGGGGTCAGCGCCGAGGGCACCGAGTACGGCATTGGCCACATTACCCACACCACTCTGAAGGGGAAGGAAACTTGAGGGGATAATGCCACGCTTGAGGTCGTTGATGAGGAATTGGGCTACGTTGTGACCAATCTGCTGGGTGATGGGGTCGGGGTCGCTGAAGGGACGTGCCTCGTCGGGAAGGTTCACCTCGACGACACCTACAATCTTGGCAGGGTCTACCTGGATATAGGGTGCACCGATACGGTCGCTGGGACGATATACAGGAATCTCTCGGCGCAGGGGTTGATCGAGGGGTTCGTAGATGTCGTGCAGGCCCTTGGGTGCAGTGCCATAGGCGCTATTGAGCTCAATGATAATCTTGTCGGCTAGACGGGCCACGGTGGGGGCAATACCGACACCTGCCGTAAGGTATATCTTACCGCAAGGAGTTACCTCGCAGGCCTCGAGGATGGCTACATCAACCTTACCCATGAAACCGTAGCGCAACTCCTGCGCCATCTGTGAGAGGTGTATGTCGTTGTAGGCAATTTCACCAGCATTGACTGCCTTGCGGAAGTCGGCATTGGTTGTATAAGGAGCACGATAGCGCAGGGCCTTGGCACGAGTGAGCGCACCATCACACGAATCGCCGGTAGAGGCGCCAGTAAACAGACCTATCTGGAAGGGGCGGCCTGCCGCATGCTCAGCCTCGGCCAAGCGGGCAATCTCTACAGTCACAGTCTTGGGAGTACCGGCAGGAGTGAAACCACCCAAGCCTACATTATATCCATGCTTCACATAGCTCGCAGCTTCGGCTGCAGTAATAATTCTGAAACTCATGGCTTTTGCTATTTTTGATTTCTTTCTGTTAACTTATAATTTGCAGGCAAATTTAGTACATGGCAAGAGAAAAAGCAAATATCAATAAAAGAATATAAAAGAAAAAGTTCATCTGCCCTGCACCGAAATCCATAGGTCTTATGCCACAGAAGTCTTCTTGGAAGGAAAAGACACCTCTCCAAACCATCATCAGCTATTGTACTCACTGTTAACCCGCTACTTCTGTTGTCACTCTGAGCCATCAGCATTCTGTAAGTAGTCGCCACAAGATTGGAGATGAAAGATATAGGGCCACTCTTTAACACGACCGAGCCTGACGGGAAAAATCACTGCTCCTTTTTGCCTATTCACAAAAAAGCTATATCTTTGTACAATTGAAAAATTGCGCATCACCGGGAATGATGCAAGTATATACCAATATGAATGACTACAAAACCAACGGCTGCGACGGCATAAGCTGCAAAGGATGCGGCCGACAAGATAAGAAACTCAACGTCTTCGACTGGTTGGTCGATGTACCGGGCAATCTCGAAGAGACCGATTTCGTAGAGGTACAGTTCAAGAACACACGCAAGGGCTACTACCTCAACAGCAACAAGATTCCTCTGCAGAAGGACGACATCGTAGCCGTAGAGGCCAGCCCCGGCCATGACATAGGTACGGTGACTCTCACCGGCAGCCTCGTGCTGCTACAGATGAAGAAGGCACGCATCAAGAGCGACGCCGAGGTGCGCCGCGTATACCGCAAGGCACGCGAGGTGGACATGGAGAAGTATAACGAGGCAAAGGCAAAGGAGCAGGAAACGATGATACGCTCACGCCAAATAGCCAAAGACCTCGGCCTCAACATGAAAATCGGCGACGTAGAGTATCAAGGCGACGGAAACAAAGCAATCTTCTACTATATTGCCGACGGACGCGTCGACTTCCGACAGCTCATCAAAGTGTTGGCCGAGGTATTCAGAGTGCGCATCGAAATGAAACAGATCGGTGCCCGCCAGGAGGCAGGCCGCATAGGCGGTATCGGTCCCTGTGGCCGTGAGCTCTGCTGTGCCACATGGATGACAAACTTCATCTCGGTATCGACAGGAGCCGCCCGATTCCAGGACATCTCGATGAACCCGCAGAAGCTGGCCGGACAGTGCGCCAAGCTCAAATGCTGCATGAACTACGAGGTAGACACCTACGTGGAAGCCATGAAACGCTTCCCAGCCCGTGACATCACGCTCGAGACACTGGACAACACCTACTACCACTTCAAGTCAGACATCCTCAAACGAGAAATAACCTACTCTACTGACAAGAGTTTTGCGGCCAACCTTGTCACCATCAGCACACGCCGTGCCTTCGACATCATCAATCTCAACAAGAAAGGCGTCAAGCCCGAATCGCTGCTCGAGGACGGTATGCAGGAAGAACCACAGCGCATCGACCTGCTCGACCAGGATAGCGTAACCCGATTCGATAGCGCCAAGAAGAAAAAGAAGAAGAAAAAGCCGGGCAACAAAGGCGGCAACAACCAGAACAGAGAACCGAAACGCCCTGCAGCCAACAATGAGAAGCAAGGCTAAAAGAATTTTGTACACACTTTCCGTGTCGGCCCTGACCGCTGCCCTGTGCAGTTGCATGGCCGACACGCAGCATCTCGCCTTCGCCCCCATCGGACACGACGGATGGGCACATACTGACACGCTTACCTATAACGTCGCTCCCATGAGCAGAACAGGACAGAGCGGACTCTCTCTGCTTCTCCACACCGAAGGCTACAATTACAAGAACATAGCACTTGACATCACCGTCAGTCAAGACACCACCCTACTCTATCATGAGCAACGCAGCTACCTCCTCGATCACAATCTGCCCAAGAACGGCATAGGTCGTCGCTGTGACTATACCCTTCCCGTAGGCAATATAGCCCTATGCGACACACTGTCCACCACTATCATGCTCAGTCATCAGCTCGACCAGCCCGTACTCACAGGCATACGCGAGATAGGAATACGCATCAGCAACCCCCTGCGCCAACCTGGCGAACCGGTTTGGAAAGTTGATTGGCACTAATCCGCCAAACAGGCTATCCCTACATCCCATACACACGGACATCCCTATATATATAGGCATAAAAAAGAAAGGCCACACCATAGGGTGCAGCCTTTTCCTTTCTTTTTTAGTAGAGGATTACTTACGCAATCCGAGAGCCTTAACGATAGCGCGGTAACGCTCGATATCGCGATCCTTCAAATAGTCGAGGAGGGCGCGACGCTTACCTACCAACTTGGTCAATGCTCTTGCTGTACTATAATCTTTACGGTTCTTTTTCAAGTGCTCCGTCAAATGGGAAATACGGTATGAAAACAATGCCACCTGAGCTTCGGGTGAGCCAGTGTCAGTGTTAGACTTTCCGTACTGTCCAAAGATTTCTTGCTTTTTCTCAGCGTTTAAATACATAGGTTTAATAATTAAAAATTTGATACTTTCGCATTTGCGGGTGCAAAGGTAGTGCAAACCGAACGAAAAAACAAATTTATTTGATTTTTTCTGAGGTGCAGCCTACCTTCTGGCTACAAAAGTAGCCTAAAGTTGTGCAAGCTGAGCGAAAAAATCTTTTCCTCTACAACTTCCCATACAAGTAGAATTTAGGCAACAAGCTGGTAAAATCAGAATATTTTTTGTTTATTTTATCACCATACACTAATTTTTCAACTATGGAGACATTACAATCTTTCATCAACACAGCCAACGATGTGCTGTGGACCTATATCCTTATTGCTATGCTACTGGGTTGCGCCGTTTACTTCACTTGGCGTACCCGCTTCGTACAGTTCCGTAATCTTCGCGAGATGCTACGTCTGCTCACCGAAGGAGCACCGAAGAGTCGTGATGGCAAGCGACAAGTATCATCGTTCCAAGCCTTTGCAGTCTCAATAGCCAGCCGAGTGGGTACAGGCAACTTGGCCGGTGTAGCCACAGCCATTGCCGTAGGTGGCGCCGGCGCTGTATTCTGGATGTGGATAATCGCCCTTTTGGGCTCAGTCAATGCCTTTGTTGAATCCACATTGGCACAGCTATATAAAAGAAAAGACAAAGACTCCTTCATTGGCGGACCGGCCTACTACATGCAGTATGGATTAGGCAAGCGCTGGATGGGTGCACTCTTCGCCGTACTCATCGCCATAACCTTCGGCTTTGCTTTCAACTCTGTACAAAGCAACACCATCTGTGCCGCCTGGGAGCATGCTTTTGGCATCAACCACACATGGATGGGTATTGGCCTCACCGTTACCACCACCATGATTATCTTTGGTGGTATACACCGCATAGCCCGAGTAAGCAGTTGGCTCGTACCTGTCATGGCTGTAGGCTACATCCTATTGGCACTAGGTATAGTCATCTACAACATCACGGAAATACCCTCCGTACTGGCCCATATCTTCCGCAGTGCCTTCGGATGGGAACAAGCCATAGGTGGCGGTATAGGCGCAGCAGTAATGCAAGGTATCAAACGCGGGCTCTTCAGCAATGAAGCCGGTATGGGTTCGGCGCCCAACGTGGCAGCCACCGCTACAGTATCACACCCTGTAAAGCAAGGCTTCATCCAGGCACTCGGAGTATTTACCGATACACTGGTAATATGTACCTGCACCGCCTTCATCATCTTGGTAAGCAACCCTTCACCCGATGCATCACTTAATGGAATACAACTTACCCAAACAGCTTTCACCTCACAAGTAGGCAACCTAGGTTCTGTATTCGTAGCTATCGCCATCCTATTATTTGCCTTCAGTAGCATTATCGGCAACTACTATTATGGCGAGGCAAACATACGATTCATAAGCCGAAAACCAATCTACCTATGGATCTACCGCGTACTTGTAATCGGCATGGTGATGTGTGGCGCCGTGATGAGCCTCGACCTCGCATGGAGCTTAGCCGATGTCACTATGGGCTTGATGACCATTTGCAACCTCATTGCTATCGTACTCCTCTCCCGACAGGCCCTTTGGCTGCTAAACGATTACACATCCAAGAAGAAAAAAGGAATCAAAAGTCCTACTTTCCACAAAGAGGAAATGCCCAAGGAGATGCGTCACGACGTGGAGTGCTGGGAATAATCGCACTTCTTATTCCTATTACTAGAAAGAGAGACATAAACACCATTTGTAGGATTCTGTTGAATCCTACAAATTCTTTTGTCCCAATCGAGAGAGAGCGAAGAGAGCAATGCATAGTGTGGTCAATCCCTCGGCGGCGGGAATAGCAAGCCATGCACCAGACACGCCCCATAGTTTGGGAAGCACAATGAAGCAAAGAAAAAGAAAGATGTAGCCGCGCAGGGCGGTAAACACAGTGGCCCATGTGCCGCGCTTGACACTCTGGAAATAACCGATCATGGTAACATTGATGGCAAGGAACAACAGGTCGACAGCAAAGAGCGGCATGCCTTTGGTGGCAAGGGCATAAGTCGCAGGATCATCATTGACAAAGAGACTCACCAACGGACCGCTGAATAAGACAATGCTTACGGTCATCACCAAGGCACAAACGATAGCGACAGAGAGCACGAGTGTCAACGTACTGCGTACACGTTCCCAACGCCGTGCACCATAGTCATAGCTGATGATGGGTTGGGCCGACTGGGCAATGGCATTACTTATCATGAAAAAAAGCGGGCTGCAGTAACAAGCGATACTGTAAGCGGCCACACCGCTCTCACCCAACAAATCACGGAAAACATAATTACCCAAAACAAGCATGAGGGATATGGCCAATTCGCCGAGGAATCCAGAGAGACCGAGTTTTACCTGCTGCCATGTGGTACGCAGCCAATGAGTACTGTGGACAAATACTGCATGCAGGTGACAGAGCTTGATACGCTTGGTGCAGAACAGCAGATACCCTATAATGAGTAGCGAACCGACAAGACAACTGACCGATGAGGCCAAAGCTGCTCCCATAATGCCCATATCGAGCGGATAGATAAAGAGGTAGTCAAGCAAGATATTGAGCGAAGCACCAATGATTTCGCACCACATAGCAAACTTGGGGGCACCGTCGAGACGCACATAGAACATACCCGAAAAAAGGATGCAATTGAAGGGCATACCTATTGTCACCCACAAAAGATACTTCTTCACCAAGGGAAGCAGGCGATCGGTACTTCCAAATAGATAAGCCACACTATTGAGATTGAGGATAACAAGTGCCGAGAGTAACAATACGGCTGTTATTGATATGACCAAGGCCATCGTGACTTCGCGATTGGCCTCTTCGGCCTTACCCCGAGCCAAAGCCACCGATGCACGCACCGAAGCGCCTATACCGAACATCAAGGCTATGCCTGTGACAAGCATAAAAATGGGAGCGGCAATATTGATGGCTGCCAAGGCGTCGCTACCAACGCGCTGACCTACAAAAATGCCGTCAGTAATGTTCATTACCGAGCCGGAAAACATGCCCAGCAAGGTGGGGAAAAACATTCTGGCAAAGAGTTGCCGCGGCGACATACGGTCGAAATCGAGTGTACTCATAAGAGGACTTTGTTTTATCAGCAAGAAGAGGGAACTACCGGGGTAGCTCCCTCTTCCATCGAGAGAATTGATTGTTCCACTAATCAAGCTCTATGGTTAGGCTTGCAGGGCTATTATGCCTTGGCAGCCTTCAAGTCTTTCTTGTTCATCACACGGAATGCCAACGGAGCGGCAAGGAAGAGTGATGAGCAGGTACCGTATACCACACCAAGAATCATAGCGAATGAGAAGCTGCGGATACTGTCACCTCCGAGGAAGAAGATACAGAGCAGTACTACGAGTGTGCTGACTGAGGTGTTGATGGTACGGGCAAGTGTGGTGTTCAACGAGTCGTTGAAGAGCTGCTGCTTGTCGCGCTTGGGATAGAGACCGAAGAACTCACGGATACGGTCGAAGATGACCACCTTGTCGTTGATAGAGTAACCGATAGCGGTGAGGATAGCACCGATGAAGGTCTGGTCAACGTCCATTGAGAAGGGCAGGATGCCGTGGAGCAGTGAGTAGGTACCCATGATGAGCACAACGTCTACAACCAATGCGATAACCGAACCTACGCTATAGGCTACGTTGCGGAAACGGATGAGGATGTAGATGAAGATGGCTGCCCATGCGAGGATTACTGACCAGATAGCACCGCGGAGGATGTCTGAAGCCATGCTGGGACCTACCTTCTGTGAAGAGATGATAGAACCGCCAGTGTGGTTGTCGCGGTCGATGAATACCTCGTAGGTAAGTTCGCTGCTGAGGAGCTTAGCATCCATGAATGCCTCGTAGAGGAACATTTCGATTTCGGCATCGATATCCTGAGCATCGTCCTCGATACGGTAGTTGGTGCTGATACGTACGGTCTGACCGTCGCTACCGAGAGCGATGACTGTAACGCTGGCATCTTCGCCAATCTTCTCGGCCAATACCTCACGAATCTGCTCAGGCTCAACCTGCTGCTCGAACTTAACGGTGAAGTTGCGACCACCGGTGAAGTCGATACTTGAGCTCAAACCACGGATACCGAGTGAAGCTGCGCTCACTACGATTGCCAAGCCAAACACTGCGAATGTAACCTTAGCAGAACCCATGAAGTTGAACTTCGTGTTGCGCATAAGATTAGCAGAGAGCTTAGTGGTGAAGCTGAGGCCTGCCCACTTCTCCTTGTTCAAGCGCCACTCGTAAACGAGACGAGTCATGAACACAGCGGTGAAGAATGAGCAAACGATACCGATAATCAATGTGGTAGCAAAGCCGCGGATAGGACCTGTACCGAAGTTGAAGAGGATGATACCGGTGATAATAGAGGTGATGTTAGAGTCGAAGATAGCCGAGAAGGCGTTCTTGTAACCATCAGAGAGTGCCTGCTTCACGGTCTTGCCTGCGCGGAGCTCCTCCTTGGTGCGCTCGTAGATGAGCACGTTAGCATCCACTGCCATACCGAGGGTCAATACCATACCGGCAATACCTGACATGGTGAGGGCTGCCTGGAACGAAGCGAGGATACCGAGTGTGAAGAAGAAGTTGAGGATGAGGGCACCGTTGGCTACCATACCGGGGATGAAGCCGTACATGGCGCACATGTAGATCATCAATACGATGAAGGCTACGATGAATGAGATGATACCCTGCTGGATAGACTTCTGACCGAGTGAGGGACCTACGATGTCTTCCTGAACAATCTTGGCAGGAGCGGGCATCTTACCAGACTTCAATACGTTGGCCAAGTCCTTGGTATCTTCCTGAGTGAACTGACCGGTGATCTGTGACTGACCGCCAGTAATCTCGTTCATTACGTTAGGAGCGCTGTAGATGTAGCCGTCGAGTGCGATTGCGATGGGCTTGCCCACGTTCTGCTTGGTGAGCTGTGCCCAACGGCGTGCACCGTCAGAGTTCATGGTCATAGATACGCTGGGGCGACCGTTGCTGTCATAGTCATCGGTAGCCGATACGATAACGTCGCCTTCGAGCGGAGCGCGACCGTTGCGCTGGGTAGACTTAATGGCGTAGAGCTCGTAGATCTTACCGTCCTCGTCGATAGCCTTCACGCCCCACATGAGCTTGAGGTCGCGGGGAAGGAGCGCCTTCACCTCTTCGCGAGCGAGGTACTCATCGATCTGCTTTACGTCGCGGTGGTGGGCATAACCTACTACGCAACCGTTGTTCTGTACGAGCTGGAGGATTGACATCAAGGGGTTCTCCTTCTTGGCCTGTGCTACAGCAGCAGCGTCAGCTGCATTCTCTGTAGTATTGCCAGTGAGGGCAGAGAGGTCTACGTCCTCCTCTTCGGCAGCTACTTCGGTAGCCTCCTCAGCGGGAGTCTCAGCAGCCTCGGGGTTCTCTACAGCGATGATGTCGCGCAACTTAGCGTCAGCAGCAGCGAGGAACGGAGCTACCTCGGCAGCGGTATAGGTCTCCCAGAACTCAAGGTTAGCCGAACCCTGGAGAAGCTTTCTCACACGCTCGGGTTCCTTTACACCGGGGAGTTCAATCATGATACGGCCCATGCTACCCTCGAGCTCCTGGATGTTGGGCTGAGCCACACCGAAGCGGTCGATACGGGTACGGAGTACGTTGAATGAGTTGGCGATAGCAGCGTCAACCTCGGCACGAAGCACAGCCTCTACCTCAGCGTCAGTGCTCTTGGTGTTCACCTTGTCCTTGAGCTGCTGGGTAGCGAAGAGTTCGGCAAGTGTGCCGTCGGGCTTCTGGTTCTTATACTCCTTAATAAATAAGGTGATGAAGTCGCTGTTGCTGCTTGCAGCCTGCTTGTTGGCATTGGCCACTGCGGTTACGAAAGCCTCGTCGGTCTTGTGGTCGGCAAGTGCCTTCACTACGTCGGGTACTGAAACCTCGAGGATAACGTTCATACCGCCCTTGAGGTCGAGGCCGAGACCAATACCCATCTCGCGAGCCTGCTTGTAAGTGTATACACCGAGGTATACCTTCTTGTTCATGATAGAATCGATGTACACCGATTCGCCTCCTGCGTATTGTGCCGCCTTCTTGTCATGATGGTTGGTCACAAACGTAAAGGAGAGGTAAAATGCGCACACTACGGTGAGCAATACCGCAATCGTTTTTACAAATCCTTTGTTTTGCATTTTGTTAGTTATTTTATTTTGTTATTTGTTTTAGCTTCGCAAGAAACCGCACTGCGACCCCCCAAGGACTCGGGCACAATTTCCAACAAGGGCGCAAATATAGGAATTTTTTTCTTAACAACCGATTTCTGAGGCAATTATTTGCGTTTTCAATGCTATTTTACTTTCCAAGGAGGCTCTTTCAAACTTTTTCACACCAATGAAAATATTTTTTCGCTTCAGTGATAAAACTTTTTCACACCAATGAAAAAAAATTGTCAAAGGTGTGATAACCCATGACAATTTCAAGTATAGGATTGAAGATTCTGCTATTTCTTCAGTTCAGGATAAGTAATGCGCGTATGATACATCGTGCGCAGTTTTTCCTTGAACACTGTCTTGATATCCGTGATGTCCTTGAAGGTGATGGGGCAGTTTCTGAAATAGCCCTCGGCAACCTGCCCGTCGACAATGCGGTCTACAAGGTTGGCAATATTTTCCTCGGTGTATTCAGGCAGACTGCGTGAGGCGGCCTCCACGGCATCGGCCATCATGAGAATGGCGGTTTCCATAGAGTAAGGGTTAGGACCGGGATAGGTGAACAGGCTTGCATCTATCTCTTCGCCCGGATGCTCATTCTGGTAGGAGATATAGAAGTACTTGGCCTTGCTAAGTCCATGGTGAGTACGGATGAAGTCCTTGATGGCCTCAGGAAGGTGATGCTTCTCGGCAAGATGTAGCCCGTTGTGCACGTGATTGATGATAATCTTGGCACTCTGCTCGTAAGGCAAGCAAGCGTGAGGATTGGTGCTACCCTGGTTTTCGGTGAAGAAGATGGGGTTCTCCAGTTTACCTATGTCGTGATACATGGCTCCTGTACGCACCAACAGGCTATTGCCTCCGACCTTCATGGTGGCAGCGGCAGCGAGGTTCGATACTTGTATAGAATGCTGGAAAGTACCGGGGGCATTCTCGGAAAGCTGGCGCAGGAGCTTCATATTGAAGTTGGAGAGTTCCATGAGTGTCACATCGGAGGTGAAGCGGAACAGCTTTTCGTAGAGCAACATCAAAGGATAAGTGAAGAGCAGCAATACTCCATTGAGCAGGAAATGGAGGAAGATGCGCTTGTTTACCATCATAAGTGCGCTCTTGGTGATTAGCTCATAGCCGAAAAATACAAAGCTGTAGCAGAGGATAGCAACAAGCGCCACGCGAAATATCTGTGAGCGCTCAGTAAGTTCGGTAAGCGAATAGATGGCTGCAATACCTGCAGTGAGCTGTAGTAGCACGAAGACGAAGGGGTCGGGCACTACGAGCGAAGTTATCAGTATGATAACCAGATGGGTCATGAAGGCCGTTCGGGCATCAAGGAAGACATTGACCATCACCGGTGCCATAGCAAAGGGAATAATCATCAGACCATCTCCACTCGTCATAATCCACGAAGCGATACAAGGGAATATCACTAACTGAGTGGCGAGGAAAAACAACTTGTTGCGTTTGTAAAGATAACTGCGACGGTAGTTGATAAGGTATACGAGGAACGCCCCGATGAGCAACGTCACGAGCAGCACCTGCCCAATGAAAGTCATCTGCACACCGCGTTCGTCGACACGCTTGTTCAACTCGTTGCGGTACGAGACAAGTATCTGATACCGTTCTCCGTCCACCATTTCACCCGTCCCGATGATTTTCTGTCCTGCAAGAATGACTCCGCTGTTAGGCGAAATGGATTCCAACGCTTCGTGCCGTGCGGCCTCCGACTTCACGGCATCGTAGCGTATGTTGGGCGCGATATAATCGTTGAGGTTGCTATGCTGTAAGGCATAGCGTCCTATGCGGCTGGTATCAACAGCCATCAGACTCTCGTAGGCCTGTTGCACCGTATACAGATCATCAACCATGAAGGGACGCGCCCAGTTTTGTTCAATGAGCATGATGGTGCTTATACTGTCACCCTTCAGACGCTCAAGGTCATTGCTGCTGATGATACCGCGGTCGTAGATGCTCTGCAGCTGGGCCATAATCTTTCTACGCAATGAACCATTTACAATGTAATAGAGCTCGCGACCATAGAATGTAGAAAAGGAATCGATAGCAGCATTTCCTATGCCCATCTCCTTATTATAATAGGGACGTTGTGCGGCCAACACCTCGGCACGTTCACGTTCGAGGGCGGATTCGCTTTTTGCTATAGCAAAGTCAAAGGGAGCTGTCAATTGTTCATATCGCCAGGGCTTGCCTTCGGTAAACTCTACGTTGACAGCCTTTTCGCGTGGCAACAACAAGCAGATGGTCACGATGACCGCCACAAATACAGCAGCAATGAACAGGTATCTTCGGGTAATGGCTTTCATAGTCGTATATGCAAAGATTGTGGTAAGATGGCGCAAGTTACGAAAAATCTTCGGATACGCCTACTCTTCTACAGGATTTTGTGGTACGTCAATTACATTCTCATCTATAGTCTCATCTACACGGCAGTCCTCCTCCACTGCAGCGGGGGCGATACGTGCCTCGTGTGCCGCTACGATGTTCTTGTACAGTTCTGTCTTCTTCCGTATATGACGCATAGCCTCCTTGGCCGCAAGCTGCTGACTCTCCTTCTTGGAGTATCCGAACCCCGTGCCTGCTTCCAAGCCCTCTATGCATACTCGGCTTCGGAAGGTGGGGCTGTTGGTACCTACAATATTCTCGCCTATCAGATCGAACTCCACTTTGTATTGCATTTTTTGGCTCCATTCAATGAGTCGGCTCTTGAAATTGTCATCTTCCTTCGCCACTTTGTTGAGATCGATGTGCTTGCCTATAATGCGCTCTTTAAAGAAACGGAAGCAATAGGCATAGCCACGATCCAGATAAATGGCTCCTACCAGAGCCTCAAAGGCGTTGCCAGAGATGAAGCTGTTGTGCGTACGGTTGATGTGGGTTGACTGAATGAGTTCCACCAATCCGGTCTCCTTGGCCAAGCGGTTGAGACTACTGCGCTGCACAATCTTGCTGCGTGTAGAAGTGAGGAACCCCTCTTTCTTTCCCGAAAAATGGTGAAACAGAATATCACTCACTACGGTTTCAATGACAGCATCGCCGAGATACTCGAGACGTTCATTATCCTTCTTCTGCTCGTGTGGACGATAGTGGTTGAGCGAGCGGTGTATCAACGCCTCGCGATATACTGCGATGTTGCGGGGATAGAATCCGAGTATCTTGCGCAAACGACGGGCAAGAGTCTTGTCCTTACAACACAGCAAATAATGGATATAGTCAGTCAGACAATCTATATGCACGGTACTATGGTACTATATTATAATATATGTATAGAGGTGACAATAACAAAAAAAGCCGTATAATCGGAACAGTCCAATTACTACGACTTTTTATAATACTACAGGGGTATCCTGATTACTTTGCGTTGTTGGCGATGTAATCTACAGCGTCCTGTACGGTAGAGATTTTCTCAGCCTGATCATCGGGGATAGAGATTCCAAACTCCTTCTCCAACTCCATAATCAACTCTACGGTATCCAAAGAATCAGCACCGAGGTCGTTAGTAAAGCTTGCGGTAGGAGTTACTTCTGACTCGTCTACGCCGAGCTTGTCAACGATGATAGCTTTTACTCTTGCTTCAATTTCTGCCATAATAGTAATGTTTTTAATGAATAAATAACTTTAAAGCACTGCAAAGGAAATAAACTTTCTCGTTCTCTCCAAATATTTTCTTCATATTTCGAGAATTGCTGCACGTTTTTTTGCCCTTTGAGCAAAACATTTCATCCATTGCTACGTTTTGAATTGCCTATTTCACCTATAAAAATAGAACTGTTTCGATTAGGATAATAAGGTTTTTTCTTATACCTTTGTGCCAACCTTAATCTTAAGAAATATAGATTATGATACAGATACGTTGCATCAACAATGGCGAGACAAGACAGTTTTCCCCAGGCGTCAACTTACAGAAAGTGTATGATTCCTTCGCGCTCAATATGCCTTATGGCGCGGTAAGCGCCCGTGTAAACAACAAGGTGGAGGGCCTTGCCTTCAAGGTATATAACCATAAAGATGTAGAGTTTCTTGATATCACCTCCGACTCAGGAATGCGTACTTATGTGCGCACCCTCTTTTTCGTGCTAACCAAAGCTATCGGCGACCTGTACCCCGATAAAGAGGTTATCATCGAACATCCCATATCAAAAGGATACTTCTGCAGTTTGCGCATCGGTCGCTCCATCACATCCTCCGATGTCGATGCCATCAAGCGACGTATGCAATGCATCATTGATGCCGACATGCCCATACGCCGCATCAACTGCCCCACGGATAATGCTGTCGAGACTTTCAACAGTGCAGGGCGCACCGATGTAAGTACCCTGCTGAAAGCAACGGGCAAACTATATGCGACCTATTACACGTTAGACGATAAGGTGGACTTCTACTACGGTAGTCTGCTCACCTCGACAGGCAAGATACACCTTTTTGAGTTGCAGCAATACCACGACGGACTACTCTTGCGTGTACCCAACCGCGAGAATCCCGACATGTTGGAAGATATCGTGCGCCAGGACAAGATGCTCGGCGTATTCAGCGAGCACCACCACTGGCAAGAGATACTGGGCGTGAGCACCGTGGGCGACTTCAACGCCGCCTGCCACGAGGGCCATGCCACCGACCTCATCAACGTGGCCGAGGCCCTGCAAGAGAAGCGCATTGCCGGCATCGCCGACGACATACACCGCCGCGGCGCCCGCATCGTCCTCATCTCGGGGCCCTCCTCTTCGGGTAAGACCACCTTCAGCAAGCGCCTGTCGGTGCAGCTCATGACCAATGGGTTACGTCCCGTAGCGCTCTCGCTCGACGACTACTTCGTAGACCGTGAGCACACCCCGCTCGATGCCGAGGGCAACTACGACTTCGAGTCGCTCTACGCCGTAGACCTCCCCTTCTTCAACGAACAGTTGAGTGCCCTATTGCGTGGCGACGAAATACAGCTCACCAAGTTTGACTTCACCCTCGGCAAGCGCCTGCTCACCGACCGTCGCCTGCGCATCGACGCCCACACCGTGCTCATCATCGAAGGCATCCATGCACTTAATCCCGAGCTCACCTGCCATATCCCCGCGGCAGACAAATATAAGGTATACGTGTCGGCCCTCACCACCATCATGCTCGACAAGCACAACTACATCCCCACCACCGACAACCGCCTGCTGCGCCGCATCCTGCGCGACTACAAGTACCGTGGTTACTCGGCCGAGGACACCATCTCACGCTGGCCCAGCGTACGCAAGGGAGAGGACAAATGGATATTCCCCTATCAGGAGAATGCCGATGCCATGTTCAACTCGGCCCTACTCTTCGAGCTGGCCATCCTGAGGCGCCACCTCATCCCCATCCTCGAGCACGTGAAGGAGAGCAGCCCCGCCTATAGCGAGGCATACCGCCTGCGCAAGTTTCTGCAATACTTCGAGTCCATCCCCGACGACGACCTGCCACCCACCTCCCTCCTGCGCGAGTTCCTCGGAGGAAGCAGCTTTGAGTATTGAGGTGATTCTCTTGTATTGATATCAAAAAACGAGTAAAGCCTTGTCTTTTTCGATTCTTTTTCATAGATTTTCGGTGAAGTAACCTTAAAGACACACAGCCATGAAAAAGACACTCCTTTCGATGCTCATGATAGCATCCTGTTTCAGCGTAGCTAATGCCCAGTTGATGGTAGATGAGAACGGCAGGGTTGGTGTAGGCATAGAAACCAATGACACCCTCCTTTCTGAATTCACGGTAAATGGACGAGGCCAAAATGAAGTGGCCGTATGTATCAATACAGATGATTTAGCCGGTTTGAGGATAAACAGAACCGGAAGAATGATCTCGAGCCCCCATTATGGGGTACATGCTGTCAGCGAGCCTCATGGGGCGACCAATTTTGGTGTTTATGGATGTAGTACAAACTCAAATGGGACACAAACGGTATGGGAATCTTGTGGTGTAGGCGGAATAGCAAACGGAAGCTTCTGTGGCGCCAATTTCGGCGTAGCCGGACTCCTTTCTGCCACTTCCGGCTCGGGCATCTTTGGCAGTTCATCCCCTTATATGGGAGGTGTAACTATAGAAGCAGCATATGCAGGATACTTTATTGGGAATGTAAATGTTACAGGTACTCTTTATGTCCCGACAATTCTCCAACCGTCAAACTATCGTTTGAAGAGCGATGTAAAGTCTGTCTCGGGAACTTGTCTTGACAAAGTGCTGGATATGAATATTGTTGAGTTCAAATATAAACAAAGGGAGTTCAAATCCCCTCTCAGAAGTGTTGAAGACTCAACGAAAAAATGTGTTTCGTGGTATGATGAAGAATCTGCGTTCATGAAGAACAAGCATTATGGCCTCATTGCCCAAGAGTTGCAGCAGCTCTATCCCGACCTTGTAGTGGAGGGCGAAGACGGTTATCTCGGTGTCAACTACATTGAGATTATTCCTCTCCTGATTCGTTCCATTCAGGAACTCAATGCCAAGATAGAGCAATATGAGCAGGGCGATGCCCCGATACAGAAGGCGCAGAGCCGCACGACCGATATGACAGGCATTGATGCTGTAGTGACCGCGCTCTATCAGAACGAGCCCAATCCCTTTACCGAGAGTACGGTAATCCGTGTAGATGTTGCAGAAGGTGTTACTACAGCCGACCTTTACATATATAATATGAATGGTGAGCAGATTACCGAATATCCTATCATCGAGCGCGGTGCAACCAGCGTCACCATTGATGGTGGCAGCCTCAATGCCGGCATGTACCTCTATGCGCTCATCGCTGACGGGAAGGTGATTGATACCAAGAGAATGATATTGACGAAGTAGGGAGGATGTACTATGAAAGCAATAACCAAACGTTGGTTTGGGTTATGTGTATCGGCTTTCTTATGTACATTGTATGCCAATGCTGATACATATAATCTGACATTCAATATAGATGATTTTGAAATCATACAGAAAGATGGTGTAGTAAGTATTACTCCGCTTAAATCGTCCTATACTTTTGGATTGGACACTTCGTCTCCCGCGCTACCTCTCTATACAAAACGTATAACCATTGATGGGAAGTCTCAAAAAGAGACCTTTACATACGACGTAAATAGAAAAGAACTCATAGCTTCCAATGTATATGTTTCCCCAAACAAGGAGTGCTATGCAACAAATATGCCAATGCCCGTAGATACAAATGTAGTATTACCCGACTATGGGCAGCAAATATATCCTAAAACGACTGCTGATTTCATTTATGGAACAACTATGCGTGATGGTAAAGAAATATCCTTTCTTACGGTCTCTCCTTTTGAGTACGATGCAGCTAACAGGAATCTATATTTCATATCTTCCATAAGTTTGTCATTTAATAAGGAGATTATAGTTCCCTCTCGTCAAGCGGCAACAAAAGCAAACAATAAGGTTGTTAAGTACTTGATTGTTACATCGGCGGATTTTGTGGAGGCATTCAAGCCACTACGAGATTGGAAAACTCAGAAAGGAGTGAGAGCAGAAATCATTTCGACAGAATTTATTGATTCAATATATAAAGATAAAGGTGCCGATATACAGGAAAGAATAAAACGTTGTTTGAAGGATTATTATGACAACTATTCGTTAGATTGGGTCTTGTTGGGCGGTGATGATTCTGCCGTTCCTGTTCGAAAATGTTATGTTGCTAACGATAGTGATGAGGTGACTTACAGAACAATAGTCGCTTCTGATGCATATTATGCAAATTTCGATGGCGCATTTAATTGGAACGCCGACGGAGACTTATTATATGGTGAAATTAATGATAATGTATACCTTACTCCACAAATTAAGGTGTCTCGGCTTCCCTTTAGGAATAATTCTCAGATAGAGGCATATACAGAGAAACTGATAAACTACGAGAAGGCACTTTATGCAGGTCCTTGGATGAATAGGATGTTATTGTCTGGAAGAATCTTAAAAGAATACATGCCCTCTGGGATTAGTGACGCCCATTATTCTACAGAAAAACTATATAAGAATTACATCCAATCTTCATATCCTGATTTAGAAAAACATTTTTTCTACGATACAGGCAATAGCTTTGGTTACACCGGGAATGACAGCATTTTGAACACTTCCAATTTGGTAAAGGCTTTCAATACAGTGGAACCACACTATATGCATATGGTCACTCATGGAAGTTCTCATCTTTGGCAACTCGACAATGGCAGTTTCTTTGCTTCATCTGATGTGTCATTGCTGTCTAATAGTAACAAGCCTATGATTGTTACGACGGAGGCCTGTAATGCAAGTGATTTTGCAGATCAGCCCGCTTATGGAATGTGTGAAGCTTTTTTGATGAAGGCTAATGGTGGAGCACTGGCTTTTTGGGGAAGTTCTACTATAGGGATTATAAATATATCTGATGGATTTTGTGGTGATTTTTGGGAGAATCTAAACAAGACTTATTATCGTTTTGCTGATGCTGTGATTGCAGCTAAAGGTCTTCGGATCCCATACGCAAATAGCTACAATCATTATCGAACCTTAATATTATCCATGAACGCAATGGGAGACCCCGAATTAACGGTTTATCCTAATAATGCAACATATCCTAATGAGTTTCTTGACATGAAATTCTATCCAGATTCAATTTATATTGAAGGACTGCATTACGATGTGATTGCAATCAAAAGCGTCAATGATAATGGCGAAAAATTCTATTATAGTGGAAACTATTATGGAGGATGGAGTATTGATGTTCCTGTTCTTGTATGTTTCGAACGAGCTGGATATTATATTCTAATGGTAAAACCTGGAAGAAATGTTTTTGAGAACGGAAATAATACTTTATATTTGCAAGAACAAATATTTCCTGGAGGTAATATCTCGTACACATCTGATGCGATAATTGTTGGCAATGATGTTGATTATACGCAAACGCAGGGTAATGTAGTAGTCAAGCAGGGAACTCTAACTTTTGATAGCAGTGTAAAGACTGTCATTCAAAATGGGTTCAAATGCGAGAAAGGAGCAAAGCTAATAATAAAATAAAGTACGATATTATGAAAAACTTAGTACGAATATCTATTTGTGTGTTGATGCTTCTTTGCAGCATTACAACCTTTGCCGAGCATCGCTTCTTCCCAGCCAACAGCATCCACTGCGTAAATGTCATCACGAAGACCATTTACGAGTGGGATCCTATGAGGGGAGGCAACCAACGGAAGAACACCTATTACCATTATTGTACCGGCAACGATACCATTGTGGACGGCAAGCCCTGTGTGATGTTATGGAAATATTGTGAAGATACTCCTAAAGAAAAGGAACTGCGCTTTCTCTGCGAGGAGGATGGACTTATTTCCTACAAATATCCTCTTGTAGAGGGCGGATACTCTGATTGGATAATTCTTTTTGAGTTCCCCGAAGGTGGTTGGAAAGAGGGGGAAAGATATATTGAGGGATATTTTAAGGGAGAGCCATCGTCTGCCAAGCCAGCCCTCAGCACCTATACCCTGCTCAATGGTGAAGAGATACAGGTGAGCTATGAAATGCTGATGTATGGCCTCGGCTACAACGACTGGCCATTCATGGAATATCGCGATTTCAGCGATGGCCCAAGCAACACGATGCAGCCTTATAGCTTCTACCGCAACGATACCCTGCTGTGGGGTAAGCCTGCGACACATGGACCTTTCTTCCCAGCCCACAGTATCCGTTGTACCAATATGGTGACATCCTTATTCAGCCGCGATACCACCTACTATAATCTTTACACTGGCGGTGATACGATAGTCGATGGCAAGGAGTGTGTGCAATTGTGGGAATATCGCACTGATACACCTGAGAAACTTAAACAGTATCTGCTGCATGAGAAAGATGACAAAGTGTATATCAAGTATTCCGAGAACGACGAATGGGGGCTGCTCTACGATTTTTCATTGCCAGTATGGTATATAGGCGATAGCATAGTCGTAGAAGATACAGAAAATGCCGAGGTTAGTTATTTACCCATAGAATCAATAGATACCATTACGCTGCTCAATGGCAAGATCCGACAAGTGGCGAATTTACCAGGCGGAAGACTCATCCACGGCATGGGCTATGTAGACGAGCCGTTCTTTGAGCCAATCTATCGTTTAATACCAC
>JBGVOS010000112.1:0-11617 GCA_045126595.1 Bacteroidaceae bacterium | reverse complement strand
GATAGGCCGTTACAAGGTGTTTATCATAGACGAGGTGCATATGCTCTCTACGGCGGCCTTCAATGCTTTCCTCAAGACTTTGGAGGAACCGCCCCGTCATGCTATCTTCATCCTCGCCACTACGGAACGTCATAAGGTGTTGCCCACCATCCTTTCGCGCTGTCAGATATATGATTTCACGCGAATCGAGCTGAATGACATCGTGGAACATCTCGCCAAGGTGGCAGCCAAGGAGGGAGTGACGACCGAAGAGGCTGCTCTGCATGTCATCGCTCAGAAGGCTGATGGCGGTATGCGCGATGCGCTGTCGCTCTTTGACCAGATGGTGAGCTATACGCAGGGCAACGTGACTTACCAGGGCGTGATAGGTAGCCTCAATATATTGGACTATGACTATTATTTCCGTTTCACCGACCTCTTTCTGGAACACAAGATTAGCGAGACGATGCTGCTCTTCGACGAGGTGTTGCGCCGCGGGTTTGATGGGGGGAACTTCGTCACTAACCTCACTGTCCATCTGCGCGATCTGCTCGTGAGTCGCGAGCCGGCTACGCTGCCGTTGCTCGAGGTGAGCCATGACGTGCGTGAGCGGTATAGGGAGCAAGCGCAGAGATGCAACGAGCGTTTCCTCATCCATGCCATCAAACTGTGTAACGACTGTGACCTCAACTACCGTGTGAGTAAGAACAAGCGCTTGCTCGTGGAACTCACGCTTATCCAACTGTCTCAGCTCACTGGTGACCCCGACGAGATAGGCTCGGGGCGTGGCCCCAAGCGACTGAAACCCCTATTCCAAAAGGCGGTAGCCACCGCCTCGACAAGCCAGCCGAACAATAGTAAGCAGGCTTCGTCAGTTACCCAACAGCAGGTTGCGTCATCGTCCTCGGATACTAACGGTGCAGCATCTACAGTTGCTGCGGCATCTTCTGTGTCGTCTATTTTGTCGTCGGGGACATTGGGCAAGCAGACTGCCCGTCCTGCCACGACAATCAGGAGGCAGAGTTTTTCTATCCGTGGAAAGAACTTTGTACAGGAATCCGATGTTCAGAAAAATAGCCTCTCTGCAGGGGGACGTGTAACTACTGCTACTGTACAGTCCGATGTACCTGACCTACCCATCAGCGAAGATGGCGTACGTGTCTGTTGGAAGCGATTTGCCACTACGCTTCCGAAGGAAGAGTCGGCCATGGCAGGCCGCTTGCTCAATATTCGTCCCTCATTGAAAGACGAACATGTAGTGATCGTCACCATAGACAACCGTATGGTGGCATCGGACATTAACGCTGTGCGTTCCCGTATCGAGGAGTATTTGCGCAGTCAGTTACAGAATAGGCGTCTTACACTCCATGTTATAGTGGAAGAAACGCAAACGACTCACCGTATTTATAGTCGCGTGGAGCAGTACCAGATGCTCGAGGAACGTAACCCGGTAGTGAGGAAGCTGAAAGAGGCGCTTGATTTGGATTTGAGTTGAAACTTCAGAAAAAAACGACAGTGGCATGAATGCACTGTCGTTTTTTTGTTTGTTTATTGCTCTATACTCTTGTTTATCTGCTCGATATATCCCAATACTTCGTCTCTCCCGATACCCTTCTCTGATGAGGTCACGAAGTGTGGGGGTAGCTCTTCCCACTGCTCCGACAGGCGGGCGAGGTATCGTTCCACGTTCTCGCGTTGGCGCTGAGTGCCCAACTTGTCGGCCTTGGTGAAGATGATGGAGAAGGGCACACCGTTCTCGCCCAACCACTCGATGAACTCAAGGTCTATGGCCAAGGGCTCGTGGCGTATGTCGATGAGGATGAAGAGGTTGGTCATCTGCTCTCGCCCGAGGATGTAACTCTCAATCATCTGTGTGAGCTTGTCCTTGGCTTTCTTGCCACGCTGTGCGTAACCATAGCCAGGGAGGTCGACGAGGTACCATGATTTGTTGATGATGAAGTGGTTGATGAGCATCGTCTTGCCCGGTGTGGCTGAGGTCATGGCCAACTTGGGTTTGCGGGTAAGCATATTGATGAGGCTCGACTTGCCCACGTTGGAACGCCCGATGAAGGCATATTCGGGCAGCCCTGTTTGCGGACAGCGGTCGATGCGGGTGTTGCTCATTACAAATTCGGCGCTTGTGATATTCATATCTTTGTTTTTTTCGTGTTCTTAACCAATTTTCTTTACATACTCGGCTGCCGCTTCGGCGCATCGCTCGCCATCAATGCCTGCCGATACGATGCCACCGGCATAGCCGGCTCCCTCACCGCAGGGGAAGAGCCCGTTCACGGTGATGTGTTGCAGTGTCTCCCGGTCGCGTATGATGCGTACGGGAGCCGAGGTGCGGGTCTCTACACCTATTACTGTTGCCTCATTGGTGAGAAAACCGCGTGAGGTACGCCCGAAGTGCTCGAACCCTCTCTGTAGGCGGCTGCAGATGAACTCGGGCATCCAGAAATGGAGCGGCGAGGAGATGAGTCCGGGAGAGTAGGACGATGCGGGCAGATCATACGAGAGCTTCCTCCTTGTGAAGTCCACCATACGCTGTGCCGGTGCTGTCTGTCGGCGGTTCCCCTGTATCCAGCACTGCCGTTCCAGCTCCTCCTGGAAGTGCATCATAGCAAGAGGGTGTCCCCCCTCGCTTCTCTCAGGAGAAAGGGTAGGAGTGAGGCCTTCCAGGTCCTCCACTCTTATCTCCACCACCATGCCCGAGTTACTCCAGCGTGAACCTCGGTGCGAGGCAGACATGCCGTTCACCACAATTTGCTCGGGCCCGCTGGCTGCAGGCACCACGGCACCACCAGGGCACATGCAGAAACTATATACGCCACGTCCCTCCACTTGGGTGACGAAGCTGTATTCGGCTGCGGGAAGGTATTTACCACGGCCGTTCCGGTTGTGGTATTGTATCTGGTCTATCAGTTCGGCGGGATGCTCCAGTCGTACACCCACGGCAATGCCCTTGGCCTCGATGTCGATGCCCGAAGCGTAGAGATGGTGGTATACGTCGCGTGCCGAGTGCCCTGTGGCGAGGATGACGGGACCGCGGAAGGTGCGCCCCGTATTGGTTTCTATACCTACAATCTTGTTTTTCTCCACGATGAGGCGGTCCATGCGCGTCTCGAAGTGCACTTCACCGCCACAGCGGCGTATGGTTTCGCGCATGTTTTCGATGACGCGGGGCAGCTTGTCCGTTCCGATGTGAGGGTGCGCATCGCTCAGTATCGTGGTGCTGGCGCCGTGCTGGCAGAATACGTTGAGAATTTTGTCCACGCTGCCACGTTTCTTGCTGCGCGTATAAAGCTTTCCGTCCGAATAGGCCCCTGCACCGCCTTCGCCGAAGCTGTAGTTACTCTCAGGGTCCACGGCATGTTCACGTGAGATGCGGGCAATGTCGCGCTTGCGGGCATGCACATCCTTGCCTCGCTCCACCACGATAGGTCGGCATCCCAGTTCGATGAGGCGAAGTGCGGCGAAGAGTCCGCCCGGGCCCGCTCCCACGACAATCACCTCGGGGCCGTCGTCTACCATAGGGTAGTAGGTCTCTGTGTACTCATCGTCAGTAGGCAACTCATTGATATAGAGTCGTACGGTAAGGTTGATGAAGATGGTGCGCTGGCGTGCGTCGATGCTGCGCTTCAGTGTGCGCACAGCCTTGATAGTACGTGCATCGAGTCCTTTCTCACGGGCTACATACTGTCTTATGCTCTGTTCGCTGGCTGCCTGTTCGGGCAGAATACGTAGTTGTAGTTCTTGAATCATAAGATATAACTATTGCAACACTTTGGGGACAGTGTGTCAAATTTTAGACAAAGGTAATAGTTTGTTGCCATGAAAACAAATGTTGACAGTGTTTATACACAATCTTCCAATCATCCGCGGGGCCTACAGCTACGCCACGAAGCCTATGCGGGGCCTGAGGCGTACCTGAGGTTGTATGGGGGAATAGAGGAGGGCGGCGGCTTCAATGTCGTCCCCTTCGATGACGGTAAAATTTGTGGCATCAATGGGGCTCTGCGGTTTCTGCATCACGCGTTGTGCCATGGCAGGCAATATGCCGGACTCTACCAATTGCTTGGCCCATCGAGCATTGCAGAAGTAGCGGTCCTTGCTTTTTACCATACGCTCTATGACACTCTTGAGCAGTGTCTCTGCTTCGGAGGTGAGGATGTATTGGTTCTCATCGAAGAGCTTGCAACATATCTGCATCAGTTCGTCGGCCGTATAGTCTTCGAAGTGGAGATGGTGTGCAAAGCGTCCTTTCAGTCCCTGGTTGGCCGTCATGAGTCGCTCCATCTCGTTGGCATAGCCAGCGAAGATGATTATCATGTCGGGGTTAGGGTCGGCCATGACGGGTAGCAGCGCCTCGATGACATGATACCCGAAGTCCTTGCGGTCTTCGGTCGTGTCGCACAAGGCATAGGCTTCATCGATAAAGAGCACGTTCCCTTTGGCTCGTTTGAGGAGCTTGCTCATCTTGTCTTCGGTGTGCCCGATGTGTGTCCCCACCAATTGGGTACGGTCTACAGCGATGACTTCGCCTTGTGAGAGATAGCCCATAGTATGATATATCTTGCCGATGAGTCGGGCTACGGTAGTCTTTCCAGTACCAGGATTGCCTGTGAAGAGCATGTGGTGCGTGGCTCCACTTTGTGAAGGCAGCCCCAAGCGGCGGCGTTGCTCATGGAATCGTATCATGGCAAAGTCTTTGGTGAGCTGTGCCTTCAAATCTTTAAGTCCTACCATGGCATTGAGTTCGGCCATACTCTCTTCGAAGAGTGCGCCGTCGTCGGGCACAGTCGTTGCGATGGTGAACGGTTTAGCCTGTATGTAGCTCGTGAGGTCAAAGTCCGATGGCTGTAGCATGAACAGCCTTTCGGCTTTCACCTCATGCCCCTCATCGATGCTGCATTGCACTCGGCGAGTGAGGTGCTCCACTACCTCGGTGCGTATGTAATGGGTATAATCATCGTATTTCCAGTCGCGCAACTTCTCGCAGTGTTCCATCACCTGGTGTGCCATGACATTCTCGCTTTCGGGCGATAGCTCAAGGCGTTCGTTGCGGAGGCTGCTGTGCAGTTCGTCCACGAGCTCGGCTGTTGAAGGATACGTGAGGTCAAAACGTGGGGCGTCGGCCAATGCCTTGGCTACGATGGACGATTGTCGGCATAGTTGTGAGATCTCCTCCCTGGTTCCCACAAAAATCAGGCTGTGTGGTTCTGTCATGTCTTCTATCGCCTTTTCCACTTCGTCTATCTTGTCGTTCCCTATCGTGGAGAGTGCTCCGATATCGGTGAGTGCCACCGTCTTGTCCTGTTGGTCAATGAAGGCATCTCGTATGTCATCGGTCCCATACCTGCTGCACGAGATGAGGTCGGTTTCCGAGGTGCCGAAGTGAAGGTAGCGGGGCAGCAGTTCGGCCAGCCGGTAACACGAGCAGTCGGTCGGGGCTGTGATGACGGCATAGCGATGGGTGCAGCGGAGCGACATGCCATACTCTTGGCACAGCACGTTGAAGTCTCTGCGGCAATAGGCCTGTATAAGCTGAGGCTTTGCCTCGGCCATACCCGAGAAGCGGCACACGTCGTACCAACGCAGTTCGTCGTTGCGGCTCACTCGCTTCATCAGCATATACTCCACATCGGTCTTGCCGAGCTGACGCATCGTGCCGGGCATCATGGCAGCACCGTCATACATGAATTCTATTGCCGCGAAGGGTTCCTCATTGTGTGATAGGATGGCCGTGTAGCGCCCCTCCATCCATACATGGGAGCTACGCAGTGTCACTCCTATCCTTTCATGCGCTCCGCGTCCATGAGGATGTATGCATTCTCCTTCGGCCATCAGCTGCCAGTCTTCCGAGTAGCATATGGCACTTATCTTGCTATGGGGAATCAGGCGGCTCGATAGTTCGGAGTATAGACGGAGTGTTCCCGAGGTAAAACGCCCGGCACGCATGTCATCGGCCTTACGGTGCACTTCGGTATGGTACAGTTGCGGATGCTCCATCGTTACCCCCGAAGGCCAAATCTCGAACGTATAGCAAAGCCGTTCGGGTACAGTGCAGAGCGCGGCTGTAGCAGGTTCGCCCTTTACGTTGCCGCCTACCAGGAAGTATCGTCCGGCGGTGAGCTCGCCATCCATCCGGGTGGCACATACCGTCGTGCACAGGTCGAAGTCCACGTAGTCTTCGAAAGTGGTGATAGGCTGTTCCGTTCCCTCACGGAAAAGATAGAGCACCACCTCGACACCATCTTTTGCCCGGTAGTCGTTGCTGTCGACATGTAGCGTCAGTTCGTCGAGCCGCGCAATCTTCTCGGGCAGGAACAGTCGCAGAGGCTCGGTGCGGGCATCATGTTTCTGGCCACCCATTTCGATGGCCAGTTTGTTTATAGTCACCATGGGGTGCTGATAACTGTCGCTGGGGATTATGTACTTCGTACCACGCAGGGTGATGCTTTCATAGTTCTTATATTCGTTTGCAGAAAAGTCATGATTTGTATGCATAGTCGTAATCTTTAATAATGAATAAAATGAATGACGTGGTTCGTCGAAAAACGGTTGGCGAACCGCAAAACAGATTCTCACGTGCAAGAAACTCTCTTGCACATTTTCCGACCCCATCACCCGCGGTTACTCCGAACCCATCGAGCCGTCGGAGGGTGTCCAGTCGCTCAAAGAACAGCGCTACATAGACATACCGGCATGGCCAACACTCGTCATGTTACCATGTCGCATGCTACGATAGTCATCTTTGAGTACTGAAAAATATAGCTTTGATTCATTGTTAAAGATTGCGTTTCCGCATTACACTCGGCAAAAGTATGCCTTTCTTTTTGATTTTGCAAACATTTATTCGTTTTTCAAGTATCGCCCACAGAAAGTTGAGTATCTTTGCATCGACAAGTGATGCCAACAAACAAAAGTTTATGACTTCTTTCTTCGACAAAGGCAGAGCGCACTATGAGCGACAAGAATATGAAGATGCCGTGAGGCGCTTCGTGCATGGCTCGGCAGAGCAACTCTGCAGTTTGTGCCGTATGTGGCTCGGACAATGCTTTGAATATGGGTTGGGCACAACGAAAGATCTATCAATAGCTAAAGACCTCTACCATATCTCCTTCTCGCAATTAGGCATACACAATAAAGGAAGTAAGCAAGGCCTTTGGTTGCAAGAAAGAATAGAATGCCTGAGCAACATCCCCGAGAGCGACGAATGCATTAGGTTCGTGGCGGGGATAGGTAATGTCAAGATAAAGAAACATATCAATGCACCCCACACCCCTACGATAAGGTTCAACAAGAACGAGGCCGTTGTCACCATCGACAAGCGTACCCCCTTCACCGATGGCTTCCTTTATGCCAAGAAAGCACTCTCCTCTTGGACTTGCGACGGGATGAACCGCTTCTATGACGGTTATTGTCTCAAGACAGATTATATCGATTTAATAGTGCGGCGAGGAGAAGATAACAATTGGCATAGCCACATAGATGGCAGGCAGTGCACGCTCTATTTTCCTCACAAGACCAATCTGGAGCACATTTGTGCTCAAGAAACCATACTGCGCAAGGTGCAAGACCAATTCTTCGAACGCGCCAAAGCCGTCATCCCCAAGCGCCTAAAAGAGATTACTGATCAGTTGGGACATCCCGAGAAGATATGCCGAGTTGTCAAGAAACTACGCGGCGCTTATGCCACCAACTATACTACTCAAAACATCATAGAGGTCAAGGCTGGCTGCATACAGCTCCCCATCGCCAGCCTTGACTCGCTACTCATCCATGAGATCACCCATGACTTTGTGCCAGACCACGGAAGCTACTTCTATCGCAAGATGGAGGAGCTGGGTGGCAAGCACCTCTGCGCCCTCGACAAGAACTTGTTTGAGGAGGGCAGATGGCCTTACATCAGGTTCTAAAACGCTCCATACAACGATTTTATATTGGTGGGTGTCGTTTTATTCATCCTTTTATTATACCTTTGCCACATTGTAAGAATACACTACTATGCAATACGACGTTTTCATCAGTTATTCGCGTAAGGATACAGAAATTGCCAATCAAATCTGTAAAGCATTCGATGAAGTGGGCATCACCTATTTTATCGACCGTCAAGGTATAAGTGGAGGCTTTGAGTTCCCTACGGTGCTTGCCGAGGCTATTGTCAATAGCAAGATATTCTTGTATTTGGCAAGTAAGAATTCGTATGAATCAAAGTTCACGCAGGCTGAGATAACCTTTGCTTTCAACAAAAAGGAACGTGGCAATATCCTTCCTTATATTATAGATGGTAGTAATCTGCCACTGTCCTTGGAGTTTGTATTTAGTGCTATAAACTGGCGTCGCATCGAGAATGACCCGATTGAACCAGTGTTGATAGACGACTTGATGAATCTGTTAGGGAAGAAGAGAATGTCCAAGCAAAGCCCACAGCTAAAGAAACCAGCAACTTCAATTAAAACATCAAACAAAGCCCAAACACCTCCTCCAACGAATCTGCATAACGGCCATGAATATGTAGATTTAGGATTGAGTGTAAAGTGGGCAACTTGTAATGTGGGTGCAGTTTCGCAAGAGGAAAATGGAGATTATTTCGCTTGGGGAGAAACTGATGTCAAGAATAAATATGAAGATGAGAATTATAGGTATTACGATAAAGAATTAGACGATTATATTGATATAGGCACTGATATTTCGGGTACTAAACATGATGCAGCCCGTATTAAATGGGGAGGAAATTGGCGTATGCCTACGGAAAAAGAAATAGAAGAACTTATTGATAAATGTTCATGGAAAAGAGGCAAAGTCAACGGGGTTAATGGGATAAAGTTCACTGGTCCTAATGGAAACAAAATATTTCTCCCCGCAGCAGACAGTCAAGATGGCGAACCTCTCCATCTAGGTGGCATCTTCGGGAATTATTGGTCTGCTACACAAAACGAAGACTGCATCTGTTACCTCTATTTTGATAGAAGTTTATGCAAGAAAGCTTATGAATTTGAACGTTATATCGGCCAAACTATCCGCCCCGTCACTGACTAACCATAAAAGTTTCAGTTAGTATATCAATCAATATAATAACCACCTGCCATGAATAAACTTTTTTTATTACTCACGGTTATAGTACAGGACAGTATTACTTTAGAAGAAAGTCCTTTGTGCCAGATTCAGCAATTCACTGAGCGGACAGCCATAAACACCACATTTGATTTCTGGTGGGACGGCTTCAATATCTTGATTGCCGTCATAGCATTGTTGTTCTCAGTGTTCACCTTTATCTCGCAAAACCAGACCTCTGAAAACACCCAAAAATTATCTCGTGAGGCTCAGAAGAACCTGCTACTCGACTTGGTACGTCACTTTTATCGTAACCTCGTCATTACCTACACGATAAAAACTAAGTTAGAAGAAATCGGATACGAAGGTTACCCATCTGAGGAGCATCTCATTAAACTGAAAGTCCCCATGGAGAATATTCATTTGGAAGCCTTCTATGGCAGAGACAAAGAATATGAGGTGATGCACGATTTATACTTGAAACTACGCAACTATAATGAGGAAATTAATGTGGCTTGCACTCACTTCAAGGATGCAAACCTATCCAAAGAAACAAAGAAACGTGACTTGGATACCTTATTACTTAAACCTTCATTCTTGACGGAGCGTATACTGATAACTATGTATGAACTCTGGGATATGAAACAGGTTTCCAACGACTTTAATAAGGGGGAATATCGTAATAGAATTATTGGCCTATTGAAGGATACCCGTACAACCTTGGCTGCAAAAGGCAAAATTGCGGAAGCTCAAAATGGAAATTCCAACTCCTTCAACAATACGGTAAAAACCACCGACTACCTGTTTGAACCTTATGCCAATGATAAGAGTTGTTATGCAGAGATACTATTCGGGGGAGAAGAATGGCCTCTATTTGTCAAAGCCTTAAATAGAGATGTTTATGTCGAACGGGGCAAGAACAGCCAAGGAGGTGATAAGGTATATATTATACCCATGAAGTAATCTTGATAATTATTGCTTTGTTATATTGTTAGAACACACGACTATGCAACACGACGTTTTCATCAGTTATTCGAGTAAAGATAGCACTACCGCTCAAGCGATATGTCATGAGTTGGAAGACAACTATATCCGTTGCTGGATAGCACCGCGTAATATTCCCGTGGGGAGCAAATATGCCTCCGTTATTACTGAAGCCATCAAGTCTTGCAAAGCTGTAGTATTGGTGTTTTCCGAGCAATCGGCCATATCACCTTGGGTAGAGAGTGAAATCAATATCGCATTCTCTAATCGAAAGCCGATAATCCCTTATAAGATTGACAGAGCACATGTTGAAGATTACAGCGAGTTCTACTTGATGCTCAACAATCGCCATTGGATAGAGGCATACCCTGACTTTAAGACGCGTTTCAAAGAGTTGATTGAAGTAGTCTCTAAGATTGTAGCTCCAGAGAATAAGGTTATCCTTCCCTCTTCTCAATACAAGAAGATAGACCTTGGTCTTAGTGTATGTTGGGCCGATAGAAATGTCGGTGCATCCTCTCCCGAGGACTATGGAGAGTATTTTGCTTGGGGTGAAACGGAACCTAAAAACGAGTACACGGCAGAAACCTATAAGTACTACGATAAGACTAAAAAAAACTATATCGATATAGGTAAAGATATATCGGGTACTAAATATGACGTTGCTCGTGCTAAATGGGGAGGAAATTGGCGTATGCCTAGTTTGAAAGAGATTAAAGAACTTTTAGAGAAATGTTCATGGCAATGGACCGAACTAAAAGGGATAAAGGGATACAAGGTTATTGGGCCTAATGGAAATAATATCTTTCTACCTACTGCAGGCCGCCGCCTCCGCACGGAGGTTAACAGCCGTGGCTCAGCAGGCTTCTACTGGTCTAGCAGGCTGTACTACGAGTTCGATAGCATTAACGCGTTCTACTTCCACTTTGGCTGGGGCTATGGCAAGGGCTATCACGATTGTTCCTACTACTACCACTACTACGGCCTCTGCGTTCGCCCCGTCACAGACTAAAGCCCTTTGGTACAAGCTACATCTATCTGACGAAGTGCCGCCATTACGGGTTAATACGTAGAGTATTAGCGCGTTAATAGCGACACCTTTACATTGTTATTGCTTTCGTTATCGTCAACGTTCCCAATCAAATGCCCTAGGAGTTGGTTGGTATGCTCGCGTATTCTGCTTGCCAATCACCTGTAGCTTGCCCGCCTTGACTAAGGCTTTCAGCTTAGCTAGTGCCGCGTAGCGGCTGCATTCGCATACACTCTCGAATTCGGAGCGCTGGATGCTGTGATGGGTGGCAAAGAACTCGGTGAGGCGTTGCTCGATGACGGAATCAGAGGTTACATCTTATCTCTAAAAACTCGACTTATTATCTCTAAATTCTCTATTTCCAAATTACTGTACGATGGGCAACAGTCAGTTAAACGATGGAGAACAGACAACTGGATGATGGCGATAGTACAGCTGTACGATGCCCATCGTACGACATTTCCTTTCTATGCAAAATTACGAGAAGACAAACTAAAGAGCAAGTATCTGCCCGAATAAATGTGAGCGGTTAATAAGTGTCTTTCATCCATAGAAGTGTCGCCA
>JBGVOS010000111.1:0-4147 GCA_045126595.1 Bacteroidaceae bacterium | reverse complement strand
AGGTGTACGCTTACGGGGTGGCCCGTCTCGTCGATGTCGAAGCGCACCTCCACGCGGTCGAAGTTGATGGCGCCACCGGCAAAGCGGGCGGCACGCATCTGCTGGGCAAACCCATTCAACAATAAAAGTTCGTTGGTATATTCATCGCCGGGCAAGGTTTCCTTGGTGCCACGTTGTTGGCGCTCGATGATGGCCTGCACCTCTTCGTAGGCATAGCGTCGGTTGCTGCGGATGACGGTGTGGGCTATCTGATGGTATTTCACGCGGCCCTTGTCGTCGATATGGAAGAGCACGGAGTAGGTGAGCTTGTCTTCGTCGGGGCGTAGCGAGCAGATGTAGTTGCACAGGCGCTCGGGGAGCATGGGGATGGTGCGGTCGACGAGGTATACGGATGTGGCGCGGTGCTGTGCCTCCTTGTCGATGATGCCGTTCTCGCCTACGTAGTGGGTAACGTCGGCAATGTGTACGCCCACTTCCCAGAGGTTCTTGCCGAGGGGACGGATGGAGAGGGCGTCGTCAAAGTCCTTGGCATCGTGGGGGTCGATGGTGAAGGTGAGCACGTCGCGCATGTCGATGCGGCGGGCTATCTCGTCGGCGGGGATGACGTCGCTGATGTGGTTGGCGGCATTCTCCACTGCGAGGGGATACTTGTAGGGCAGGCCGAACTCGGCGAGGATGGCGTGCATCTCCACGTCGTTGTTACCAGCTTTACCGAGGATGTCCACTACCTGGCCTATGGGGTTGCGGGCGGTCTCAGGCCACTCGACAATCTTCACCACGGCCTTGTCGCCGCTCTTGCCGCCCTTGAGCTTGTCGCGGGGGATGAAGATATCGCTGTTCAGCGTGCGGCTCTCGGTGAGCAGGAAGGCGTAGTTGCGCTCTACCTTGAGGATGCCCACGAAGGTGTCGTTGGCGCGCTCGAGGATCTCCACGACCTCGCCTTCGGGCATGCTGCGGCCACGGCGGCGGGCAAAGAGGCTCACGCGCACACGGTCGCCATGGAGGGCGTGCATGGAGTGGCGCTCGGCAATGTATACCGACTCCTCGTCCTCCTCGGGGGCGAAGAGGATGCGGCCGCTGCCGGTGCGCTGTATGGTACCTATGAGCTCGCGCTTCTGGAATACGAGGCGGAAGTGTCCGTTCTTGGTCTCTACGATGCTGCCATCGATGAGCATGTCGCCGATGAGGTCGCCGCAGAGCATCTTCTGCGGATGGGTGGTGAGGCGCAACTCCTTCCAGATACGGCTGTAGGTGAGGGCGCGGTCACTGTTCTCGTGGAAGAGGTCGATGAGGGCATCGAACATCATGCGCTTGGTCATGCGCTGCTGGCTTTTCTTGGCTGACTTTCCCATAATTCACAATTTTTATGTCATCCTGAACGAAGTGAAGAAACGTGTTCGCCGCCCGAAGGGGCTAAAGGCAATCTCGCAAAGTATCAAGAAAGTCCCTGCGCAAGATTCTTCGCGTTGCTCAGAATGACAGAGACGTTAATATTTCTCTGCAAGCAGTCGCTCCAGTTCCTTTTCCAAATCCTTCACCATCGTATCGCGCATCACGAGTTCGCCGGCACGGTTGATGAGGAAGTAGGTGGGCAGCTCGCGCACCCCGTAGAGGTTGGCATCCCTGGAGTAGGGAGCCTCGGTGCTGCGCACACATACCCAGGGTATATTTTCAACGGCTGTCTTCCAAAAATGTTCGTTTTCATCGAGCGAAACCTGGTATATCTCGAGTCCTTGGGCGGCATACTTGTCGTAGAGCTCGCGCATCACGAGCACACGGGCCGATGACTGCGGGTGGCCGTATACGTTGAAGTCGAGCATCACCACCTTGCCCTTGAGGTCGGTGAGGCGGCGGGGCTGGCCGTCAATGTCGGGCAGGGCGATGTCGATGAGGCCCGCCTCGTGTATCTTGCCTTCCAGCACGCTATAGTCTACGGGCTGTGCAGGGCGTGTGTTGCGCATGCCCTTGAGGGTGATGCTCTTGATGTTCTTGGTGCGCTCGGCCTCGGGGTAGAAGAGGTCGAGATTGGTGGCTACGGCTGCAAAGCAGTGTATATCGTCGCGTGTGGACGTAGGGTCAAAGATGTATCGGCCGCCCAAGCGTTGGAACAGTGCGAAGTAGGCATAGGGTTTGCCCGGGTCGGGGTAGATGTACTCCATGCGCACGGCCTTCTTGTAGTCGGTCACCAGTTCATCGAACTGTGTCTGTACAGCTCCCGGTGCGGTAGCCCCCTGCATCAACTGCTGCACGGCATGCTGCAGCTCGCGCTGCTTCATTACCAGGGCCTTCAACATAAGATTGTCTTCAGAGCCTTCCACCTCGTAGGCTACGCTCAGGGTGGGCAGGGCGGCGGTCACCGTGAGTGTCTCGGTGGAGTCAATGGAGAGGTAGGCCATCTCGCGACCTATGCGCAGGCGGTAGAAGTCGAAGCACTCGGGCTGAGCCACGCGGAAGCGGAACGTACCCTCCTTGTCCAGTTTTGTCGAGTCGGCGACAACGGTCTTCTCTACGCCGATATGGTCAAGATAGAGCACCTTGCCAGATGCCTCGCTGATGGTACCTTCAATGGTGGCCTGAGGAGATTGCTTACAACCCATTGCACCGAGCAACGCGGTAAAAATGAGGATATTCTGTAGTTTTTTCATGTTTTTTGTGTTATTTTATGTGCAAATCTAACTAAAAATACTGAATCTGCGATAATATTTTTACAGTTTCGGCTGATTAAAGCCAACTTTTCACTACCTTTAGCCTGCATCTCACCGGCAGAATTTAGACTGTATCTCAGAAATATCCAAATAAATTTGGTATTTCATCCGATTTGCACTACTTTTGCCCGAATTTTGGATGAATATATCAATATTAGACGTTTTATATAAATAAGTTAAGATGAATCCGATTACAAAATCAGTGGCTCTCCCCGACGGAAGAGTCATCACGTTGGAAACCGGGAAATTGGCCAAGCAGGCCGACGGCTCAGTGGTTCTTCGCATGGGTAACACCGTGTTGTTGGCTACTGTATGTGCCGCCAAAGATGCAGTTCCCGGTACAGATTTTATGCCTTTACAGGTTGAGTACAGAGAAAAATATGCCTCATTCGGCCGTTACCCCGGTGGCTTCACAAAGCGCGAGGGTAAAGCTTCGGACAATGAGATTCTGACCTGTCGCTTGGTGGACCGCGCCTTGCGTCCCCTCTTCCCCGACAACTACCATGCCGAGGTATACGTTAACATCATCCTCTTCTCTGCCGACGGCGTTGATATGCCCGACGCATTGGCCGGCTTCGCAGCATCAGCTGCCTTGGCCGTATCTGACATCCCCTTCAACGGCCCCATCTCTGAGGTGCGCGTAGCACGCATCGATGGCGAGTTCGTTATCAACCCCACCTTCGCACAGCTCGAGAAGGCCGATATGGACCTCATGGTAGGTGCTACTATCGACAACATCATGATGGTTGAGGGTGAGATGAAGGAGGTTTCAGAGCTCGACCTCTTGGAGGCTCTGAAGGCTGCTCACGAGGCTATCAAGGTGCAGTGCCAGGCTCAGATCGAACTCATGGAGGCTGTAGGCTCTACCGTGAAGCGCGAGTACTGCCACGAGGTGAACGACGAGGAGCTCCGCGCCGAGGTGAAGGCTGCTTGCTACGACAAGGCTTACGCCATTGCTGCTGAGGGCAACCGCGACAAGCACGCTCGTGCCGAGGCTTTTGAGGCTGTACGCGAGGAGTTCAAGGTGGCTTACACCGAGGCTCACGCCGAGATGGATGCCGACGAGCTCGCTGAGAAGATGTCGCTCATCAACCGCTACTACCACGACGTAGAGAAGGACGCTATGCGTCGCTGCATCCTCGATGAGGGCAAGCGTCTCGATGGTCGTGCTACTACCGATATCCGTCCCATCTGGTGCGAGGTTGACTACTTGCCCGGTCCTCACGGCTCAGCTGTGTTTACCCGTGGTGAGACTCAGTCACTCACCTCAGTGACACTCGGTACCAAGTCTGATGAGAAGATCATCGACGATGTGCTCAACCAGTCACGCGAGCGTTTCCTCCTCCACTACAACTTCCCCCCCTTCTCTACCGGTGAGGCCAAGGCTCAGCGCGGTGTAGGCCGTCGTGAGATTGGTCACGGCCACCTCGCATGGCGTGGTT
>JBGVOS010000110.1:0-3043 GCA_045126595.1 Bacteroidaceae bacterium | reverse complement strand
AATGTAGAGGATGCCCTTGATGTTGTCGACCGTGCCCGAGTAGACGGGGATACGCGAATAGACGTTCTCGGCCACGCAAGAGAGCACCTTCTTGTAGCTGTCGCGGATGTCGAGCGCCACCATGTCGAGGCGCGAGGTCATCACATCCTTGGCCGTCTCGTCGCCGAAGCGGATGATGCCTTCGAGCAGTTCCTGCTCGTCGGTGAGCTCGGTCTTGTCGGTAAGTTCGAGTGCCTGCTCCAGTTCGTCAACCGAGAGGTTGTGGCCCTGGCTCTTGTGCAGGCGGTCGACCAGGCGGGTAGAGCGCACGAGCAGAGCCGAGAGCGGACTGAACACATAGGTGAGTACGTTGATGGCAGGTGCACAGAAGCGGCAGAACTGCAGCGGATTGAGCGACGAGTAGAACTTGGGCATGATCTCACCGAAGAGCAGCAGCAGGAAGGTGAGCAGCACCGAGATAAAGAGGAACTCGATCCACACGATGCCGCCGAAGTCGAGCATTGAGAGCATGGCATAGTTACCCAATACGGTGATGGTGATGTTCACGAAATTGTTCGAGATAAGGATGGTGGCCAACAGCTTCTGCGACTTGCCCAGCAACTTGCTGATGATGCGGTCGCTCGAGTGGTTCTCCTGCTCAATATCGTTGAGGTCAGAGGGAGTGAGCGAGAAGAAGGCTATCTCCGATGCCGACACGAAGCCCGAGCAGAACAGGAGCGCACAAGCCAACACAAGGGCAACTACAGCACCTGCCGAGGGTGCCGTAAACTGTATGGAAGAAAAGGCATCAGCAATGGGATGCCATAACGAAGGGATATCCAAAATGTGAATGTTTAGTTACTAAAAAGGCATCTGGCTATCAGGGGCCGATGATTGCGCGGGCTGCTGTGCCACAGGCTGGGCGGGCTGAGCGGCAGGCTGCTGCTGACGCGAGAGCATCTCCATATTGTCCACCCAAATCTCCACTACGGTGCGGCGAACGCCATTCTGGTCATCGTAGGAGCGGCTATGGATGCTACCCTCGATGTAGAGCTTGTCGCCCTTGTGCACATACTTCTCCACGGTCTGTGCCAATCCACGCCAGAAGACGAGGTTGTGCCACTCGGTGCGCTCGGGCACCTGGGTACCATTGGGGAGAGTGTAGGCGCGGTCCGAAGTAGCGAGTGAGAGGCTGGCTACAGCCACGTCGCGGTCGACATAACGCACGTTGGGCTCGCGGCCCACATTACCGATGAGGATTACTTTATTTACTGACATAACGTATATTATTCTTAATTATAAATCGTTTGGCAAAGGTAGTGCAAGGCGAGAGAATACGCAAATAAATTTGCAATTTTCCGAGCCTTGCACTACCTTCGTATTCCATATGGCATTAGAAGTTATAGGTACTCTCGTGGGACTGGTATACCTTTGGCTCGAATATCGTGCCAGCATATACTTGTGGATAGCCAGCATCATTATGCCCGCCATCTACCTCTTTGTCTACTACGATGCAGGGCTCTATGCCGACTGCGGCATCAACGTCTATTACCTCGGAGCGGCTCTCTACGGGTGGGCGGTATGGAAATATGGCGCCAAAGGGTGCGAGCAGGGCGAGGCCGAACTGCCCATCACGCATATCCCCACAGCGAGTGTGCTGAAGGCCACCGCCGTGTTTGTCCTAACCCTCGTGGGCATAGCCTGGCTGCTACTGCGTTTCACCGATAGCGATGTGCCTTGGTGCGACGCCTTCACCACAGCATTGAGCATCATCGGCATGTGGATGCTGGCCCGCAAGTACCTCGAGCAGTGGTGGGTGTGGATGATGCTCGACGTCGTGTGCGTGGGGCTCTACATCTATAAGGAACTCTATTTCACCGCCGCGCTCTATGGCCTCTATGCCGTGATATCGGTATTTGGTTGGACAAACTGGAACAAAATGATGAAGAAGTAATGGATACGATCGAAGCTGTCATCTTCGGCAACATCTGCCACATGGTGGCGACATGGAAGATGCAGCAACTGTTCATCGCCTAACCCAACACATCCGCCACCCCCGCGTTACGTACACGTTTGCGAGATTGGAGGTCCTTGATTTTCGCTCCTTCGTTATGGAGGGGATATTGTAAATATATTAAAGTAAAACTTTGTGTATTCGCTCGTTTATTGTACCTTTGCTGTTTGTAAAGATTATATATTTTAACAAGTGAAGAACACGGTCATTAACCCAATGATAATCAATGAGTTTACATTTGTAAATAGGGGGGGGTAAAAACGCAGTTTTCCACCCTGATTTTGCATTGACTGATTGCGGCTGCAGCGTGCCTTATGAGCATGCGGCAGGGCGCATTTTTTTTGCCTTCGGTGGAGGATGATGAAAAGATAAATTAGAACAAAACCAATAATTAAACAATGAAAAGACAAACCTTAATGAAAAGCATGCTATGCCTCGTGATGACGCTGGTGTGCAATGTGGCTATGGCGCAGAAGCCAGTGCTCAACTTGACGGCGTCCGAGATTGGTGCCTTCCCTTATGAACTCCCCCAAGAGGAGGCAGACAAGGTGTTTGCCTTGACCGACCTTACCGTGGCTATCAGAGTCAACACGGCTGCGCTGAGTGGTCGCAAGGCGCTATTCTGTACTTCGGACCCAACACGGGATAAGAACACGGATGCGATGCCGACAGGCTCGCACTATGTGGGTTATGGAATGAATGGAGATGCTACCGGCTATCTAGCGTCATGTAAGGATGGTGACCGTTACACGTCAGGTTCTATACCAGCTAATACCAATGATGTGGTGTTGGTCTATGTACTCAATCCTACCAACAACAAATTCAAGGCCTATATTAACGATTCCAAGCCCATGGACCGCAATTTCGAAAGCTACGAGATTGCTACTCCCAAGATGGTGCGCGAGGACTTCCCCAATGCAAAGATTTACATCGGTGGTGGTGTAAAGAATAATGATGCCAACTTTGAGGTCTTCAATGGTGCCATCACAGGTGTTAAGGTCTACGATGGCGTGCTCACCGATGAGCAGATAGCAAAGGTGTTCACCGAAC
>JBGVOS010000109.1:0-2789 GCA_045126595.1 Bacteroidaceae bacterium | reverse complement strand
TGGGCGCTTCGCGCACCTGCTCGGGCTCGCGCATGGGGATTTGTCCGCGCATGAGGATGGAGAGAGTCTGGTCGTTGATTTTGTTGACCATGGCGTCGAAGAGGTTCACCGACTCGAGTTTGTAAATCAAGAGCGGGTCTTTCTGCTCGTAGCTGGCATTGCGGACGGACTGTTTCAGTTCGTCGAGCTCGCGCAGGTTCTCCTTCCATGCCTCGTCAATGACGTGCAGCATGATGGCTTTCTCGAAGGCTTTGACCACCTCCTTGCACTCGGTTTCATAGGCAGCCTTGAGGTTGACGGGTATCTGATACATGCGCTTGCCGTCGGTGATGGGCACGAGGATGCGTTCGAAGCGGCCGCCGTCACGCTCGTATACCTGCTTGATGACGGGGTTGGCTACCTGTGCCAGACGGTCCATCTTGCCCTTGAAGCCTGCCATGGCGGCTTCGAAGGTGCGTTCTACGAGTTCGTCGTGCTTCTTGCTGTTCTCATATTCCTGTTCGGTGAAGGGGCATTCGAGTGCCATGACACGGAAAAGCTCCATGCGGATGCCTTCGTAGTCATTGTTCTCGATGATGCGCTCGCAACGTTCCCATATCATGTTGGCAAGGTCCATGCCGATGCGCTCACCCATGAGGGCGTGGCGGCGCTTGGTATAGATGACGTTACGTTGCTTGTTCATCACGTCGTCATATTCGAGCAGATGCTTACGTGTGCCGAAGTGGTTCTCCTCAACCTTCTTCTGGGCGTTCTCGATGCTCTTGGAGATCATCTTGTGCTCCAGCATCTCGCCTTCTTGGAAGCCGAGCTTATCCATTACGTTGGAGATGCGGTCGGCAGCGAAGAGGCGCATGAGGTTGTCTTCAAGTGATACGAAGAACACAGATGAGCCCACGTCGCCCTGACGTCCTGAACGTCCGCGCAACTGACGGTCTACGCGGCGGCTCTCGTGACGCTCGGTGCCGATGATGGCGAGACCACCCGCGGCCTTCACCTCATCGCTGAGCTTGATGTCGGTACCACGACCGGCCATGTTGGTGGCGATGGTCACAGTGCCCTTCAAACCTGCCTTGGCCACGATGTCGGCCTCTTTCTGGTGCAGCTTGGCGTTCAATACATTGTGCTCTATCTTGCGCATGGTGAGCATACGGCTCAACAACTCACTGATCTCCACTGATGTGGTACCCACGAGCACGGGACGTCCCTCGGCCACCATCTTCTCGACTTCGGCGATAACGGCATTGTACTTCTCGCGCTGAGTCTTGTAGATGCGGTCGTTCATGTCGTTACGCGCGATGGGACGGTTGGTGGGGATGACCACCACATCGAGCTTGTAGATGTCCCAAAACTCGCCTGCTTCGGTCTCGGCCGTACCGGTCATACCCGACAGCTTGTGGTACATGCGGAAGTAGTTCTGCAGGGTGATGGTGGCGAAGGTTTGTGTGGCGGCTTCCACCTTCACGCGCTCCTTGGCCTCGATAGCCTGGTGCAAGCCGTCGCTATAGCGGCGACCCTCCATGATACGGCCTGTCTGCTCGTCGACAATCTTTACCTCTCCCTCGTCGGTGACGATGTACTCGGTGTTCTTCTCGAACATGGTATAGGCCTTGAGCAGCTGGTTGATGGTATGTACGCGCTCGCTCTTCACGGCATAGTTGGTGAAGAGTTCGTCCTTCTTCTGCAATAGTTCGTCGCCCTGGAGCCCGCTGTTCTCGAGTGCAGCCATCTCCGACGCGATGTCGGGGAGGACAAAGAGGGTGGGGTCGGCGGCGTTGCCCGTGATGAGTTCGATACCCTTGTCGGTGAGGTCCACGCTGTTCATCTTCTCGTCGATGACGAAGTAGAGCACGTCGGTAGCCTCGGGCATGCGGCGGTTGTTCTGCTCCATGTAGATGGCCTCGGTCTTGAGCATACCGGTCTTGATGCCAGGTTCGCTGAGGAACTTGATGAGAGGCTTGTTCTTGGGCAGTGCCTTATGGCTGCGGAAGAGGGCAAGGAAACCGGCCTCTACCTCCTCCTTGTTTTCTGAGTATACCTGTCGCTTGGCTTCGGCGAGGAGCTGTGTGGCGAGGCGTTTCTGTGCCTCCACGAGACGTTCCACCAGGGGACGCAACTCTTCGAACAACTGGTCGCCCTTTTTGGGCACGGGACCTGAGATAATCAACGGAGTACGGGCATCGTCAATCAATACCGAGTCCACCTCGTCGACGATGGCGTAGTTGTGGCGACGCTGCACGAGGTCGGCAGGCGATGAGGCCATGTTGTCGCGCAGGTAGTCGAAGCCAAACTCGTTGTTGGTACCGAAGGTGATGTCGGCGAGGTAGGCCTGACGACGGGCCTCCGAGTTGGGCTGGTGCTTGTCGATGCAGTCTACGGTCAAGCCGTGGAACATGTAGAGCGGTCCCATCCACTCCGAGTCACGCTTGGCGAGGTAGTCGTTCACGGTAACCACGTGTACGCCGTTGCCTGTCAAGGCGTTGAGGAATACGGGCAATGTAGCCACGAGGGTCTTACCTTCACCCGTTGCCATCTCGGCAATCTTACCTTTGTGGAGTACCACACCGCCGAAGAGCTGTACATCGTAGTGAATCATGTTCCATACGGTGTCGTTACCACCGGCCTCCCAATGGTTCTTATAGATGGCCTTGTCGCCCTCGATGCGCACGAAATCCTTCGTGGCAGCCAGTGAGCGGTCCATGTCGGTGGCGGTTACGGTGACCTCCTCGTTCTCGGCGAAGTACTTGGCTGTAGCCTTCACGATGGCGAATGCCTCGGGCAACACCTCGTCG
>JBGVOS010000108.1:0-16240 GCA_045126595.1 Bacteroidaceae bacterium | reverse complement strand
CGTCGGTGATTTTCTTGGTCATGCGCGGCAGATTGGCTTACTTCGCATAGAAAAATCAGAGCCGTCCGATGGATTTATCAGAGCCTTTTGATAGAATTATCGGAGCCTTGCGGCAGAAAAATCGGACGGCTCTGATTTGCGAGTTTTTGCCATTTTGCCAATTTGCCACTATATATATATTTATTGACATACAACCCATAAAACGATACAGATATGAATGACAATCAGAACATTAACAGCGAACTGCTGCAGCGGCTCACCGAGACGCACCGACATGCACCGACCGTCTCACGCTTCGTCGAGGAGCACTTCACCGACCTCGTTCCCGACACCGACTACTTCGCCCATCTCGTGCGCGACGATGTGGGTGGCGAGATGCTGCCGCCCCTCCCCGAGGAGGTCATCCGTCGCCTGCCGCGCTACTATACCGCCGTCACCGACCTCTATGCCGCGCCCTTCCTGAAGACCTCGCAGGCTACGGCGCTCTTTGCCCTCACCAGCTCGATGATGCCCAACGCCTACGTGCGCCACGGCAAGCGCCTGGTGTCGCCGGCGGTGATGGTCATCCACTACGGCACGAGCGGTGCGGGTAAGGGCAACATCAGCGACCTGCGCACGCTGTTCGAGGCGGTGGACCGCCACCGCATCGAGGAGAGCGAGCGGGCGCTGCAGCAGTACGACTACGACCTGGAGGCCTACAAGCAGAACCTCAAGTGCCACTTTGCCGACCGCAAGGAGGTGCAGCCCACAGGGCGTCGTGCTCCCGAGGGGTTGCAACGACCGAAGAAACCCCTGCGCCGCTCGCTGGAGATTCCTGCCGACACCTCGTCGGCCGACTTCGTGCTGCGCCTCAAGGGCAACGAGCCTTACCCCTCGCTCTTGATGAGTGAGGAGCTGCTCACCACCATCTCGGCCAACCGCACGAAGCATGGCGACTTCGTGCACTACATCCTCAACTGCTACCACGAGGAGCCCATCCACCGCGGCCGCAAGACCGACGACGAGGACACCATCGTGCACCGCCCCCGACTGGCCATGCTCCTGAGCGGCACGATGGGAGCCGTGCGCCAGTTTATCCCTGCGGTGGAGGACGGACTGGCCTCGCGTATGCTCTTCGTGGAGCTGCCCTTCGCCCTGCCCTGGATTGACGAGCTCACCGACGCCGAGGCACATCGCTTCAACAGCACGCTGCGCGAGACGGCCGACGTGGCCACACAGCTCTACGAGGCACTGCGCCGCTTCGACTCGTCGCACACCAAGGTCACCCTCGCCCTCAGCGAGCAGCAGAGCCGCTATGTGAACCGCCTCATGGCGCGGATGAACGACCACTTCTTCTTCCTCTACGGCCACCAGGACATCGTGCCTGCCGTGCGCCGCCGCCACCTCGACGCCAAGCGCCTGATGCTGCAGGTAGCCCTAATGCGCCGCTACGAGCAGTACGGCTCGTGGATGGAGGCACTCGCCGAGCCTGCCATCACAATTGATGATGACGACATCGACACCGTGCTCTTCATCGCCTACTGGAGCTTGCAGCAGACCATGCACCTCTACCGCCGACTCGTTCGCTACGACGACACCGAGGCCACGCCCACTGCTTCCACGAAGCCCGAGGAGGTGCTGTCGCGACTCCCCATGGAGTTCACCCGAGCCGATGCCGTGCGTGTCGGTGGAGAATTTGGCGTTGCCGTGCGCACCGTCGACCGCTACCTTGTCATCTGGCAGAAAACCAATGTAATAGAGCAAACGGGACGTGGCCAATTTTGCCGTATCGACAAATAATATATATATAATGGCAAATTGGCAAAATGGCAAAAACTCACATGCGTTACCGCTTAGCCCACTCAAGAGAAATCAAGAGAAACCGATGGAACAAGATTTGTCCCATCTGCAAGCAACCGAAGTTCTCCCCCTACATCGACACCGTCACCAACGAACCCATAGCGCCCAAGGAGTGCGGCCGCTGCTGCCGTGAGAAGAGCTGCGCCTATCACATGACACCCAGCGAGTGGTTCAAGGATAACCCACCCGAGAAACGCGAGTGGTTGCCGAAGGAGCAGTACATCGAACTGATGAGGCAGAGGAGGAGGGAGGCAAGGGTGGCCTCACCCCCCGATAGCTCGCAAGCGAGACTCCTTGGTGCCGATAAATCGGCAGTCGTCGCAAACGACGCTCCATTTCGCGTCGTCTCCCAAGGAGAGGGGGCTAGCTCCGCGATGCCTGTATCACCCCTCCTTGGGAGGGGAAAGGGGGAGGCCGCTTCTTATCTGTCCCGAATGTCCACCCTCTGCCACAAGTCCCGCTCCGACAAGAACAACCTCGCCCGATGGCTCTACACCCAATTTCCCGAGGAGCAAGTGGCCGAAGTGCTTGCCCGCTACCGCACAGGCAGCACTCGCGACGGCCGCATCATCTACTGGCAGATTGACGAGCACGGACAGGTACGGGCTGGCAAGGTGATGGCGTATGACCTCGACGGTCACCGCATGAAGGACGGGAAAGGAAATGTCTGTTGGGTACATTCGATGAAGATTGACGGCATCAGGTTCGACGAGATGCTGGCACCGCAATGCCTGTTTGGGTTACATTTGGCCTCCCCCCTGCCCCTCCCAAGGAGGGGTGACTCGAACACCGCGATGCAAGATTCCCCTCCTTGGGAGGGGTTAGGGGAGGCCCCCCCTTGTCTTGTCGAAAGCGAGAAGACCGCCCTCATCATGAGCCTCGTCTGCCCCGACAAGGTGTGGCTCGCCACCGGCGGCAAGGCAAACTTCAAGGAGCAGATGCTCGCGCCCCTCATAGGACTCGAGGTAGCCGTATACCCCGATGCCGATGCCCTGCACGACTGGTACACCCGCGCCGTAGAAATGAACCGCACCCTCGGCACCCACCTGCATATCCCCACCTGGTACTACAACCTGATGGATCACGACGAAGCACGCCGCGAGGGATGGGACTTGGCGGACGTGGTGATGGGTTAGGCTATGAACAGTTGCAGCATCAGCCAAGTGGCAGTCATATGGCAGATGTCGCCCAATATCACAAAGAGATGAAAGACGGAGTGGATATAGGGCACACGCTTGAAACTATACAGTACGGCGCCAGTGATGTAGGCTACGCCTTCGCCCACTACCCACAGCACGATGGGGAGTCCGCAGGTGTCGTAGAAGGGCTTGAAGGCTATGAGGATGGTGAGTCCCATAAGCACATAGCAGATGGTCTCAAGGTAACTCTGTGCCTTCATCTTGCGGAAACTCATCGCGGTGCCCACGATGGCACAGAGCCACACGAAGACAAAGATGAAGATGCCCCACACGGGCTCGCCTCCCAGACGTATACCGATAAGGGTAAGCGGTGTGTAACTGCCGGCGATGTGCCAGTAGATGGCGGCGTGGTCAAACTTACGTGCCTGCGCCTTAGCATGCTCATGCACAGAAGGGATAGCGTGGTATACTACCGAAGCAAGGTATGAACTGCACACGCCGAACAGGTACAAGGCGAGACTCAACGGAGCCATCCAAGTGTGGAGAGCGGTGCTCTCCACCAAGAAGACGGTGCACACGGCAAGACCCATCAAAAGCCCCACACCGTGCGTAGCCGTATTGACAATCTCCTCGCGTACTGAATAGGTGTTTTGCTTTTCCATACGGCAAAGGTACCCCTTATCCGCCACATCGCAATTTCCTCACCCATATTTAGCACAAAAAGGGGCAATAATTTGACATAAATCAAAAAAATGTAGGGGTGAAGGGGTTAATTCGGAGGTGAAGTCCCTTGCATCTCGGATAAAAAGTATATTTTTGTAACAAAAAATAGAGTGTTTTATCTAAAATTGCTATCGCTATGACGAGATTGACACTAAGATTCTGTATGGCGCTGCTCTGTTGCAGCCATCTGCAGCTTGCCGCTCAGGTGCAATATACCAAGGAGGTGGCAGATTCTATATCCACGAACGGACTGGCGGAACATATCCGCCATGAGGAAATCAGGAAAGGTCTTGTAAACAATGCGCTGGAGGCACTCAGCGGACAGACGGCCGGTGTGAACGTGACGACCAACGGTACTGACCGTATGGCTATGCTCAACAGCGTGCGGGTGCGCGGTACGACCTCTATCACTGGCGGCAACGACCCGTTGGTGATTATCGACGGGGTGACCTCGGACGTGGCGACGTTGTCGACTATCTATCCTTCGGACATTGCGAGCTTCACGATTCTGAAAAATGCTTCGGAGACGGCAAGGTATGGTTCGCGAGGTGCCTCGGGTGTCATCGAAGTGAAGACCAAACGCGGCACGGGAGGCGGATTCCAGATTTCGTATAACGGGAACTACGGCGTGGAGCCGATGTACAAGTACCTGCCGATGCTCAGTGCCGCAGAGTATAGGGCTACGGCAGAGGCGTGGGGACTGGACTATAATGACGGGGGCTTCGACACGGACTTCCATAAGGTCATCACACGCACGGGAAGCGTGCAGCAGCATCACCTGGCATTCAGCGGTGGCACGGAGACGCAGAACTACCGCGCCTCGTTCGGACTGATGGACCACAACACCATCGTCCGTGTGAATGACTACCGCAACATGGTGGCCAAGATTGACGTGACACAGAAGGCTTTCGGCGGCAGGCTGACGGGCGACTTCGGGGTGTTCGGGTCATCGGCCATGACACATGACATATTCGACACGCAGATGCTCTTCAACTCGGCAGCAACACAGAACCCTACCTATCCTGCAGGACAGGATGCCAACGGCAACTGGGTGAAGAACTCGACCGCAGCATGGATAAACCATCCGGGCATACTGCTCGATGAGAAGAATGACTCGAAGGATGCTACGCTAAACACGCACCTGAGGCTGACGTATGACATTGATAGCCATCTGCACCTGTCGCTCTTCGGTGCTTATTCATACTATTCCACGGAGCGTGCACAGTTCTGCCCCACCTGGGTATGGGCACAGGGTAATGTCTACAGGGGACAGTTCAACGGTGAGGACTATCTGGCCAATGCCGCACTCAACTACGACAACGTGTGGGGCAAGCATAAGTTGGATGCCAGCGTGAGCGGCGAGTATCACCAGCAGCTGCGCACAGGATTCTGGGTACAGGCCAAGGGGATAACGACCAACGATTTCTCTTATAATAACATCGGTGCCACCTCGTCGCGCCTCTTTGGCGGTACGGGCAGTTCGTACGAGGATCCCTCGCTGGCTTCGCTGATGGGCAGTGTGGCGTATCATTTTGACAATCGGTATAGCCTGAGCGCCACCCTGCGCTCCGACGGTTCGTCAATGGTAGGAAAGGACAATACGTGGGGAGTGTTTCCCTCGGTATCGGGAACATGGAACATCCATAAGGAGGCATTCATGAAGGATATATCCCGAGTGACGCTGCTGCGCTTGCGTGCAGGGCACGGTAGTTCGGGCAATCTGGGTGGCATCGCCTCATATACCACACTCAATACGGTGAAGGAGAACGGCATCGTATCTATCAACGGTGTACCCACTGTGACAATGGGCACGATGAAGAATACCAATCCCAACCTGAAATGGGAGACACGCACCACCTCGAATGTCGGCATCGACTTCGGGGCGTGGGACAACCGCCTGATGCTGACGGCCGAGTATTACTACTCGCTGACTACCGATATGCTCTACGCCTATGACGTACCAGTACCGGCCTTCGCTTACGACAAACTGATGGCCAACATCGGTTCGATGTCCAACCAAGGTGTCGAACTGGGTGTATCGATGATGCCTATCCAGCAAAAGGAGACTGAACTGAACATCAACCTGAACGTGGCATACCAGCGCAACCGCCTGCTCTCGCTCAGCGGCGAGTACAACGGGATGCAGATGACAGCAGCAGAGGTCACTCCCATAGGTTCGCTCTACGGAGCCGGACAGCACGGAGGCGACAACAACGTGGTGTACCAGATTGTAGGGCAGCCGCTCGGCGTATTCTACCTGCCCCACTGCCAGGGACTCGTCAAGAACGAACAAGGCAACTATCGCTACGATATAGCCGACCTCGATGACGACGGGGAGGTGAACCTGGGCGATGGCGGCGACCGATACGTAGCCGGACAGGCTACGCCGAAGGTCACCTTGGGCTCGAACATCAGTTTCCGCTACAAGGACTGGGATATTGCCATGCAGGTGAACGGTGCATTCGGGCACAAGATATTCAACGGAACAGGACTGGCCTACACCAACATGTCGAGCTTCCCCACCTACAACGTGTTGCAAGGTGCACCAGAAAAGAATATCGTGGACCAGAACGTTTCGGACTACTGGCTGGAGGATGGCGACTATGTCAACATTGAGTATATCACCATAGGGTACAATATTCCCATAAAGAGCAAGGCCATACGTTCGTTGCGCCTGACAGCCAACGTGAACAATGTGGCGACGCTCACCGCATACAGCGGACTCAGCCCGATGATCAACAGCTATGTAGTGAACGGTACGCTGGGTATCGATGACAAGCGAGCCTATCCGCTCTATCGCACCTTCTCGATGGGAGTGAGTGTACAATTCTAAAACGACTACCGGTATGAAAAACTATAACAGATTACCCCTATTCCTTCTTCTTGCCACGACCTTGGTTTCGTGCCTGCAGGAGAACCCGCGTGACCAACTCTACGAAGAGGACATCTACAACAACGCTACAGACATCTATGTCAATGCCGTTGCCGTACTCTACAACTATATAGGAGGATCGGCCGACAGTGAAGGCTTGCAGGGAACCTGTCGCGGAATATACGACTACAACACCCTGACTACGGACGAAGCGATGATACCCATCCGGGGCGGCGACTGGTACGATGGCGGCCTATGGGACAATATGTATCAGCACAAATGGAGCGAGGATGACCTGCCCCTATATGATACGTGGAAGTATCTCTACAAGGTGGTGGTACTGGCCAACAAGTCGCTCCACGTCATCGACACCCATCGCGATCTGTTGACCGAGGAACAGGCCGCATCATACACGGCCGAGGTGCGGGCCATACGCGCACTCTTCTATTATTATATAATGGATATGTATGGCCGGGTGCCCTTAGTCGTCAAGCACGACACACCACAGCAGGACATTGTGCAGAGCGAGCGTAGTGAGGTGCTGCGCTTCATCGTGGATGAACTGCAAGAGGTGTTGCCCACGTTAGCCAATGAGCCGTCGAACCGAATGGGCAACTACTATGGCCGCGTGACGGCTCCTGTGGCTCACTTCCTGCTTGCCAAGGTCACGCTGAACGCAGAAGTCTATGCTGATGACGACTGGACCGATGGCATACGTCCCGATGGAAAGGATATCCTCTTTACTGTTGATGGCAAGGAGCTGAACGCTTGGGAAGCATGCATTGCGTATTGCGACAAACTGGCCGAGGCTGGTTATGCACTTGCTCCCGACTATCTGAGCAACTTTGCCGTACACAATGAGAACTCTGTGGAGAACATCTTCACCATACCACTCGACAAGAACCTCTATGCCGCACAGTTCTGGTATCTCTTCCGCTCGCGCCACTACAACCATGGTGGAGCAGTGGGCGGGGCATCCGAGAACGGTACTTGCGCCACCATCTCTACTGTAATGGCCAATGGCTACGGCACCGATGAGGAGGACACACGCTTTGCCTTGAACTTCTATGCCGACACGGTACGCGTTGACGGCAAGATTGTGATGCAAGACAACGGCCAGCCGCTGGTATATATACCCCTTGAACTGAAACGTAACCTTACGGGAAGTCCCTATCTGTATACCGCAGGTGCCCGTATGGCCAAATACGAAGTAGACCGCACGGCACACTCAGACGGACGCCAGCCCGACAATGACATCGTGCTATTCCGCTATGCCGATGTGCTGCTGATGAAGGCCGAGGCCAAGGTGCGCAACGGCGAGGACGGTTCGGCCGAACTCAATGCTGTGCGCGGCCGAGTGGGTATGCCCCATCGAGAGGCCACGCTGGACAACATCTTGGAAGAGCGCCTGCTGGAACTCGTATGGGAGGGACACCGTCGTCAGGACCTCATCCGCTTCGGACGCTACCATAAGGCCTACGACCAGCGTATGGCGTTGCCCAATGAGGGCAACGGATACACCACCGTGTTCCCCATCCCACAAAAGAGTATCGACCTCAACCCTAACTTGAAACAACATAAAGGATATGCCGACAAAGAACTTTGAGACAGCCCAGAAGATTATCACTGAGACCTGCCCCAGACGCAGGTTGCAGGTTGACAGCATACGCCTGTTTGCCGGTATCATCGAACGCAAGGCATACAGCAAGGGGGACATCATACTCCCCGAGGGTAGCGTATGTCACGCCATGATGTATGTCGAGAAAGGACTGGTGAGACAATACTATTTCAAGCACGACAAGGAGATGACCGAACACATCTCCTGCGAGCAGGGCGTTGTGATATGTATCGACAGCTATTTTAACCAACGCCCTACACAACTCATCGTCGAAGCGCTGGAAGATACCGTCATCTGGGAAATCCCATACGTAGCAATGGAAAAACTGGCCAGCGAGGTACACGATATATCCTACCTCTACCGCCATTTCTTGCAGAACTCGCTCATCCTCTCTCAGGTGAAGGCCGATATGTTGCGCTTCGAGTCGGCCAAAGACCGCTACACCAAACTGATGCAGCACTCGCCGGAGATTGTGCGCCGCGCACCGCTCACCTATATAGCCTCCTACCTGCAGATGACCTTGGAGACACTGAGCCGGGTAAGAGCATCCATCGCATAAACACCTGATTATATTGGTATAATGAAGTTTAGAGGCCACCCCTTATGGATGGCCTCTAAATCATTAGTAAGAACTATAAATGTGATGTCTCGTTTTGCACTTCCTGGCTACTAACTAATACCATTTAATAGTTTCATTAACCCTTAAAAATAAGCTAACTACCATGAACAAAAGTAACGACTTCTTCTCAAAACATCTTTTAACCAATCTATCCAAAACAAACCTTTTTACAACTTAAATTTGCACAGTCAATGCAAACGGTACATCAGCATTTTTTAGTTCTTACCAATACCATGTTTTCTTATTTTCACTGCAAAGGTAAGGGCTTTTTTCGACCTAAAATTATGATAAAAGCAGAATCTCTCGATTTATGGCGATTATTTGATTTATGTCAAAAAGAGGCAACAAATATATCAGCAAAATTCCCCTTTTGTATACCGCAAGATGCAGAAGTGTATGTTGATGTGACGGACTACGTAGTAAACTGCGTTCACAGAGATTGCCAAGGAAGATCATCAGGAAGATGCCCTTCAGGTACCAAGTGAAGTATATCTTTTCCAGTCTCAAATGAAACAAAGAGGCTTCCTTTCGGGGAAGCCTCTTGTCATACATAAATTAATAAGAACTGCAAATGCTATGTACTATCTCAGCACGTCCTGTCTGCTATGGCACCAATACCTATTGAATTGATCTGATGCCCACAAACACTTAGATTCTTCTTTTCTTTTGTATCCTTTTATTATTATAAACTCGGTTGACAATTCACGCATTCTCTTTCATCTTGAAAGGAATCATTCCTGACGGGCACATATAATCAATCTTATCGAAATCATACATCTCCTCGTTTACAGGATAACAATTTAAGGCCCAGTTGATAAAACTAACAATCTTTTTCATACCTTTTCAAATTTGTGCTCCCTGCCATTCAGAGAGCGGGTTTTACACTTAGCTTCTATACTTCGCAGCAGTCAGTGCTGTGCTGTACATTGGCATTTGTCAAGTTCTTACTAATACTGTCTTTTGTCTCTTTCTGTCCTTGTTTTCGCTGCAAAGGTATAGCCATTTCTTGAACTAGCTATCATAATGAAAGCAAAAACTCCCGATTTATGTCTTTTATTTGATGTATGTCAAATAATGGGTATAAGGATGCGAAAAAGCTTGAAATAGCATACGAAATGCAAGTTTTTGCAATGTCTATATTGCATTATGCCCTTTTGCGATATTGCTTTTCTCCGTAAAATAAGTTCTTGTTATTATTCTATCAACGGTAATATTCATGAAAATAACTACCTTTGCCGTACGAAATCGTGTAATACACTGCCTTGGTCGCGGTACCTTGCTTGCAGCGAAACCGCTGACGCTCGGCAATATCAATAGCTTGTTATTGCCCTCGCTCAATCGCGGTATTGCACGTTAAACAGTACAGTGTCAAGCTCGAACCTTGCCGTTCGGGCTTGAGTTTTTCTTAGACATTGGTTATCCAACTTCCTGCCTCTGCATAAACACATTCAGCCTCCGCATATCAACATCAACATGACCCCTCCTAAACGCTCACAAAGAAACAGGAATTCATTCAAGTTATCCACCCTGCTGATGGCTCTTACCTTATACCGAATACAAATATCCGCGAAGTCTGTTCCCCTGCTTGCAGGCATAGGATAAACGGCGTAACTTTGCAGCTCGCAATTTTTAACCAGAGAAAACGATGCAACGCGAAAAGGAAATACGCCATGTGACAGTCCTGGGGGCTGTGGTGAACGTGGTGCTGACGATAGGAAAGATAGTGGCCGGAGTGGTGGGACGCAGTGCGGCGATGGTTGCCGATGGCATACACTCACTCTCCGACCTGCTGAGCGACGTGGTGGTCATCGTGTTCACCCGCCTGTCATCGAAGGGCAAGGACAAGGAACACTCCTTCGGGCATGGTAAGTTTGAGACCCTGGCCACGCTCATCATCAGCGTCATCCTCGTCGCTGTGGGTGCCAGCCTCATGAGCTCGGGCGTGAAGAGCATCATCGATGTGCTCGGCGGCGGAGTGATCCCCGAGCCCAGCTACATAGCCCTGGTGGCTGCGGCCGTATCCATCGTATCCAAGGAGTGGATCTATCGCGTCACCGTGAAGGTGGGCAAGCGCGTGGGCAGCACGGTGGTGATTGCCAACGCATGGCACCACCGCAGCGATGCACTCTCGTCAATAGGCTCGCTCGTAGGTATCGGCGGAGCCATCCTGCTGGGCGACAAGTGGACCCTCCTCGACCCCCTGGCATCGTGTGTCATCAGCGTGGCCATCATCGTGGTGGCGGTGAAGATGGCGCTGCCCAGCCTGGCCGAACTGCTCGAGACGGCTCTGCCTCCCGAGGTGGAGGAGGAGATCGTAAGCATTGCCTCGGCAGTGGAAGGGGTCAGAGACGTGCACGAACTGAAGACGCGCCGCAATGGCATGTCCTATATCATCGATGCCCACATCGTGGTCAGCCCCGACATCTCCATCGTGGAGGCACACGAGATAGCCACAGCCGTGGAGGAGGCGCTCTGTGCAAGGTACGGGCGGGAGACGCAGCTCAGCATCCACGTGGAGCCGTGTGTGGAGGCGCGGTGAGAATCTCATAAACAATATCGACGGCGACAGGCGTCTGCCTATGCCGTCGACTCTACATGGAAGAGGAGAATTCTATGCCTTGCGTGCATACACCCGCTCGAGGTCTTGCGAGATGTTGATCATGAAGTCGCCCATGCGCTCAAACTCGTTGATGATGTCGATGTAGTAGACGCTGGCGGGGTAGCTCCTGCTGCCGCTCTCGATACCCTCAATCTCGGCATCGCGCAGGTTGTTGCGCAGGCTGTTGAGGCGGTCCTCAGCGTTGTAGGCATTGACGATGTCGGTGAGTTCTCCGCGATGTGCGGCGGTGAGGTTGGCAATCATCACATCGTAGGCCTCGTCCACCGCGTCGGCCATGGAGTTGAGGTGCTTCAGGGTGTCGGCATCGAAGGACTTCTTGTGGATGTTCTTACGGGCAAGGATGCGGCTGATGGCTTCGCCCGAGTCGCCCAGCGACTCCAGTTCGCCGATGATCTTGTACATCGCCTTGATCTTGGCCGATGTGCTCTCGCTCACCTCCTCGGCCGACAGGGCATTGAGGAACGAGGCTATCTCGTACTCGATGCGGTCGGATATCTGCTCATACTTGACCAGCTTCTCGCGCAGCTCCTCGAACTTGTCCGGGTCGGCTTCATTGATGGCGGCTTGGGCATAGGCAGTGCCTTTCTGCGATATCTGGGCAAAATGGATGATTTCGTCGAACGCCTGCTCTACTGATAGTTCGGGCGTAGCCAAGGGACCTGCCGAGATGTACTTGAGGCGGAACACCTCGTGCTCCTGGTTCTTGGGCTGGCGGATAATCTTGGTCACGATGTAGGCAATCTGCTTGGTAAACCACACGAGGATGAAGGTGTTGATGGTGTTGAACAGGGTGTGCAGCATCGACAAGCCATACAGCGCAGCTGTGGCCTCAGCCGAGTTGGGCGAAGCCACGGCAAAGCCCTCAGCCGAGGGGTCGGGAAGGCCGAAGAGTCCTGCCGTGATGGCACCTACGAGGCGCAGGAAGGGACGGAAGAGGATGAGCGCCCACACCACGCCAAACACGTTGAACAGCGTGTGCGACATGGCGGCACGCTTGGCCTGCGTGTTGCCTACCGAGGCGGCGATGTTGGCCGTGATGGTGGTACCGATATTCTCGCCCAACACCATGGCACAAGCCATCTCGAAGGGTATCCAGCCCATGCTGAGCATGATGAGCGTGATGGCCATCGTGGCCGATGACGACTGCAGGATGAGTGTGAGCACCGTACCGAAGGCGAGGAAGATGAGCACCGAGCCGAACCCGTGTGACGACCACGATTGCACGAAGGCCAGCACCTCGGGTGTCTCGCCCAGGTCGGGCACCGACTCCTTCATGAACGACAGACCCAGGAACAGGAGGCAGAAGCCCACAATGAGTTCGCTGATGTTGCGGCGCTGGTTGCGCTTCGAGTTGGAGAGCAGGAAGCCCACCGCCATCAGCGGTACGGCAAGGATGGAGATATCGGCCTTGAAGCCCAGCCACGACACCAGCCATGCCGTCACCGTAGTACCTATGTTGGCACCCATGATGACGCCGATGGCCTGTGCCAGCGTGAGCAGCCCCGCATTGACGAAGCTCACCACCATCACCGTGGTGGCCGACGAGGATTGTATCACCGAGGTGATGCCAAGTCCCGTCAGCACACCCTTGAAGGGGTTAGAGGTCATGGCCGAAAGGAAGCTGCGCATGCGCTCGCCCGCAGCCTTCTGTAGCCCCGAGCTCATCAGGTTCATGCCATAGAGGAACATGCCCAATGCACCCAACAGCGTAAATAGTTGTAATATACCCATAGTAAGTTTATTGTTATTTAGTGGTTTGGTTGTAGCTTAAATTGATTGGGGAGGTAAATGGAGTAAATGTCAATAGCGTAGCCGCGTAACAGTAGTATTGTCTGCACTCCTAAGCGAAGCGTCACTCCTGTACTCCTGAAATAACTCCGAAAAAGAAAACCACTAAATAATCAGTCTTCCCCAGCTGATCAGTCTCTGAGCAGTAAAGGGGAAAGACGTAAGGATAAGACGTTGATTGGTATACGTGTTGTCGTGCAAATGGTGGTTCACAACACGGCCAGCCTTAAGGAAAGCGCCACTGCGTCGCTGGCTCGTATTGTTGTGCCGTGAGTTCTTCTGTACACGCTGTCCGCTGTTTACTGAGCTCGTGGAACGTATGGGTGTGCACTCTGCATCGTCGGTCGAAATACAGGTATTGCTCGTCGTCACCATTACCTCGGGCATGGCCTTGCAGATGTCGCCACCATTCGCTGTCGCCTCGCTACTGTTCATGAGCGCAACGAAGCAGAGCAGTGGCAGTATGTACTTCAACATGCTTTTCATAAATCGGTTGTAAAATTAACAATAAAAAATGATATATTGTTGTGGCGATGCGTAATAAATGTTAAGAAGATTGTCTGTGCGAACTTTTCAGTCCGAAGATTGTTTTTATTAAAAAAGAAAACACTATTTTTGCATATCAATGAGGAATATAACACGACATATCTATTGTTTCTTTGGCATGGCAGCGATGCTGCTATGCATGGCGGTGTGTCGTGTGGATGCTGCTGTGGCCGACGGTACTCCCGTGCAGACGTCAGCGGCTGTAGGCTCCGTGCATGAGGAGTGTGATGTGGCGTGTGCCTCGCTCAGCGAGAAGGAGGACGACATGCTGCGTGCTGTGCGCGAGATGGGGCAGTGGGGTATACCCTCGGCATCGGTCACCCTGCAGGGTACGACGGGGCGTGTGCTCACGCTCAGCGAGGTGTTGGAGCGGATAGGCCGCATGACGAGTGCGCTGTTCGCCGGTGAGCTCCCGTGTGGCAATGGGCTGACGGAGGTGCTGCACCATACATTGCTGACCAAGCGTTTCCACTCAGGATATTACATCTATTACCGCTGCCAGATGCGGTGTTAGCAGATTGCTGTTTTTTTAATTCTTTTCTTTGTCTGGACTGTATAGTCTAAGGCAGAGCGTGCGTGTATGCGTGCGCGCGTACATTATTTATAGGTTTATAATCATCATAATTCTAAAAGAAGAAAAAATGGAAATCTCAAATAACACAGAGGCCAAAGGTCTCAATGCAACTGCTTACCCCGAAGCGGTAAGCGAAACCAAGTCGGCACTCAATTCCCAATCTCTGCTGTGGGCACTCATTGCTGTGGTGCTGTTTGTCATCTATCGTCAGCAGCCCGACAAGGAGAGCACGTTGGGTATCATACAAATCACATTGATACTCGTATGTGCCGTGTTGGCCCTGGTGAAGCTCTTTGCCGGTAGCAGCAAACTTACCTACACACCGACTAATAGCCCGGTGGCAAAGACGGAGAAGTACTACAACCTCACGCTCGAAGGCGACATACGCCAGTGCCTGAAGGAGGGCAACAGCGCACGACTCAATGCGCTGAAGACCGATGATGCGGGCGGTATATTGGTGGAGACGCTGGTGTCGAAGGACAAGGCGTTCACTGCCGTGCGCATGCAGAAGTATTGCCCCGAAGGGTACCGACCCGAGACGGAATGGGTTGTGCTTTAAGGATATCAGATCGCAATTAAAGAAAAAGTTCGTATGAGTTACGTCATGTTAGTCATCAGCCTTGTGCTCCTCGTTGTGGGGGCCAACTGGCTTGTCGACGGGTCGGCAGCTATAGCCCGCCGCTATCACATATCGGAGTATATCATCGGAGCCACTATCGTGGGCATGGGTACCAGCATGCCCGAACTGGTGGTGAGCGTGGTGTCGAGCATGGGAGGACATCCCGACATTGCCATCGGCAACGTGGTGGGGTCGAACATCTTCAACGTGTTCCTCATCCTCGGCGTTACCGCCCTGATGATGCCCATCAAGTACACGCAGGAGAATATCTTCCGCGATATCCCGCTCAATGTAGGCGTGTCGCTCCTCGTTATGGCCCTGTGTGCTTTGGACATGCGCTTCCGTGGTGAGTACGGGCTGGGGCGCATCGAGGGACTCATCCTCATCGGCTGCTTTGTGCTCTACCTGTGGAGTACGATGAAGAGCGAGAAGAAACAGCAGCAGGCCAAGAAGCAGGGCATACGCCTCCCCGACAGTGACCTGGTGGCTCCGGTGGAGACCGGTCGCTACGGCTCGATGCCCGTGTGCATACAGGCCATTGTCCTCGGCCTGGCCGGGCTCATCTTCGGTGGCGATATGTTTGTGGATTCGGCCTCGGCCATCGCCCGCGAATGGGGCGTGTCGGAAGCCATCATCGGGCTCACCATCGTGGCTGGCGGCACCTCGCTGCCCGAGTTGGTGTCGTCCATCATTGCCGTCACCAAGAACAAGGGACAGATGGCGCTGGGTAACATCGTGGGGTCGAACATCTTCAACCTCCTGCTCATCCTCGGTGCAAGCTCCTTGATACAGCCTCTCTCGATGGGCGACATCACCTTCATTGACTGGGGTGTGATGGTGTTCTCCGCCTTCGCGCTCATGATTGCTGCCGTAACCTTCAAGCGCTACCAGCTTGACCATGCCGACGCCTCCATCCTGTTGCTCATATATGTGGCATACATGGCGTGGCTGGTGGTAGGGTGAGTCGATGTTCTAATAGCTTATGTAAAAAGGAGGTCGAATAGGCCTCCTTTTGTTGTCTTTGAATTGCTAAAATTTATGTTTTGCAACATGTATATGTCAATTGTCGATATTTTGTTTATTTTCGTTGTGTATAATTGTCTTTGATAATCAGCGCGTTGTGTACGTTGTTAAAAAATATTTCAAAAAAACTTCGAATAATGTTTGGTCAGTAATTTAAAAGTATCTACCTTTGCATCCGCAATCGAGAGGGACACCCCTTGAGGTTGCGATGAAGAAAGAGTTCTTTGAAAATATTTTCCATACAGACAAGTAGTACAAGA
>JBGVOS010000107.1:0-18756 GCA_045126595.1 Bacteroidaceae bacterium | reverse complement strand
TCACATTGGGTGTATTCGTTGACGAGGTGCTCTCCATGGCCGACAGCCATGCTAAGCCCATCGATGCAGTGGCTGTAAGTTGTGGCCCTGGCTCATATACAGGACTGCGCATAGGTGCTTCGATGGCCAAGGGCATCTGCTATGGTCGTAACATCCCGTTGATAGCTCTCCCCACACTAAAGGTACTGAGTGTACCCGTATTGCTCATGGACGAACTGCCCGAGGATGCACTGCTATGCCCCATGATTGACGCACGTCGCATGGAGGTATACTCGGCAATCTATGACCGTGCGCTGAATGCAGTAAAAGAGGTGGGTGCCGACATTATCGACAGCGACAGCTACAAAGAATACCTGGACAAGCAGCCGGTATACTTCTTCGGCAACGGAGCGGCCAAATGCAAGGAGGTCATCAAGCACTCGAATGCCCATTTCCTTGATGGCATACAACCCCTAGCACGCTGGATGTTCCCTCTCGCCGACAGAGAATTTTTGAACGAGTCGTTCCAAGATGTGGCCTACTTTGAGCCCTTTTACCTGAAAGAGTTTGTTGCCACTGTATCTAAAAAACTTTTATAACAAACATCATCATTTCATCAATGAAATACAATACACAAGAAAAGACGCTACCCATGCCCGAGTACGGCCGTGCCGTACAAAAGATGGTAGATCATGCCATAACCATTGAGGACCGCCAAGAGCGTCAGCGCTGTGCCAACACAATCATTGCAGTGATGGGTAACATGTTTCCCCAGTTGCGCGATGTTGCAGAATTTAATCATAAGCTGTGGGACCACTTGGCCATCATGGCCGATTTCAAGCTCGACATCGATTATCCCTACGATCTGGTTGCACCCGAGACTTTGCATCCCACCCCCAAGCGTCTGCCCTACCCCAAAGGAGGCATACGCTATCGTCACTACGGACGTTGCATCGAAGAGATGATGAAGAAGGCTTGCAACATGCCTGATGGTGAAGAACGCGACGAACTGTTACGCCTTATCGCAGCACAAATGAAAAAAGAATATGTGCTGTGGAACAAGGAGAGCGTGGAGGACAGCAAAATTATTGAAGATATACGCGAATACTCTAACGGACAAATCTGTCTGAGCGAAGATAAACTCAATTTGGGCGTATATCATCGTGCTCCCATGCAACAATACAAGCACAACGGTAAAAACCAAAAGAAAAAGAATAAGAAGAAGTATTAATCAATTCTGAATTGTGGATTATGCATTCTAAATTGTTGCACGTGTAAAGCGGCGATACTAAACAATCGGAACTCATAATTCAGAATTCAAAATTCAGAATTCAACGATATGGCCTCATTTATCATCGAAGGCGGACACCGCCTGCAGGGAGAAATCATTCCACAAGGAGCCAAGAACGAAGTCCTTCAGATACTGTGCGCTACGTTGCTCACACGTGAAAAGGTGACGGTAAACAATATACCCGACATCCTGGATGTGAACAACCTCATCACTATGATGCAGTCGATGGGCGTAGAGGTAAACCGTCTCGGTATGGGTCGTTTCAGCTTTCAAGCGACCAACATCAATGAAGGCTACCTCGCCAGCGATGAATTCCTGAAGCTATGCTCCAGCCTACGTGGCTCGGTAATGTTGATGGGGCCGCTGTTGGCACGCTTCGGTCGCGTACTGATAAGCAAGCCCGGTGGCGACAAGATAGGCCGCAGACGTCTCGACACCCATTTCGTAGGACTGATGAAACTCGGCGCAGCCTTCTCATACGACGAGGATCGTGGCGTATACGAGCTTAAGGCCGATTCACTCAACGGCACCTATATGCTGCTCGACGAGGCTTCTGTGACAGGTACTGCCAACATCATCATGGCAGCCGTAATGGCCAAGGGCACAACCACGATATACAATGCAGCCTGTGAGCCCTATATACAGCAACTGTGTCGCATGCTCTGCCGCATGGGCGCCAAGATTGAAGGCATTGCCAGCAACCGCCTAGTAATTACCGGTGTAGAGGAACTGCACGGATGCGAGCATACCGTATTGCCTGATATGATTGAAGTGGGCAGTTTCATCGGTATGGCCGCCATGACACGCAGCGAACTCACCATCCGTGGGGCATCAATCGAGAACCTCGGCATCATCCCCGACAGTTTCCGTCGCCTCGGCATCATCATCGAGGAGCATGGAGACGACCTCTATATCCCCCGTCAGGAGCATTATCAGATAGAATCGTTCATTGACGGCTCCATCATGACCATTGCCGATGCTCCCTGGCCAGGCCTCACGCCCGACCTTTTGAGTGTATTGCTCGTCACTGCTATACAGGCCAAGGGTAGCGTGCTCATCCATCAAAAGATGTTCGAGAGCCGCCTCTTCTTCGTGGACAAACTCATCGAGATGGGTGCACAGATTATCCTCTGCGACCCCCACCGTGCTGTAGTGAATGGACACGACCACGGCATCAGCCTTCGTGGCCACACGATGACCTCGCCCGACATCCGTGCCGGCATCGCTCTGCTCATCGCCGCCATGAGCGCCGAGGGAACCAGCCGTATCGACCGCATTGACCAGATTGACCGCGGATACCAAAACATTGACGAGCGCCTCAACCGCTTGGGTGCCCGCATAACCCGTGTAGAATTATGATACGCCCCGAAGAAGTATATTGCATAGGCAAGTTTACCCGCACCCATGGTGTACAGGGCGAGATGGCGATGTCATTCACCGACGACGTGTTCGACCGCACCGACTGTCCTTATCTCGTATGCTCTATGGATGGCATACTCGTACCCTTCTTCATCGAGGAGTATCGCTTCAAGAGCGACAACGTAGCACTCATCAAGTTTGAGCGCATCGACACCAACGAGGCAGCCTCTATCTTCACCAACAAGGAAGTATACTTCCCAAAATCCTATGCCGAAGAAGCTGAGGACGGAGAATATAGTTGGCAATACTTCATCGGGTTCGACACGGAGGATAAGGTATACGGCCATTTAGGCGAACTGATAGCTGTAGATGAAAGCACCGTCAACACCCTATTTGTGGTAGAGCGACCCGATGGTGAAGAAATCCTCATCCCTGCCCAAGAGGCTTTCATTGAGGACATCGACCACGACCAACGGTTAATAAAGTTTAATTTGCCTGATGGTTTGTTAGAATAATCCAATATAATAGGTATAACGGCACATTTTTAGTACCTTTACAAGCGATGAGCAAAAGAAAGAAAGAAACTGAGAGCTTCTGGAAACAGTATTTCCGCCGCTATGACGTAATCTACACTCAGCGTGGAGGTAAGGATGTGGAACATCGTATTTCCACATCGCGTTTCCTCGTCAGCCTATATGCATTGGGAATGATTCTCCTCGTAGCAGCTATTACCGTATCATTACTTTTCTACACACCGCTGAAGAGACTGATGCCCGGTTATGTCAGCCCCGACGTACGCCGCCAAATAGTAGAATCATCGCTACGTATCGATTCGCTGAGTGACGCCGTACAGCGTCATCGGCTCTACGTGATGAACATTCAGGATATCCTACGTGGCGAAATCAAGATGGACACTGTAAGCACCATCGACTCACTCACCATACTGCGTAGCGAAGACCTCATGGAGCGCACCGAACGCGAAAAAGAGTTTGCTCGCAAATATGAAGAGACCGAGAAATATAACCTCACTTCCCAAACGCTTCCCAAGAGTGAGATGGAGAATCTGCACTTCTCACCCCCCATGCGAGGTATGCTGGCAACAGGTTTCAACCCTGACGAACTCCACTTCGGTATTGATTTGACCGCAACCAATGACAAGAATGTATGTGCAGTACTTGACGGTACCGTCCTGATGAGCGGATACACAGCCAACAACGGGTATGTCATCATAGTACAACACGTAGGCAATCTGGTTACAGTATATAAGCATCTTTCGTCCATCTTCAAGAGCGAAAGCGTAAAGGTCAAGGCCGGAGAGGTACTTGGTATAGCAGGCACACAAGGCGACAAGATGTCCAGTCCCTATCTGCACTTTGAATTGTGGCATAAAGGCACAGCACTCGACCCCATACAATATATTTCATTCTAAGTATACTATGAACAACAACGCAAACTATACAGATACACCGCACAAGCGACAAATAGCCGTTCTCGGCTCTACCGGTTCCATCGGTACACAAGCCCTGCAGGTCATCGAGGAGCACAGCGACCTCTACGAAGTCTATGCCCTCACAGCAGGCAACAACGTCAATCTGCTCATCGAGCAGGCCCGCAAGTTCATGCCCGATGTGGTGGTCATCGCCAACGAAGCACACTACAAGACACTCTCCGAGGCCCTGGCCGACCTTCCCATCAAGGTATATGCCGGTGCCGATGCCCTGGCCGATATCGTACAGGCCGAGCCTATCGACATGGTGCTCGCCTCGATGGTGGGCTATGCCGGACTGCGCCCCACGATGAATGCCATCCGTGCCGGCAAGGCTATCTCCCTGGCCAACAAGGAGACACTCGTGGTGGCCGGTGAACTCGTGACCCAACTGGCCATCGAGCACCGCGTGCCCATCCTCCCCGTCGACTCCGAGCACTCGGCCATCTTCCAGTGCTTGGCCGGTGAAGCAAACAATCCGATAGAGAAACTGCTGCTCACCGCTTCGGGAGGCCCCTTCCGCACATGGAGCATGGAACAGCTTCAGCACGCCACACGCGAGCAGGCCCTCAAGCACCCCAACTGGGACATGGGAGCCAAGATAACCATCGACTCGGCTTCGATGATGAACAAGGGTTTCGAGGTCATCGAAGCCAAGTGGCTCTTCGATGTGACCCCTTCACAGATAGAAGTGGTGGTACATCCGCAATCGGTAATCCACTCCATGGTACAGTTTGCCGACGGCTCGGTAAAGGCACAGCTCGGCACACCCGACATGCGCCTGCCCATCCAGTACGCCTTCAGCTACCCCTACCGTCTGCCGCTCACCACCGAGCGTCTCGACTTCTCCAAGTTGTCGAGCCTCACTTTCGAGCAGCCCGACCCCGTACGTTTCCGCAACCTTGCCCTCTCGTTCGAGGCCTTGGAGCGCCGGGGCAACATGCCCTGTATCCTCAATGCCGCCAATGAGGTATGCGTAGCCGCCTTCCTCAACGAGCGCATTGGCTTCCTCCAGATGAGCGACATCATCGAACGCACCATGCAGAAGGTCGACTTCATCAAGGTACCCACCTATGAGGACTACGTAGCTACCGATGCCGTAGCACGCCGCGTAGCCGAAGAACTCATCATTCAAAATTCATAATTCAAAATTCACAATTAAACACCATGTCCGTATTTCTGATAAGACTTCTCCAACTGATTCTCTCGCTGACCATCCTTGTGGTCATCCACGAGTTGGGTCACTTTCTCTTTGCCCGCCTCTTCGGTGTGCGTGTAGAGCGTTTCTCGCTCTTCTTCGGCAAACCCCTCCTGCGCTACAAGCCCAAGCGCAGCGAGACCGAGTTTGTAGTGGGCTGGCTCCCCTTCGGCGGCTATGTCGAGATAGCCGGTATGATTGACGAGAGTCTCAACATAGAGCAGATGAAACAGCCCGAGCAGCCGTGGGAGTTCCGCACCAAACCCGCCTGGCAACGCATGCTCATCATGATCGGTGGAGTGTGCTTCAACCTCCTCCTCGCCTTCTTCATCTACTCCATGGTGCTCTTCAAATGGGGCGACTCCTACATCCCCCTCGATGGCAGCAAGTACGGTATGGAGTTCAATGAGCGTGCCGAGACGATAGGCTTCCGCGACGGCGATGTGCTGGTACGCACCAACAAGACCACTTTCGAGCGTTACGACGGCGACATGCTCCGTGCCATCGCCAATGCCGATGAGGTTGTCGTGCTCCGCAACGGCAGCGAAGTCGCTATCACCATGCCCGAAGAGTTCAGCCTGTTCGACCTCCAAAGGGACGTACAGCCCTTCGTGCAGTACTACAACCCGATGACCATCGACAGCGTGATGCCCGAAGGAGCAGCCGCCCGCGCAGGCCTCATCAAAGGCGACCACATCCTCAGTGTCAACGACATGCCCGCCACCACATGGGTAACCTTCTCCTCGGCGCTCAACCAACTGCGCCAGCAGGAGGCCGAGGGCGCCATCATCAACCACGACCTCAACATCATATATAGTCGCAATGGCGTGAACGACATCGTCACCGTACCCACCGATGCCAACTTCCTGATGGGCGTTACCGTTGCCCAGCCCTATACTCCTGCCACTAAAGAGTACGGCTTCTTCGCCTCCATCCCTGCCGGCATCGCCTACGGATGGAACACCCTGAAGGGCTACGTCAGCGACTTCAAGTACGTATTCACTAAGGAGGGAGCCAGCTCACTCGGCGGCTTCGGCACCATCGGCAGCCTCTTCCCCGCGCAGTGGGACTGGTACAGCTTCTGGATGATGACGGCGTTCATCTCCATCATGCTCGCCTTCATGAACATCCTCCCCATCCCCGCCCTTGATGGAGGTCACCTCATGTTCCTGCTGTTCGAGATGATTACCGGTCGCAAGCCCAACGACAAGTTCATGGAGCGCGTGCAGATTATCGGCATGGTACTCCTCTTCGGACTGATGATCTACGCCAACTTCAACGACATCCTACGTTTCTTCTTCTAACAGAAGCAGTATTTCCCAATACAGGAAAAGATAGCTACATATCTCCCCGAGGAGATATGTAGCTATCTTGTTTAAATAATACAATCTAACCAATATCCCTTATCTGCACACCGTTCGGAAAAAGAATTAGTGCTTTATACTGAAGTTGCCTGTGTTCTGCATAGCGTTGTACTCGCTCATCAACAACTTTAGGCAAAGTTTACGCATATAATTCCAATGATTATCAGCGTATAAGACATACATTTAGGCAAAGTGGCAATGAATTGTTTTTTGCACTCATCAAAAAGTTTGAGGTAATCCACGAGACTATCTACGGAAGTTTATATTTGACAATGCGTTTCCCTGCCATAGATAATGGGCTATGCATCTCCAGTCAACTGCAGGCGAGCATACGCGCGTCTTGTCGCGACCGTACACGTGGATGCTCGCGACCGTACACGCGGATGTAGGGCATGGGATGCACATGTTGTCACCAAGTACTTCCTTCACTAAAAATACGGAAAAATCAGACAAGCCACATAAGTTTGCCTAAGCGACAACTTTACACACTGATAGTTAATTAGATACGTAGAAAAAGTTTGCCTAAATCTTTACCTAATCTTTGCCGTGTCATATTTATTAGCACAGCACGATATATAGATTAACCTACAGCCACATATACGAACGTGTGCCCCACGAACTGCTGCTCTACCAACCCGAAGCGGATGAACTGCGCCAAGAGCTGCACGGCACGATAGCGGGGCAAGCGGCCCAAGCGAGCAAAGCGATTGAGGGTAAGCGGCTCGGGGGCTTCGGCGAGGAGGCGCAGCAACTGCTGCTCACGCGCCGTGAAGGGGAGCAGCGCACCACCGTCCCTACCCTCTTCGCGCCATAGCGCCATCTGAACGGGCGAAGCCACGATATTCTCATCGGCAATGCGCATGAAGGCACAGAGGCTGTCATCGTCGAGACGGGCACGCACGGGACGCTGCTCGGAGCGCTCCACCTCGGCAATCACCACACCGCGCCCCTCGACGCGATGCACGGTCATGTGGCACGCTACGGGCGGCACACAGTAAATGGCTGCAGCAGCCTCCACCATGTATATCTCTTCATCGCTGCGCACACCGGCAATCTTGCCATTGTCCTTCACGCCGATGAGCAATCGTCCACCTTCCGTATTGGCAAAAGCAGACAAAGTGCGCGCAATCTTGCGCGCATCGGAGATTTCATACTTGAAATCCTGCTGCTGGTGTTCGCCCTGGGCGATGAGGTGGTGTAACAAGTGGAAAGATGAAAGATGAAAGTTAAAACAAAGATGAAAACAAGAGGTTAAGAGATGAAAGTCGCCATCCGAATGGCACTCTCCACTTTCATCTTTCAACTTTCAACTCGACTAAGCCCCATTTCTTTGGCTTTCTTCATCATATACTCGTAGGCGGCATCGTGCTCGTTGGGGATGACGCCATCGAGGATGGCATCCTTGATGCTCATCTTGAGGGCACCCACCTCGGCACAGGGGGTGAGGCCGAAGGTACGCATAATTTCCTCGCCATCGACAGGGGGCTGGAAGTTGCGTATGCGGTCGCGCTCCTCGAGGTCCTTGAGCTTCACGCGCACGAGGCGGAAATTATCGAGGAATCGCTGCTTGCGCATCTCGTTCTTCGAGGTGATGTCGGCCTCGCACAGCATCATCAGGTCGTCAATATCGTCGCCCGCCTCAAAGAGCAGACGGCGTACGGCGCTGTCGGTGACTTCCTCGTCGGCAATCACGATGGGTCGCATGTGCAGGCCCACGAGTTTCTGCACATACTTCATCTTTTCGTTCATGGGGAGCTTCATGGCGCGGAAGATATTGGGTACCATCTTCTCACCAATGAAGTTGTGATTGTGAAAGGTCCATCCCAGGCGCTGATCCCAGCGCTTGGTGCGGGGCTTGCCTATATCGTGGAGCAGTGCCGCCCAGCGCAGCCACAGGTTGTCGGTTTGGCGGGCAATATTGTCGAGCACCTCGAGGGTGTGGTAGAAGTTGTCCTTATGCTTGCGACCATTCACGGCCTCCACTCCCTGCAAAGCAGCCAACTCGGGAAAAATGAGGGGCAACAGACCGCAACGGTCGAGTTCTACGAAGCCCTTCGAGGGGATGGGCGAAGCGATAATTTTGTTGAGTTCGTCAATGATGCGCTCCTTGGAAATGATCTTGATGCGCTCGGCATTACGCGTGAGCGATTCGAAGGTCTCCTCCTCGATATAGAAGTTGAGCTGCGTGGCAAAACGTATGCAGCGCATCATGCGCAAGGGGTCGTCGCTGAAGGTCACATCGGGGTCGAGAGGTGTGCAGATAAGGCGGTCCTCCATGTCAAGCAGGCCGTCGAAGGGGTCGGTAAGTTCACCATAGTGCTCGGCATTGAGGCACACGGCGAGAGCGTTGATGGTAAAGTCGCGGCGGTTCTGGTCGTCCTCCAGAGTACCATCCTCGACGATAGGTTTGCGCGAGTCGTGCGTGTAGGACTCCTTACGGGCGCCCACAAACTCGACTTCCATATCGCGCCACTTGAGCTGAGCCGTACCGAAATGGCGGAAAATGCTCACGTGGGCTCCGCGTCCCAGACGTTTGCGCAATGCCTCGGCCATCTTGATGCCGCTGCCCACTACGACCACGTCGATATCCTTCGAGGGACGCTCCAAGTAGAGGTCGCGCACGTAGCCGCCCACGACGTAACATTCGAGTCCCAGTTCGTCGGCCGTGTCACCGATGAGGTGAAACAGCTTTGTGTCGAACATCTTCTTCAGTTCTTCGGGTGATATATGTCGCATAGTTCCTTTCGTTTTGAACCGCGAAGTTACTCAAAAAAAACTATTTTCACCCTCTCCTCACCCCACCTTTTCACTTTTTTTGCCTTTATCATATAATATATGAAAGAATAGTACTAATTTTACGGCACGAAACAATATAATTTTATGAGACTACGCAACCTCCTCCTCACCCTCACAACTGGCCTCCTGCTGGCCAACTGCGCCGAAGACATAGAGAAGCAGGCACAGCCTTACCTCCTCCGTGCCCAACAATCGTATGCCAACCAGCAATATGCCCTTGCCAAACTGCAGATTGACAGTATCAAGCAACTATACCCCAAGGCCTTCGAGACTCGCACCCAAGCCCAAGCTCTCCTCATTGACGTTGAGCTTGCCGAGGTCCGCACCGGCAAGGCCTATACCGACAGCCTGCTCACTGCCGCCAAGGGCAAGGTAGAGCCTTTGGCCGCTGCCCTCTATTTAGACAAAGACGCGCGATACCAGGACATAGGCACCTACTATGCCTCGCGCCACCGTACCGAGAAGAACGTAGGCAAGAGCTATCTGCGCCCACAGACCGATGAGCGCGGCACGTTCACCATCACCGCCTTCTACCGCGGTCGCCCCATCACTCCACAGACACTGCGCTTCACCGCCCCCGACGGAAGTTACGTGGAGCTGCAGCCCACTGCCACGCCCTACGTGATGAGCGATGCCACAGGACGCACCGAGCGCACCGACTTTGCAGCCACACCCGATGTGGCACACTTCGTAGCCCAGTACGCAACCCTCAAGGTCACCCTCATCGGTGAGAAAAGCAAGCCGCAGGTTCCCTTCGCCAAAGCCGATGCACAGGCACTTGCCCAAGTGGCCGAACTCGCAGCTACGCTGCAGGCCGTAGCCACATTGCAAACCCAACAAGAGGAACTAGCACGACGCATTGCCTTTTACGAGCAGCGACAAGCACGCCGAGATGAGACTGAAGCGAATTAAAAGTTGAAAGTCTCATCAAAAGAGTACTATATACACATTATATATAATATATAAGGAACAGAAAACAAAATTATACAAATCAACGAAAAAAGATTAAAATTTATTAGTACTTACGGGATTTTATATTTACATTTGCAGCCAATAAGTGAGATATGAAAGAAAACATGATTCTCATACAGGCCGAGCGCAAGCAGTCTTCACTGGTCGTCGCCGACATTCTATCCTTGTAAAGGGATAGGAGTGAGAATCATTGGGTATTAGTTTATAACATTGAAAAGCACCTTTCTCACCCGTGAGGAAGGTTTTTTGGTAGTAATAATTATGATTACAGGTTCAGAAGCACTCATGCAGGCACTCATCCACGAGGGCGTAGATACCGTATTCGGATACCCCGGCGGTAGCATTATGCCCGTGTTTGATGCCATGTTCGACCATCAGAATGATTTCAAGCAGGTACTCGTACGTCACGAACAGGGTGCCGCCCATGCTGCACAGGGCTATGCACGCTCGTCGGGCAAGGTGGGCGTATGCATCGTAACGAGCGGACCGGGTGCCACCAACACCATAACGGGTGTGGCCGATGCCATGCTCGACAGTACCCCCATCGTGGTCATTGCCGGACAGGTGGCTGCCAACTTCCTTGGCACCGATGCCTTCCAGGAGGTGGACCTCGTGGGTGTGACACAGCCTATCACCAAGTGGAGCTATCAGGTGCGCCGTCCCGAGGACATTGCCTGGGCCGTAGCACGCGCTTTCTATATCGCCGGTAGCGGACGTCCCGGTCCTGTAGTGCTCGACTTTGCCAAGAATGCACAGGTAGGTATGGTGGACTTCAAGCCCGAGACCATAAACGTGGAGCGTGGCTACATCGCCGTACCCGAAACCGACCCCGTAAGCATCGAGGAGGCAGCAGCCCTCATCAATGCCGCCGAGCGTCCCCTGCTCCTCTCAGGCCAGGGGGTAGAGCTGGGTAACGCCACCGAGGAGTTGCATGCCTTTGTGGAGAAGGCCGACATTCCCGTAGGATGCACCCTGCTGGGACTCTCTACCCTGCCGCACGGACACCGCTTGCGCAAGGGCATGTTGGGCATGCACGGTAACCTCGGCCCCAACACCAAGACCAACGAGTGTGACCTGCTCATCGCCGTAGGTATGCGCTTCGACGACCGTGTAACGGGTCGCCTCGATGCCTATGCCAAGCAGGCCAAGGTCATCCACCTCGACATAGACCCTGCTGAGATTAACAAGAATGTACACGCTGACGTAGCTGTATTGGGCGACTGCAAAGAAACTTTGGCACGTCTCACCGCAGCTATCAACGAGAACAAACATACGGAATGGATTGACAGCTTCGCTCCCTATGAAGAAAAGGAGTGGAACGAGGTCATCCGTCAGGCCATACACCCCGAAGAGGGTCCGCTACGCATGGGCGAGGTAGCCCGTGCCGTAAGTGAGGCATCGGGCAACAAGGCCATCCTCGTCACCGACGTAGGCCAGAACCAGATGATGTCGGCCCGCTACTTCCAGTACACACAGAAGCGCAGCATCATCACCTCGGGCGGCCTCGGCACCATGGGCTTCGGTATCCCTGCAGCCATCGGCGCCACCTTCGGTGCCCCCGACCGCACGGTTTGCCTCTTCATGGGCGACGGCGGCATACAGATGAGCATTCAGGAGTTCGGTACCATCATGGAAACTGGCGCACCGGTGAAGATGATTCTGCTCAACAACAACTACTTGGGCAATGTGCGCCAATGGCAGGAACTCTTCTTCAACAAACGCTACTCATGCACTCCCATGCTCAACCCTGATTATATGAAGATTGCCGATGCCTACGGCATTGCCTCACAGACTGTCACCGAACGCGCCCAGCTGGCCGATGCCATCAACACCATGCTTACGACCGATGGCCCCTACCTGCTCGAAGTAGCCATCATGGAAAATGAGAATGTGATGCCCATGACACCTCCGGGCGGAGCTGTGAACGTGATGATGATGAATGCTATGGATTGCTGATACACTATAACGATATGGAAAAGAAACTATATACGCTGATTGTACACTCAGAGAACATCGCCGGTCTGCTCAACCAGATTACCGCCGTGTTTACTCGCCGACAGATCAACATCGAGAGCCTCAACACCTCGGCATCGTCCATCAAAGGCCTTCACCGCTACACCATCACCGCATGGAGCGATGAGGACACCATGAGCAAGGTAACCAAGCAGATAGAAAAGAAGGTGGACGTACTGCAGGCACACTACTACCTCGATCATGAGATATTCATGCAGGAGGTGGCACTCTTGAAGGTGTCTACCCCAAAACTGCTCGAAAACCCACTCATCTCGAAGACCATCCGTCGCTACGGAGCACGCATCATGGAGGCCAACGCGGTGTATGCCGTAGTGGAGAAGTCGGGCGTAACCGACGAGATTATCGCCTTGCGCACCGAGCTTGACGCCTTCGACTGTGTACTACAGTACGTAAGTTCGGGCCGTATCGCCGTGACACGCGACACAGCAGAACATGTGAACGAATATTTAGAGAAAATAAATAAAGCATAAATAACCAATCATAAATCTAAAGAATTATGGCAAAAATGAATTTTGGCGGTGTAGAAGAAACCGTCGTTACCAGAGATGAATTCCCCTTGGAGAAAGCCCGCGAGGTATTGAAGAACGAGACTATCGCCGTTATCGGCTATGGTGTACAGGGCCCCGGCCAGTCACTCAACCTCCGCGACAATGGTTTCAACGTAATCGTTGGTCAGCGCGAAGGCAAGACATACGACAAGGCTGTAGCCGACGGATGGGTACCCGGCGAGACCCTCTTCAGCATCGAGGAGGCTTGCGAGCGTGCTACCATCATCCAGGTATTGCTCTCTGACGCTGCTCAGATTGCTTGCTGGCCCACCATCAAGAAGCACCTCACCCCCGGCAAGGCACTTTACTTCTCACACGGCTTCGCCGTTACCTACAAAGAGCGCACAGGCATCGTTCCTCCCGCTGATGTAGACGTTATCCTCATCGCCCCCAAGGGTTCAGGTACATCACTCCGTACCATGTTCCTCGAGGGTCGTGGTTTGAACTCTTCATACGCTATCTTCCAGGATGCTACCGGCCGTGCTTTCGAGCGTTGTATCGCTCTCGGTATCGGTGTAGGTTCAGGCTACCTGTTCGAGACCACCTTCAAGCGCGAGGTATACTCTGACCTCACCGGTGAGCGCGGTTCACTGATGGGTGCTATCCAGGGCTTGCTCCTTGCTCAGTACGAAGTACTCCGCGAGAATGGCCACACACCTTCTGAGGCATTCAACGAGACCGTTGAGGAGCTCACACAGTCACTCATGCCCCTCTTCGCCAAGAACGGTATGGACTGGATGTATGCCAACTGCTCTACCACAGCACAGCGCGGTGCCCTCGACTGGATGGGTCCGTTCCACGATGCTATCAAGCCCGTTATGGAGCAGCTCTACGAGAGCGTGAAGACTGGCAACGAGGCTCAGATTTCTATCGACAGCAACTCAAAGCCCGACTACCGCGAGAAGCTCGAAGAGGAGCTCCGTGCCCTCCGCGAGAGCGAGATGTGGCAGACCGGTGCCGTTGTTCGCAAGCTCCGTCCCGAGAACAACTAAGCAGCGCTGCAAGAGCAGAACCAAGTCACACTTGGGTTATGCCGAGCAAGCAATTAGTCTTGGCAGTAAATACTGGCATAACTAAGTAATAAATTAAAAAGAAGACTCGCGTTGGATACCATCGTATCAGACGCGAGTTCTTTTTATTACACGACATCATAAAAGAATAAATAAAGTTTTGTATCTTCGCATCCACATGCACATAAAAAGTCTATTCACTTATGAAAAAAGCGACACTTTTCCTTGCAGTCCTACTCCTATTCAGCACCTGCAACAATAAAAAAGAGGATACCAATCGAACCAACATCACAACACAGGAAATACGCAAAGCACGAGGGTTCCGGACCGACATCCCCCTCGACTCTATCCGCTTGAGCGACCCATGCATCCTTGCAGACAAAGCCACCAACATGTATTATATGACCGGCACAGGAGGCCGTCTATGGAAAAGCCGTGACCTTGCGCGTTGGGAAGGTCCTTACCATGTGGCCATGACCGATAGCAACTCTTGGATGGGACGCCACCCCGAGATATGGGCAGCCGAGTTACACCACTACAATGGTAAATACTATTACTTTGCCACCTTCACAAACAATGCCATAAAGATTGACACAGTTGCGGGCAATGTCATCCCTCGCCGTGCCAGCCATATACTTGTGAGTGACAAACCCGAGGGGCCCTACACTCCCATGACCGACCCAACCTACCTTCCCGACCACACGCCTACACTCGACGGTACATTCTGGATTGATACTGATGGAAAACCCTATATGGTATATTGTGGCGAATGGCTACAGAACCTCAACGGAACAATGGAGAAGATAGAATTGAAACCCGACCTCAGCGGTTCAATAGGTGAAGGAAAAGTACTGTTCCGTGCCAGCGACTCACCCTGGAGCCGTGAAAAAATTGACGGAAAAGACGTGCCCAATCGTGTAACCGACGGGCCCTGGCTTTTCCGTACAGCAACAGGTCGTCTCGGCATGATATGGACCAGTTGGATATATAATGTCTATACGCAAGGAGTCGCCTACTCTACCACTGGTAAACTTGACGGACCATGGGTACAAGAGCTCACCCCTATCACACCGCCCAACTTCGGACATGGCATGCTGTTCCAAGATCTCCATGGACAATGGTTAATGTCAGTACATAGCCACCGCGATGTAGGACATTATATCCGTATTCCGCACCTATTCAAAGTAGACCTCTCAGGTGATAAGCTCGTGGTAGGAGAGAGATATATTCCATAAAATAACAGCAAGACATAAAATAACAGCAGCATCAGAGATGCTGCTGTTATTTTCATTTTATCATTTATCTCGAACGAGATGATCCACTGCTGCTGCGTGAACTACTTGACGAACTGCTTCTATTCGAAGAACCGCTTCCACCACTGCGCGAAGCGCTACTACTTGAAGAATTGCTACTGCGGCTGCTACTTGACACACAGCTTTGGCTTGATGAGCTACGGCTTGGACTTCCTGATACACTACTTTTGCTTGACGAACTGCTACGATTGGCACTACTTGATACACTGCTCTTGCTTGATGAGCTGCTACTACGCGAACTTGAAGCCGAAGTTGAGCTACTGCGTGAGCTACTTGACGAACTGGAGCGTGATGAACTTACCGAACCTGTAGACTTATTGTCACTCTTTACTGCAGTTCCCGTAGTCGAAGTACGACGAGTAGAGCTACCGGCTGTATTGCTATTGCTGTTATTGTTACTGCTACGAACAGTTGCCGTACTGCGGTTTGAAGTGCTCGTGCTTGATGCATTGTCGCGGCGAGTAGCTGTAGTGGCACTACTGCGACTGCTTGAGGCAGCTGTGCTACTTGTGCGACTATTTGTAGTACCCTTGGTGGTCTCTGAGCGACTCGAGCTTGTGCGGGTAGGAGTATTTGAAGTCACAGCTGTACGACGATTCTCCTCAGAATCAACCTTCACTACGCGCTTGTTGGCATCACGTGAGGGGATGTTTACAAATCCAGCCTTAAGGTCACGACGGCTCTTCTCATAGTTCTTTGCATTACTCCAGGGACGACTGTCGGGGAAGGTGTGCTTCCTCTTTCCAATATACTTCCAACCATCGTGATGGTGGTGATCATAGCCTCCACCCCACAGGCGGAACGCGCCGCTAAACAACTTGTGAGTATACATTCCAGCATAGTAGCTGTGAGCGAAATGTATGCGATAGTGGGCACCTGCATAAGTATGGTAGCATGTGGGAACACTGAAGTAGAAGTAGTTGCGGTCGGTGTAACGGTCCCAAACACGCATTCCCCACGTATGACCTACCATATATATAGGACGATAGAAGTAGTCGCGGTTCACAAACTTGCGGTACTGAGCGTTGCGAAGTACATACATGAGGTCTTCGTTACGTACATCCAGCAGATAGTAGTAATAGTCAATGGCATCGTCGTATCCGTATACCACATCATCTATCACCTCGTTCACTTGATAAAGAAAATCAAAGTTGATTTCATACACATCGTTGTACTGACGGTTCGAGAGTCCCAACTCGTGTCCCATACGATCAGTAAGGAAACGTGCTTCACGACGGATGTCTGTCAAACTCATCGCTGCGAAACTCTCCGTACTGATAGCTGCCAAGGCTACAAACATTAAGGCTAATCTCATCTTCTTCATAACTTTCATCTTTTTCGTTAATAAAATCAATCTGCGTTTTCGCGTTATTTCTGATGCAAAGGTAAGCAGATATATTTACCCGAAAGAATGAAATCGCCTAAACGTAAAAAGGGAAAACCCTCTTTTTTTCGAGGGTTTTCCCTTATGGCTATGCATAATCAAGCCTGCTCGTATGCGAAACAAACCAGTTTGTTTTGTTTCTCTTACTTATCCGAGAACTCCTTGATGCGCTGTTCGTCCTCCAGCTTACAGATGAGCAGTCGGTCATCGTTCTCGGCCACGATATAGCCGTCGAGTCCGATGATGACCACCTTCTTTTCCTGTACAGTGTGTACCACACAGTTACGGCTCTCATAAAGGGTGATATCGGGACCGATGGCCACATTGCCAGCAAGGTCCTTGTCCATCTGCACATGCAGCGAACCCCATGTACCGAGATCGCTCCATCCGAAGTCGGCAGGGAATACGTATATCTCGTCGGAGTGTTCCAGGATAGCATAGTCCACTGAGATATTGGGACACTCGGGGAAATGTGCATCAATCTCCTTCTGCTCGTTCTCTGTATAGAAATGCGGCATCAGATTAGTGAATATCCCAGCAATCTCAGGCTGATAGATGCGGAAGGCATTGATGATGGTATTCACGTTCCAAATGAAGATGCCCGCATTCCAGAAGTAGTTGTTCTGTCGGATATATTTCTCTGCAGTCTCCACGTCAGGTTTCTCCTTGAACGAGTCCACGCGGAATATCTCCTTATTCGATGTCGAAGCACTGCTCAGGTCAGCCTCGATGTATCCGTACCCCGTCTCAGGGCGTGTAGGCTTCATGCCGAGGGTGAGGATGGCATCGGAATGTTGCGTATAGTCGAGTGCCGAGGTGATGACCCGCTGAAACTCCTTCACGTTCATCACCACATGGTCGCTCGGTGTCACCACCACATTGGCCTTGGGGTTGCGCGTCTTGATTTTCCAGCACACATAAGCGATGCAAGGTGCCGTATTGCGGCGGCATGGCTCCTTCAGGATATTCTCCACGGGGATGTCGGGCAACTGCTCGCGCACCGTCTCGGCATACTTCTCCGAGGTAACGACCCAGATGTTCTCCTTGGGACATACCCCCTCGAAACGGTCTGCAGTCAGCTGTATCAGCGTACGTCCACAGCCCATCACATCGATAAACTGCTTGGGGCGCTCCTGCGTACTCATCGGCCAGAAGCGGCTGCCTATGCCGCCCGCCATTATCACCAAATGATTGTTGTTTGATGCCATGATATGGATTCTTATAAATTTCTATTGCAAAAATAGTACAAGGTAAGTGAAAAACAAAAAAACATTCATTTTTTCTCTATCCCTATCAATAATTTATCATTTGAAAATCTTATTCTTGAACAGAGGCCCTACCTCGCATTCTCATTTCTTCGCATTCTTCTTTTTTCCTGCAGACTTTTCCGTGGATTTATCCTTCTGCTTTACGTCATACAATGCATCTCTATATTTTATCGCTATAAGGAAAAACGGAAAAATCAACGGTGCAAAAATTAAGGTCGGCACCCAGTCTTTCCATGTAATCTTTCGGTTATTAACATTAAAAATCTCAGGTATGAGCAACACAAAGGCCGCCACCGCCCAATAAATCAATATATATACAATCGTCATCACCTGCTTCTTATTTTCAGCGAAGATACAAAATTTTCGGCATATATCCATTCAGCCATAGCTCAAAGCGCGAAAAAAGGGGCTTCTCTTTGTTCTTCTATGTAAAATGACTAATTTTGTAGACTTGTAATATATATCGCACGCATGGAATTTGAACTCATCTCAGACTACCAGCCCATGGGCGACCAGCCCGAGGCCATTGCACAGCTCACCGAGGGCGTGCTCAGCGGTGTGCCGGCACAGACGCTGCTGGGCGTGACGGGCTCGGGCAAGACGTTCACCATTGCCAACATCATCAAGAACGTCAACCGCCCTACCCTCATCCTCAGCCACAACAAGACGCTGGCGGCACAGCTGTATAGCGAGATGAAGAGCTTCTTCCCCCACAATGCCGTGGAGTACTACGTGTCGTACTACGACTACTACC
>JBGVOS010000106.1:0-11949 GCA_045126595.1 Bacteroidaceae bacterium | reverse complement strand
GCCGAGGCCTTGAAGAAGAGCGGACGAATGAAGAAGAGGGGCCTCCCCCTAACCCCCTCCCGAAGAGGGGGAACTTCGGAGTCCAATGAATAATAAGTAGTATTAACAAATAAAACGAAGTCCTTCTCTCTCGCGCGATGTCTGAAGGCCTCATATGTTATGATATACCGATTTCGTAGAGACAAGAAGCTTATCCTCATGAGCGTGCTGACGGTAGTGCTCGTTCCTGCCATCCTGTGTGTGGCTTGGTTTGTAGAAGGGGATGTGGAGGCGTTTATTGCACTGCCCTTCTGGTTGCTGTTGATGGCTGGTATTATATTGCGTACACCTCGCTACTTTTATATAGAGAAGGATCTGGTCATCATAAAGTATTACCTCGGACGTAAGGTGATTGCCGATATTCAGTCCGTACGTCATATCGATAGACAAGAGTTGAAAGGTACTGTACGTCTGTATGGTAACGGTGGCTTGTTCGCTTATGCGGAATGGTGCCGTTCACGCAATATAGGTAAGTTCTATCTGCTTGCTGTCAATTGGGACGAACTGGCCTTGGTGACGCTTGTCAATGGCAAGAAATATGTGATAAACTATCCAAGCGAGTTGTTGGAAAAGAATGATAAGATTGTGTCATGCTGAACGATGTGAAGCATCTCGCGCAGGGACTTGGAGAATGTATGTAAAGAGACTTTGCGGTATTCTTCCTCTCTTCGGTCGTCAGAATGACAGTTATTATCCAGAGGTAATGATTGTAAATAGGAGGCAAAATGAAACAACGTTATTATTTCATTGATAATCTGCGGTGGGTGATCGTAGTGCTGGTGCTCATCTACCACGTGTTCTACAACTTCAACGCCCAGGGCGTCTTCGGCGGCATCGGTGGCTTTGCCGAGGAGCAGTGGCAGGATGTGCTATGCACGGTGCTCTATCCTTGGTTTATGACGCTGATGTTCATCTTGGCCGGTGCCTCGAGCCGCTATGCGCTGCGACACCGCACGGCAAAAGAGTTTCGCCGTGAGCGCACGCGCAAACTGCTCGTGCCCTGCACCTTGGGATTGCTTGTCTTCGGTGGTGTGCTGGGCTGGATGAATATCACGGCTGGAGGTGGCTGGGCACATATGCCTGCCGATATGCCTTTCGTGGTGAAATATCTTATCGCTGTGGTTAGTGGTACGGGACCTTTGTGGTTTATCCAAGACCTCTATGTCTTCTCCCTGCTGTTGCTTGTAGTGCGCAAGGTGCTCGATGCGGATAGGGTGGAGGAGTGGTTTTCCTGCCAGTCTGAACAGGGCTTGCTGTTTGTGCTCTTTGTCTTCTTTCTCCTGCTGTGGGGCGCGGCGCAGACGCAGGTCGACAATGTGGGTACATTCAGCGGATTGTTGAACCTCTACCGCCCCATCTATTACTTTGTCGTATTCCTCGTGGGTTACTATTTCTTTTCTGCGGAACGAGTTCACGAACTCTTGGCGCGTCGATATGTAGAGCATGGTGTATTGGCAATAGCTATGGGGATGGTCTTTTGTGTAGAGTTTTATGGTGAGGACTATACCTCGCCGATAGCTTTACAGAGCATGTGGTGTAGCCTCTATTGTGGAACGATGACACTGTTTCTCATTGGGCTCTTCAAGCGTAGATTCGACCGTACCTCACCGTTTGCCGCGTATATGACCCGCAGCAGCTTCGGGCTTTATATCGTGCACATGACCGTCTGCACAGCCTCTTGTTTGTGGCTCAATAGCACAGCGCTGCCTGTGTGGAGTATCTATGTGCTTGCGCTCATGGCAACCTTTGTGGGCTCCTTTGCTTTGTGGGAGGTGTTGCATAGAATACCTTTTGTACGCTGGTGTATGTTTGGAATAAAAGGAAAGGGGGAGACCCACCCCAACCCTCCCTGTGAGGGAGGGAGCTCAGAGTCCACTAAAAACAAATTATTATAAAACATTAAAAAGCCGACCTACATAGCAACGATGTCTGCAAGTCCTCCCTCACAGGGAGGATTTAGGTGGGTCTTCATTATCATTATGGAAAAAACAAGCAACTTCGAGACGCGCCGCATCTGGCTGTTTCTCATCATCACCTTCGTGATTACCTATGCATGGACTATCGGGCTGATATGGCCCCGTGTGCTCGGACGCGATGCTGCCACACTCTCGCAAGAGGAGCAGAACATCAATGTAGCCCTCACCGCCGTGCTCATGTTCTTCCCCGCATTGGGCGTGCTCATCACGCGCCTTGTCACTCGCGAGGGATTCAAGAACGCGATGCTCTGCCTCAATCTCAAAGGCAATGTGCGCTACTATCTCATCGGATGGTTCGGCCCTATGGTGCTGACACTCTTTGGGACAGTGCTCTATTTCGTGGTATGTCCTTCGGCATTTTCCTTGGCTTCATATCAAGCACAGATGGCTACAGTACCTCTGCCCGAGACACTCTTCTGGGTTGTACAGGCTCTGTTGATGCTCATCGCTCCGTTGCTCAACCTCGTGCCCTGCTTCGGTGAGGAGTGGGGTTGGCGCGGTTACCTGCTGCCCAAAGTGGCAGCGCGCATGAAGTTCCTCCCCACGGTGCTGCTCACCGGCTTCATCTGGGGCATCTGGCACGCACCCATCATCGTGGCGGGCCATAACTACGGCATGAGCTATCCCGGCTATCCGTGGTGGGGCATCATCGCTATGTGCCTGTTCTGCATCGTGGTGGGTACACTCTTCTCGTACATCACCCTGAAGGCCAAGAGCTGCTGGCCTGCCGTCTTCGCTCATGGCATGCTCAACGGCACCGCCTCCATCGGTGTCATCTTCCTTGCCGACCCTATGGCCTACGACCGCTTCGTAGGTCCCGTGCCCACCGGCATCATCGGTGCTGCGGCCTATATCCTCGTTGCTGTGTGGATTGTCTATAAGATGCGCAGGGAGGAGGCGTAGAACTTTACAGCTTTCAGCAACCTGTCCCGTCGAGGCTGCATGAGGCTCCCTCGGCGATGATGGGCTCGGCAGCGATGAAGAGGGCGGCATCGTAGTGCTTGAGCGAGATGGCCACCGAACCATCCTCCTTCACGAAGCAGGGGATGCCAATGTTGCCGCGCTCGCGCACCTTGTCGAATGCGGGGTGATGGTCGCGCAGGGTGAGAAACTCTTTCAGATTGCGCGCTTGCTTGCCTATATCTATCAATAGGTACTCGGGGTTGTTGCTGTACAGCTCCTTCACTGCGGTGCAGTCGGGGCAGCTTTCCATGACGTATACTTTTATCATAATTTCAATTCTTTTTATATTATTAGTCAGTCTTCACTCGCGGCAGTATGCCCGTGAGGGCAGCGAGTATGATGCCATAGTTGGTGATGGGCACATGTTGCTGGCGGGCGCGTTCGATGCGGCTGAGCACGTGCTTGCGGTTGAACATGCAGGCGCCGCAGTGGATGACCAGGTCGTAGGGTGTGAGGTCCTCGGGGTAGTCGGCACTGCCCACGACATCAATCTGCAGTGCCTCGCCGAAGCGCTTGCGCAGCAGGCGCGGCAGCTTCACGCGTCCTATGTCCTCGTTCTGTGGCGTGTGGGTACAGGCCTCGGCGATGAGGATGCGCGAGGTGGAGGTGAGGTTCTCCAGCGCCTTGACACCATCGATGAAGAGGGCGATGTCGCCCTTGTAGCGGGCAAAGAGGATGGAGAAGGAGGTGAGCGCCGAGGCGGCGGGCTTAAGCTTATATACCTCGGCAAAGGCTTGCGAGTCGGTGATGATGAGTGCGGGCGGCGTGGCCAAAGCGGCCAGGGCCTCGGCCATGCGGTCGGGGGTGCAGCAGATGGGGGTGCAGCTGCGGTCGAGCAGCTCGCGTATCGTCTGCACCTGGGGCTGGATGAGTCGCCCCTTGGGGGCCGACTTGTCTTGCGGCATCACCAGCAGCACGTGGTCGCCCGCCTTGCAGAAGCTCTCGGTGATGAGTCGCTCCTCGGTGGGGCGCAGGGCCACGATAGCCTCTGTCAACCCCTCCATGCCCTCGCCGGTGAGTGCACTGATGGCGAGCACCTCGCGTCCCAGCTGTGTGCCGAGGGCGGCTTGCAGGGTGGGGTAGTTCGTCATGCGGTCGATGTGTGCCAAGGCAGTGATGACGGGTATCTCCCTCACGCGGCACTCTTCGATGAGGCGCTGCTCTATGTCGGTACCCTCGTCGGTGAGGAGCACCACGGCGATGTCCGTCTTGTCCAGCACCTTGGCCGTGCGTGCCGTGCGCTCACTGCCCAGCTGGGTGTCGTCGTCGAGGCCCGGGGTGTCGATGAGGATGGCTGCGCCCAGGCCTTGTATCTCTATTGCTTTCTGCACGGGGTCGGTCGTGGTGCCGCGCACGGCCGACACGATGCTCACGTCCTGTCCTGTGAGGCGGTTCACGAGGGTCGACTTGCCCGCATTGCAGCGTCCGAAGATGGCGATGTGTACTCGTTCCGAAGCAGATGTACTTATCATATTGATATATATTAGAATCTGAAATCGCGCTTGCCCTCCACAATCTCTGCGAGGCGGCGCTGGGTAATCTCGCGTATCTTGTCCGACGGTATCTCGCGTGTCAGGCGCGAGATCATTTGTTGTCCGGCAGCTTTGACTTCGGGCGAGGCATAGTCCTCGAGGTACTCGGCCAGGGTCATCAGAGCGTTGGGGGCGCAGCAGTTACCTATCTGTCCGCTCTTGGCCAGCGCCATGAAGCGGTCGCCCGTGCGGCCCTCGCGGTAGCAGGCGGTGCAGAAGCTGGGGATGTAGCCGAGCTCCAAAAGCCAACCTACGATTTCGTCGAGCGTGCGGTTGTCCGAGATGTCAAACTGGGCTGACTCCTCAGCATCCTCGATGCCTTCGGCATAGCCTCCGACGCTGGTCTTGGAGCCTCCGCTGAGCTGCGACACGCCTACATCCAATACTAACTCGCGCGAGCGCTTCGACTCACGTGAGGAGACAATCATGCCGGTGTAGGGCACGGCGAGGCGCAGTACGGCTACGATGCGTCGGAACACCTCATCGGTGACGGCATCGGGGAAGTCGTCGGGGTTGATGTCGTCGGCAGGGCGTATGCGCGGCACACTGATGGTGTGGGGCCCCACGCCAAAGCGCGCCTCGAGGTGTTCGGCATGCATGAGGATGCCCACCACGTCGTAGCGGTAGTTGGAGAGGCCGAACAGCGCACCGATGCCCACATCGTCGATGCTGCCCAGCATGGCGCGGTCCATGGCCTCGGTGTGGTAGGCCCAGTCGCTCTTGGGGCCTGTGGGGTGGAGGCGCTCGTAGGCGGCGCGGTCGTAGGTCTCCTCAAAGAGGATGTAGGTGCCTATGCCCGCCTCCTTCAGCCGACGGTAGTTCTCCACCGTGGTGGCGGCGATGTTCACGTTGACGCGGCGTATGGCTCCGTTCTTGTGGCGGATGGAGTAGATGGTGTCAATCGACTCCAACACATACTCGATGGGGCTCAGCTTGGGGTGCTCGCCCGTCTCCAGTGCCAGGCGCTTGTGCCCCATGTCCTGCAGGGCGATGACCTCGCGACGTATCTCCTCCTGGGTGAGCCGGCGGCGCGGGATATGCTTGTTCGTGGCGTGGTAGGGGCAGTAGACGCAGCCGTTCACGCAGTGGTTGGAGAGGTACAGCGGGGCGAACATCACGATGCGGTTGCCATAGATGCGCTCCTTGAGGCGGCGGGCGATGCCGTACATGCGCTCTTCAAGGTCTTTATCCTTGACCTCGATGAGCACGGCAGCCTCGCGGTGCGATATGCCACGGCCCTGCTCGGCCTTGGCGAGTATCTCCTCAATCAAGGCGCGGTCGTCACAATGCTCGCGGGCATACGCTAATGTGGCGCGTATCTCACCATCGTGGATAAACTCGGCAGCGTGCTCGGATTTGACGTCGTATGTGATGGTATTGTTTTCCATAGGTTGTAATTGTTGTTGTTTATCGTTGTTTTATCATGATTCCATTGAGTATTCGCCCCGACTTGATGCCCAGCCTGCGTGCCGAGAAGAAGTCTCGATGCTGCGTGTAGGTGCAGATGCGGCTGTCGTGAATCTGCCCCTCGGGTACGCCCATCTCCTGCAGCTGCAGACGGTTTGCCATGGGGAGGTCGAGGTGGTATTTGCCCTTCTCTTCGTGCCATCGGGCGATGCGTCCCATGTCAAATCCTGCCTCCTCGAAGGCGCGGTACACCTCGATGCCCACCTCAAAGGCGTTGAACGAGATGCCCGGGCCGATGACGGCCTGTACGTCGGTGCTCCGTGTGCCATAGGTCGTCTGCATGGCCTGCAGCGTATGGGCTGCGATGCGGCTTACGGTGCCCCGCCATCCTGCATGCACGGCGGCTATGGCGTGGTGCAAGGGGTCGTAGAGGAGTAGGGGGATGCAGTCGGCCGTCGACACGCAGAGACACAGGCCCCTAAGGTCGGTCATCACCGCATCCTTCTCTTGCAGTATGGCGTGGCGCTCCTCGCCTGTCATTTGCATGAAGTCTTCGTCTATGGCGAGGATGTTGCAGCTGTGTGTCTGGTAGGGGATGATGAGCCGTTCGGTCGGTATGTCCAGCTCTTTGCATAGCTGCTCCTGGTTGGCTCTTACCACCTCCGGCGCATCGTCCGTGTAGGGTGTGCAGTTGAATGTCCCGTACGCACCGCTTCCATGGCCTCCATGCCGCGTAGTGCTGAAGGCTGTCACCGATGTGTCGCTCATCGGGTAGGTGAGGAGTGGGCTGTGGTCGACCCGCCCGTAGTCGATGTGGTAGCCGATGGCATGCAGTTCGCTCTCCAGTGTGGCCAGTCCCTCGGCAGCTTCGGCAGCCCATGCGGCCTTGTTCTCGTAGATGGCATACTTGGCCCGTACGTCCGAGGGCGAGAGGTTGGGCATCACCACGTTGGCACCCGAGAGGATGCCCTCTATACGGCCCGTGGACGATAGGGTGGCCAGGGCGGTGGTGGAGGGGATGAGTGCCTGAGGCAATAGCAGGCGGGCGATGGCGATGGTGGCCAGCGTAAGATTCAAGTTGCCTGCAGGCTCGGTGCCCAAGGGGGTGGCGTGGTGGGGAATGAAGGGGCCTATACCTACCATCTCGGGGCGTAGGGTGGCTATCAGCTCGAGGTCTTCCACAAGGTGTGCGATGGTTTGCCCCTTAACGCCTACCATCATGCCCAGCCCTACCTGGTAGCCGGCGCGGTGCAGCGCCTCGGCGCAGTCGAGGCGGTGGCGCAGGCCACGACCATGAGGGTGCAGCGAGTCGTAAAGCTCGGCGTTGGCAGCCTCGTGGCGCAAGAGGTAGCGGTTGGCTCCGGCTTCGCGCAATTTATTATAGGAGTCCTCACTGCGCTCACCCAGCGAGAGGGTGATGGCAGCATCGGGATACTGGGTGCGTATCTTACGGATGAGGGGGATGAGCCACTCATCCGTGTGTGTGGCGTCCTCGCCCCCTTGCAGCACAAAGGTGCGGAAGCCCAGGCGGTAGCCCTCGGCACAGCAGGCGAGCACCTCTTCTTGGGTGAGGCGGTAGCGCTCGGCGGTGCGGTTGCTGCGGCGAAGGCCACAGTAGAGGCAGTCGCGGTGGCAGTAGCTCGACAGCTCGATGAGGCCGCGTATGTATACACCACGTCCGAACTGCTCGCGGGCAGTCCGGACGGCTGTGTCGCGAAGGAGCGTGAGCGTGGCTGTGTCGTGGGCTGCACTGTGCAGCAGTTGTGCCATTGCCGTGGCTTCGATACTGTGCTCGGAGGCTAACCGCTCAATCAGTTCCTTCATGGTTAAAATCTATGTGCGATGTCTGCAAAGCTCCCTCTCCTCGGGAGAGGGCGGGGGAGAGCCTTTATCTCTTCTTCAACTCCGCATCGAAGGTCTTCTTGCCATCGCCATAGGCGGTGTGTATGCTCGGGCCGGAGATACAGCCACCCTCGCATGCCATGACCTCGATGAACTGAGCGGGACACTTACCGGTTTTGCCGTAGGCCTTTAGGAGAGCTACGCTCTTCTTGTTGAGGCCGGCAATCTGCAGGTCGGTGAAGTTGAACTTGTCGCCAACGAACTCCTTCACTGCACCGGTGACACCGCCATTCTGGGCAAAGCCGTGGGCTGAACGGCACGATGAGCAGTCGACGGGATGTATGTTGGCTGCACCGAGCTCGATGTTCATGCCGGCAAGCATGGCGTGAATCTCCTCGAAGGTGAGTACGAAGTCTACCTTACCCTCAAGGTCTTCGCGGCGTGCCTCCTTACGCTTGGCGATACAGGGACCTACGAATACGAGTTTGGCGTTGGGATGCTTCTCGCGAGCGATATCGGCCGTGTAGACCATGGGCGAGTAGGTCGAAGAGACATACTTCTGAAGGTCGGGCGCGTGCTTGCGCGTCATCTCTATATAAGAGGGGCAGCATGAGGTAGTCATGAAGGGTTGGCCCTCCTGCATCTTCTCGGCAAACTCGTGGGCCTCATTGGCAGTGGTCACCTCGGCACCACGGGCCACCTCAATGATGTCTTTGAAGCCGATGGCCTTGATGGCACCGTATACCTGTTCGATGGGGGCGTTGTACTGTGACAGGATGGAGGGAGCGACCATAGCTACCACCTCTTCGCCACGACGTATGGCTTGCAACACGTCGAACACCTGAGAAATCTCGAAGATAGCACCGAAGGGGCAAGCGTTCATACACTTACCGCAGTAGATGCACTTGCTCTCATCGATATGCTCTACACCATACTCATCCTTGGAGATGGCGCCCACGGGACAAGCCTCTTCACAAGGTACGGGGATGTAAACGATGGCGTGGTAGGGACATGCCGCGTAGCACTTGCCACAGCTGATACACATGGAGTGGTTGATTTTTCCCTGTGAGGTCTCGGGGTCAAACTCGATGGCATTCTTGGGACAGGCGTGTTCGCAGGCACGGGCCTCACAACCGCGGCAGAGGTTGGTAATGGCATAATTGGTGCGTACGCATGATGAGCAGGCCTCGTCGATGACACACATGATGTTGTCCTTCATCTTGTCGCGGTCGAGCGCCATCTTGGCATAGTCGGCCAGCGGGGTCAGTTCGTCGGTCTCGTCGGTCATGTCGTAACCCAGGAGCGGCAGCGACTTGTACTTCAGTACGGCACGCTTCTTGTGAATGCAGCAACGGCCACTGTGCTTCGAACTGCGGGGTACAAACTCGAGGGGTACACGGTCGATATTCTCTACAAGCTGGCCCTCGTTCCAAAGACTCACCAATCTCGTCAGAAGTTTCTGACGCACAATCATTACATTGTTCTTAATAGCCATACGGTATGTGTTGTGTGTTTAATAAAGCAAAATTAGCGTAAGCTGAGCGAAAAAACAAATTTATTCTGAAAATTTCGAAGGATACCTTTGTTCCGGTTAGTGGAAGTGGATTAAAAGTCGTGTGTGTCAAGAAAAATGGTAGGCATACTTGTTTATTTCGAATTTATACACTACCTTTGCACCCGCAAAATGGGTAAGTCCTATACGGCCAGCTCCCTTTGAATCCTCCAGGGCCTGACCGCAGCAAAGGTATTAGGTCGTAGCGGCGCGATATAGATTGCTTACCCACCCGCCTCTTTAGCTCAGTTGGCCAGAGCACGTGATTTGTAATCTCGGGGTCGTTGGTTCGAATCCGACAAGAGGCTCGAAAGAAAGAAAAGGTTTGCCAAATGTGGCGAACCTTTTTTCTTTATATGTATAGTATAATAGTACGGTTAAATGCTGTCGTCGATATAACCCATTATCGCTTCCTCTTCATCTGGGTGAAACCAACGAATGTCTTCATCGCGACGGAACCAGGTCATCTGTTTGCGTGAATAGATGCGACTGTTCTGTTTAATTTTCTCAATGGCAAACTCCAAGGTACAGTTGCCATCGAAGTGGGCGAAAAGTTCCTTATAGCCCACAGTATTGAGTGAGTTGAGGTGGCGGTAAGGGTATACGCTTCGTGCCTCCTCGACAAGCCCATCGGCCACCATTTGATCTACACGACGATTGATGCGGTCGTAGAGCTCTTCGCGCTCGCGGCGAAGTCCTATCTTGATGATGCGGAAGGGACGCTCTTTTGTTGTGCGTGTGCGGAATGAGGTGTAGGTGCGTCCCGTCATGTAGCATATTTCGAGGGCGTGGATGACACGCTTGGGGTTCTTCAAATCTACGATGCGATAGTATTCGGGGTCAAGCAAACGCAACTCATTAACCAACGGCTCCAGTCCTTCGGCTTCGTAGCGGTCAAGCAAGGTGCGACGAGTAATGTCGTCCACCGTAGGGATGTCGTCAATACCCTTGCATACGGCATCAATATACATCATGCTGCCTCCTGTGAGCAGCAGGGTATCGTGTGTCTGAAACAGCTCGTTGGTAAGTTTCAGCACATCAATCTCGTATTGTGCCGCACTGTAATAGTCCGTAAGATGATGTGTGCCTATAAAATAGTGTTTCACTCGCTCCTGCTCCTCCTTGGTGGGCGCTGCTGTGCCGATAGGAATCTCGGCATACAATTGACGCGAATCGGCCGAAAGGATGGGCGAGCCCAACCGTTCGGCCAATGCGAAACTGAGTGCCGTCTTGCCTACACCAGTAGGACCAAGGAGTACAACGAGGGTTTTCATTTAGAGTGGAAAGATGAAAGTTTTTAATGACGAAAGTTAAAATTGCCATCCGGATGGAAATAACTTTCTACTTTCATCTTTCAATTTTCAACTTGATTAATACAGCATATTTTCGAAGTCCTCAGCACTACCCATTTCAAAACCTTCGGGGTCGATTTCGTCGAGGTCAAAGTCCTCATCATCGCCAAAGCTATCGTCAAGATTGGTGGCTGCTACTTGGGTGGCCATCAACTGGTCGAAGTCGAGCACGTGTTGGGGAGCCTCGCCTATAGACTTGGTGCATACAGCCTCGTCGAGCGACTTTCCGGTGATAATCTCGGAGAGCTCAATAAAGAAAGCGCGGTCGGCCAAGGGGTCGAAGATATAGAGCAGGTGCTGCTTCTCATCCTCGAGCAGTTCGCTCAATGGAGTTTCCTCCATAATCCAACTGTCCATCTCGGAACTGGTGCCCATGTCCTCGAGGGTGATTTCTGTTTCCTTCTCCCAATTGTCATCACAAATGAAGAACGAGGTCATTTGGTCGTTGGGGTAACCGGCCGATTTCAGTATGGCATTGTGGAAATCGAGGAATGTGGCGTCAGAATCAATCTGAATCTCGCGACGGAAGTTGTCTACTTCGTCTGATATGATTGTAAAACGGTAAACCATGTCTTTTGCGTTTGAACTGTAAATATTATTATTTATTTTTTAATCATCATACTTAATGATACCTCGTTTGGCTCCCTCCACGAATGATATGATATATTCAACTTCGGGAGTCATTTCCATTTCTGCCTTGATGCGTTCAAGGGCCATAGTGGTATTGAGTCCGCTCTGGTAAATATAACGATAAGCCTGATGGATGGTATCAATCTGCTCACGAGTGAAGCCGCGACGACGTAAGCCTACAAGATTGAGACCGCAATAGGATACCGGCTCGCGGGCTGCTATCACATAAGGAGGAACCTCCTTGGTTATCTTGCTTCCGCCCTGTATCATTACGTAGCTTCCGATGCGACAGAACTGATGTACGAGTACGGTGGAGCTGATGACTGCATAGTCATCCACAATTACCTCACCTGCAAATTTCGTCTGGTTGCCAATGATGCAGCCGTTGCCTACAAAAACATCGTGGGCAACATGTACACCTTCCATCAAAAGGTTGTTGTTGCCGACTACGGTCTTGCCCTTAGCAACTGTGCCGCGATTGATGGTCACATTCTCGCGGATGGTATTGTTGTCACCCACTTCTGCAGTAGTCTCTTCGCCTCGAAACTTCAGGTCTTGAGGGATAGCGCCAATGACTGCACCTGGGAAAATAGTGTTGTTGTTGCCAATGCGAGAACCGTAGAGAATATTCGCATTGGGCATGATGACGTTGTTGT
>JBGVOS010000105.1:0-12387 GCA_045126595.1 Bacteroidaceae bacterium | reverse complement strand
CGGGTACGATGTATACGGCACCGTCGGGGATGCTGATGAGCTTGTAGCCCAGCTCCTTCATGTCTGTGGGGTTGGCATAGCCGTTATACCAGATGTGCATAATGACATCGTCAACTTTGACGGGAGTATCGCCCTTGGCATGGGTGAGAGCACCCCATACGCAGGCCTGCTTGCCGAATCCTTCAACGAAGCGGATGTAGTGGTCGGTGAAAGCGCGGAACTTCTCTACGGTCTCCTTTTCAGCATTGGAATACTCGTCGGTTCCGATGTGTACCTGCTTGCCTACGAATACGGGATCTTCGCCCTCAAGATACTCGGTAAAGAGTGAGTCGAGGAAGGTAATCACGTTAGGGTTGTAGAGGTCAAGGTGGTCCATACCGTACTTCTCGGTGCCGAGCTCCTTGCGGAAGTGTACGAAGGCGAGTGAGTGGGCAGGCACGTCAATCTCGGGGATGATGTTGACACCTATCTTGGCAGCATCCTTCTGGAATTGACGGAACTCGTCCTTGCCATAGAAGCCATCCTTGGCAGTAAGCTCGGGGAAAAGCTCGCTCTCAATACGGAAAGCAGCATAGGTCTTGTCCCAGTCGTGACCGAAGTATTGTTTGAAACCGTTGTCGTTGAGGTGTACCTGCAGGGTGTTCATCTTATAGTAAGCCATGATTTTGCTGTAGGCCTTGAGGTAATCCAGAGGGATGTACTTACGGCCACAGTCAATCATGAATCCGCGCAAGCCGTAGTCGGGCCAGTCGCGTACAGTACCTTTGGGAAGCTGTGTGCCTCCGTTCTGCTCGAGAATCTGCAACAGGGTACGGGTAGCCCAATAGGCACCGGTGGGGGTGTTGGCACTGATAATAACTGCATCGCCAATCTCGATGGTGTAGCCCTCGTCGCCCAGCTCTTCGTCATTGATGAGGTTGATGACGATGGTACCGACAGCGGCATTGGCTGTCTCTTTGACGGTCTTACTCTTGAGTCCCTTGCCGAAGAATAATCCATAGTCGGCAGCAAGTGCATTGGCTGCGTCTGCGAGGCTCTCGTTTGCATAGAGGATCTTAGTCTTGGCGCTGATGGCAGTCATGCCCTCGGCACCTTGCCATTGGCGCAATTCGGGGATTACAAACGGTTTTGCATTCTCGGCATTCATGATGCTCGATGTGGCGAAGCAGAACATCGCCAGACATGCGGTCAAGAATCTGTGTTTCATACGTGTTGTCCTTGTGTTTGATGGTTATGAAATTATTGATATGTTTGGTACAATGTGCTGTCCTGTATCAGTTCGACGGGAGTGTTGTCAATCATCTCTCCTTCTATATATATACGTACAGGAGTCTGTTTGCCATTGTTATGGATGGTGATGCTCTTGCGGAATACACCGGGTCGGCGTCCCTTACCATTGTATGTAACGGTGATCTTTCCTTTGCTTCCAGGCATGATAGGTTCGAGGGTGTACTCGGGTACGGTGCATCCACACGACGCACTGGCCTGGTGGATAATGAGCGGAGACTTACCCACGTTGGTGAATACAAAGTCGTAGGTAAGGATGGCGGTGTCTGGAGCAAAAACACCGAAGTTGTGACGTGTCTTCTCAAACTTCATCTCGCCCTTGTCCTTGAGTTTTATTTCCTCTTGGGCAAAACCCAAGCTTGCGGTCAATAGCAGAAGGATGAAGAGAATGTTCTTTTTCATATTATTGTATTGTTGATAGATGTTACTTTATTATCGTACAAAGATAAGGATTTTTGATAGATAGTTCTATATGGATATTGCTTTTTTTTGTTTTCTTAGCGGAAGTTTTTCCCTCGTATTTTAATGGACAGACGATGAATCAAGTCGGTATTCTGATAGAGAAAACGTATAGAATATATAGTGGACCATATCACAACGATAAGACTACCGCACACGTATGTCCATCCTTCTGTATACATGCATATAGTTATCAAAAACAGTAAAATGGGGAGTTGGGCTACGAACAAGTACCATACACGACGGCTGTAGTTGAACTTATAGCGCAGTGTGGTGATGAACCATACAGAAATCCAGTCAAAAAGATTGGATAGGAGCATGCCTATTCCCAAACCTAATAGGCCGTAAAGCGTGAAACTACCTATCATGATTGCTACCATGAAGGTATAGGACAATACCTCCTGTAAAAGAAAAGTGCACGAATCGCCTTTGGAGAGCGAGAGGCAAGCTGGAGGATGCATCATGACCTTGAAGAAGAGCCCTACGACACCTATCTGGGCCATGGATACAAGCGGCATGAACTTGGCATCAAACAATAACCTTGTAATTAGAGGGAGAAATAAGGCAAAACTTACGATAATAGGGGTGATGATAACCATCAGTATCTCTACCTGATTGTTGACTAATAGGGTAGAACGCTGTCTGTCTTTGTTGACGGCTGATAGGTGAGGGAAGAACTCACTGTCGAGTGCGGCAAAGACGAGCATGCTCAAGTAGGATATCAACAGGTATCCGTAGGAGTAGCAACCTACTTCGGCAGCATTGCCATTATTAAATATGTAGATAGATATAAAGTAGTAGGCCCCAGAATTTAGGAGACCGGCAAGAGTGTAGTTGATGCCTTGACGAATGATGTACAGACCATCGGTGATAACCTTGAGAGAAAAGAGTGACACGCGGTAGGGAAACACTCGGAACGAGTGCCAGCAGGCTAGGACTAACAGAACTATTGCCGTGAACAGTAGGCTGGGAACAATACCATTGTACCCCCAAAGATAGTAACAGGGTACTGCCACGCCAAGCATAACAATGGCACTGAATAGCTGAAACCAAGCTACACGGCCCAATTTACGGGCTCCCTTTAGCACTGCTAGCTCACCACCCATCAAGACTGAGCAGCCGATGGTGAGAGATAGAATCCTGAACATGGATGTGTGGGTGAGGGAACCGTCGAAACTCCAACGGCTTAACAGGGGGGATAGTAGAAAAAAAAGAAGGGTGCCGAATAGAGCTAACCACAATGACCAGGAACGCACAACTTTGATGGCATAGGCCATAAGGGTGTGTGCCTCACTTTCGCCACGTTGTGCTGATATGGATTGTACGGCGCTGTATGAGATACCTAAGTCGGTAGCTTTCTTTCCTAAGTCGATGGAACGGTTGTACACCTCGATGAGGCCGACGCCTATAGGACCGAGCAGACGCGAAACGATGCTTGCCTTTAGTATGGTAATCAGGCTGACAAGACCTTGTACACCTCCGAATATGCCGATGTATTTCAGCATACCATTATATACGGAGTCTTTGGATGTAGAGGTGTTGTGCGTTTGCTTCACGTGGTGCGGATTTATACGAATTACAAAATTAGTGTAAAATTTTCATTTGACGAAATCTTCAAATAAAATTTGGCATTCCGCTCGGTTTGCACTAATTTTGCCTTTAATCATGAAACTGAGTATCATTGTTCCTGTATATAATGTGGCAAAGCATTTGCTACGTTGCCTCGAAAGCATCGTGCCCCAAATGTGCGATGACTACGAATTAATACTTGTGAATGATGGCTCTACTGATGAAAGCGGAACTTTATGCGATGATTTTGCTAATCAGTACCCTTTGCTGAATATTGTAGTGCAACATCAATCCAATAGCGGACTCAGTGCTGCGCGCAATCGAGGGATAGACGTTTCTCGGGGCGAGTATATTACCTTTGTGGATTCGGACGATTATATTGATTCGAAAACAATCGGGGAAAACATGGACTATTTGCTCGCTCATCCCGAAGTGGATATGTTGGAATATCCTATCGAGGTGCATGCTGAGAGTCCCGAAGCCTATATGCTTACCTTCACTGGCGAGATGCAGCAGACCGATGTCTTTATCGACTGGATGCACCGTGAGGGTTATACCCATTGCTATGCATGTAATAAAATCTATTCAGCACGAGTGTGGAGGGAAATGCGTTTCCCGATTGGTAAATGTTTTGAGGATGTGGCTGTTATGCCCGATATTGTTCGTCGATGCCAATGCATATACTACTCGAATTGTGGGTGCTACCGATATATCATGCATGCTGACAGCATTACTACCAGCTATCGCTCTCAAAAGCAACGACAACTTTTCGAGGGGAACCACCGTTTGTATATGGAGATACAGGATATACCCGAGCTGGAGACTGAGGCATTGCATCTATGGATATATTGTCTCAATCATTTGATAGATATGGGGCGCTGTGCCGATGTCGATTGGGAGGATTATAGGCGCATAGTTAAAGAAACAGACAAATATCATCCATCCTATAAGGCATTGCTTAATGCTGCACCCGATACTGCTACGCGCATCAAATTGCTTCCTCTGCCTTTGATTGGATTGCACACTTATTGCCGACTATACGTTGCATTAACCAAAACTCTATTGCCATGATAACCTTTATCGTTACGACATACAATTTGGAGGATTGGCTCTTGCGTCGATGTCTGAGCAGCATCGTGTCACAAGGATTGGCTCGTGATGAGTATGAGATTATTGTAGTGGATGATGAGAGTTCCATCAGTCCGCAACATATCATAGATGAATTTGCGGAACAAGCCGATATTACCTTATATATACAGCTGCATGCTCGCCAAGGTGCAGCACGTAACTTAGCTTTGGAATATGCACGGGGAGAGTGGGTGGAGTTTGTTGATGGCGACGATTATCTCTTTGCAGACACTGTAGTTCCCGTGTTGAATGTGGCGAAAGTGAATAATCTGGATTTGTTGATGTTTGGTTTTCGTGAGGTCAGTGACGAGAAACCCATGGAAAATGTTTGCCGTATGCCCGAGATTACTCCATGTACTATAACGACAGGCAATGACTATATGTCTCGTCATAATCTTTTCGGAAGTTGTTGTATGCTGCTTTTCCGCCGTCAGATTCTTGACGAACAGCATTTTGGTAAACCGTTGCGCTTTACGAAGGATATATATATAGAAGATGAGGAGTTTGTTACCCGACTGGTTTGGCGGGTACAGCGCATGGCCAAGGTGGATGTGCCTGTGTATGCTTATTACCAACGTACAGGTTCTACGGTACATAGCTGCAGTGCCGGTCATACTGACGAGCTCTTCGACAATTATTTCATTGTGCTGAAGCGTTTGATTGATTTTGAGAAGACTTTGGATGAAGAGCCGCACGAGGGTGTTACCCGTAAGATACGATTTCTTGCGGTGGACATTCTGCGTCGTGCCTTGCGCGAATCCAATTGGAAGAAACGGTGGCAACAGTCGGCTCGTCAACTTAGCGTGTTGGGACTGTTTCCTATCCCATTTGCTCGGTATTCATGTAAATATCTTCTTTTCCGTTTGTTTGCGCAATGCGGTATAGGACGTTATTTGTTAAGAATGATAGAAAAGCGAAAATAGCGATGAAGATACTGCTCTTAGGAGAATACAGCAATGTACATTGGACCCTTGCCCAAGCCTTGCGCCGTTTGGGACACGAGGTGTGTGTGGTGTCCAATGGTGATGAGTGGAAGGGCTATCCTTCCGACATCTCGCTTGTTCGCCGTTCGGGCCGATGGGGAAGTCTCGCCTATCTTTATAAGGTGCTGCGTCTGTTGCCCAAGCTCCGTGGATTCGATGTGGTGCAGCTCATCAATCCGGTACATTTCGTCGAACTCAAGGCTGAGCGTGGTATACGCATCTATGATTACTTGTGGAAGCACAACAAACGGGTGTTCCTCGGTGCTTTCGGTTACGATTACTATTATATATATGACAGTGTGGTGCGTCGCACTTTACGTTACTGCGACTTCTATACGCCTACACGAGAGGTTGAGCACGAGTGGAACGTGACCAACAAGCACGATTGGCTGCACACGTTCAAGAAAGACACAAGCATTCACGTGGCCGAGACGTGTGATGGTATCATCAGCGGACTCTACGAATATGATGTGGCCTATCGTCCCTACTTCCCTGACAAGACGACATTCATCCCTATGCCTATAGACGTGGTTGAGTGCGAGAGGGTAGAGGTTGAAGGCAATGGCAAGTTGCGCTTCTTCATCGGCGTAAACCGCAGTCGCACTATGCTCAAAGGAACGGATATCATGCTACGTGCGCTTGAACGTATAGTGAAGGACTATCCTGAGCGTGCTGAGATGGTAAAGGCCGAGTCGGTCCCTTTTGCCCAATACAAGGAGATGATGCGTAGCTGTGATGTGTTGCTCGACCAAATCTATTCGTATACTCCTGCCATGAATGCTTTGCAAGCGATGAGTCAAGGATTGATTGTTGTGAGTGGAGGCGAGGAAGAAAACTATGAGATATTGGGCGAAAAAGAGTTGCGCCCCATCATCAATGTTCAGCCTGACGAAGAGGATATATATCGTCAGCTTGAACAACTCGTGCTGCATCCTGAGCGCATACCAAGGCTCAAACGCGATAGCATGGAGTATATCCGTCGCCACCACGATAGTATCAAGGTTGCACAACGATATTTGGAGGCGTGGGGATTGTAATTGAAAATTAGAATTGAAATTTAGGTTCCGCGATGAATGTCATTCCGAACGAAGAGAGCTCTCGCGCTGGATTTTAGGTCACTTTGTGAGATCTTTCACTTCGTTCAAAATGAAAAGAAATGGATAAAACAACGAAAAGTATGAAAAGAAAAACAATATGCATCCTTAGCTCCGTAGCCGTCGTGTTGCTTCTCGTCTCTGCACTAGCCTACGTGACCTACACTGTAGTGATGGTTCCCGTTGTCGAGGGCGAAGAGACCGTGTATATCCAAGTGCTTCCCGGCGACAACACCCAACGGGTAGGAGAAAGACTCACCTCGGCAGCAACGTTCAAGACTATGCGAGGCTTTTCTCCGCTGATGAAGTACTATAAATACGACATGCGTGTGAAGCCCGGCAACTATACCTTACGCCCTGGCGACTCGATGCGCGACATTTGCCTGCGTCTGCTCTCGGGCAATCAGACTCCCGTGCGCCTCGTTGTCCCTTCAGTGCGTACGCTCGACCGCCTTGCCGGTGCCGTGGGTAAGCAACTTATGGCTGACTCGGCTGCTGTGATGGCCATGCTTGCCGACGAACGCCTCATTGACAGCTTGGGCTACACCAAGGAGACCTTCCCCTGTCTCTTCATCCCCAATACCTACGAAGTGTACTGGACGATGACTCCCGAGCAGTTCGTAGCCCGCATGGTGAAGGAAAATACGCGCTTCTGGACCTCCGCCCGCATGGCCAAGGCCAAGGCACAGGGCCTGACGCCCAACGAAGTGATAACCCTCGCCTCTATCGTCGACGAGGAGACTGCCAAGGACGACGAGAAGCCTATGGTGGCTGGACTCTACCTTAATCGTTTGAAGCGTAGCATGCTCCTGCAGGCCGATCCCACGGTGAAGTATGCTCTCGGCGATCCTGAACTGCGCCGTATCCTCTATGTTCATCTGCAGACCGATTCGCCTTATAATACCTATAAATATGCCGGTCTTCCTCCCGGGCCCATCCGTATTCCCACGATGGCCGCCATTGAGGCTGTGCTCAATCCCGCCAAGCACTCCTATCTCTACATGTGCGCCAAGGAGGACTTCTCGGGTTATCATAACTTTGCCACCACACTCACCCAGCACAATGCCAATGCCCGCCGTTACCAGCAGGCACTGAACAGGATCGGGATAAAACGATAGGGCACAGCCCTAGCAGAACTTCAGGAAGCACCATTCTGCGTACAAAATGTTTTTATTTTTGACTTGGAATTAGGCTCCTGTTGTGTCGTTTTGATATGTGGATAATTGTACAGATGTCTACTCGTATATCGCTTGTATGATGAATGATATATACTATACGGAATGTACTGTTATTAAATATGCCAGGCCGCAAAAAGTAATTGCTTAGCCTAATGCTATGTCAAAATAAAAATCGATTGCACTGTACATTTATACACCATAAAAATGAGTATACTGACGAAAAAATCGCTCTACCCATTTTCTCTCGTGAGTATACCAAATAAATTTTTTCAGTATACCCATTTTGTGAAAAAACTTTGTCCGTTTCGGATAATCTCTTTGTCTGATTTTTCTGTTGCAGCTTTCCTGTAAATCTGCCACAGCTCTGCAATAACTTTATTGAGAATTACATCTATGTCAATTGTGTATTATTGTTTACTTTTCCCTTCGATTCAACTTCTGCATGTTCAAATAGACTGTTTGCAGAATGGCCTATCAGCTTGCTTACCCTCGAAAATAGGTCTCTGAGACCTTGATTTCCGCAGCCACGCGTGTAGCTGAAGAATATCAAGGGCCTCAGAGGTTGAGTGTTAGATTATAATAGTTTACTTTATAGTTGCAAGTGCTGCTTCGTAGTTGGGCTCGGTCGTTATCTCGGGCACAAGCTGGGCGTGGGCGACTTTGCCGTCGGGGGTGATGACCACTACGGCACGGGCGAGGAGTCCGGAAAGGGGGCCGTCGGCCATCTGGACGCCGTAGTCGGTGCCGAAGGTCGAGGTGCGGCGGAAGTCGGAGAGGGTGATGACATTATCTATGCCCTCGGCTGCGCAGAAGCGGCCTTGGGCAAAGGGAAGGTCGCGTGAGATGCAGAGCACTACGGTATTGGGCAATGAAGCAGCCAGTTGGTTGAACTTGCGCACGGAGGCGGCACACACTCCGGTGTCGATGCTGGGGAAGATGTTCAGCACTACGTGCTTGCCACGGCAGTCGGCAAGGGTGAGGGTGGTGAGGTCGCCTTTGACTAAGGTGAACGCGGGAGCTGTGGCGCCGGAGACGATGAACTGTCCGTCGAGGTGGACGGTATTTCCTTTAAACTGGGTTGTTGTCATATTCTTCTTATTGTTTTTTGTTTGTTGAACGTTCTTGGCTTGTCTTTTGTTTTTACGCTGCGAAGATAAGGAGGATTTACTACCTGTGCAAATAGCTTAAGTATATGGGGCTATTGGCGGTATCTATAGTATGGGTAGGAAAAATGTACTGATTCGTTTGCTGAATACGAAATTATAGTTTATTTTTGCACTTCAAGAATTGCAAGAAACGTGACGAAGATACTGAAGAATACGATGAAGATTCTCCTTCCGCTGGTTATTGCGGGGGCGTTGCTCTATTGGATGTACCGTGACTTCGACTTTGTTGAGGCCAAGCGCATCTTTCTCCACGAGATGAATATATGGTGGTTGGTGGCATCGCTCGTACCCATCACGCTAAGTCATGTGATGCGCGGCTTGCGCTGGCTCATTACGTTGGAGCCATTGGGCTATCGTCCCAAGAAGGGAGATTGTATAGACGCGATATTTATTGCTTATGCTTCGAATGTGGTGATACCACGAGTGGGCGAGGTGTCGCGCTGTGCTGTGCTCACGAAGTATGACAAAGTGCCCTTCAGTAAGGCCTTGGGTACGCTCGTAGCCGAACGACTGGTGGATATGCTGATGGTGGCGCTGTTCGTATGTGTGATGCTCTTGACACAGCTTGATGTGTTCCTCTCGCTCTTTGCCAAGACGGGAACGAACGAGGCTTCGCTTTCGGCGCTCTTCACATCGCCCAAAACCTATTTTATAATAGGTGTAGCGGTGGTAGCATGTATGGCGTTGTGGTTGCCGCTAAAGAGAACCAAACTGTATGCGAAGATAAAGCAGACGATAGGTGGTTTCGTGGATGGACTGCTGTCGTTACGGACGATGCAGCGCAAGGGGCTGTTCGTACTTTATACGATAGGGATATGGATTGGATTCTTCCTTGAGTTTTATCTAACGTTCTTCTGCTTCCCCTTCACGGCTGGACTCAGCGTAGTGCAGGGATTAGTTATCTTTGCGGCCATCAGTTTGGCGATTATCATACCGACTCCCAATGGTGCGGGACCGTGGCACTTCGTGGTCATCTCTATGATGACGCTTTATGGCGTGTCGCAGACAGGTGCTTCATCGTTTGCTCTTATTGTGCATGCCTTCCAAACTCTTGGGGTGATGTTGCTCGGTGCTTACGGATGGGTGGCATTGCAGATGAGAAATAGAAACAAATTGAAAGTTGAAAATTGAAAGCAGGGATGCAAGCGTCACTCTTGCATTCCTCACTTCTAAATAACAATAAAAAGAAAAAGACCATGGCAACAATTGCAGAATTAGCTCCTCAGAGCGTGTGGAAACATTTTTATGAGTTGACACAAGTGCCCCGTCCGTCGGGCTTCCTCGAACCCGTACAGCAGTTTCTCCTCGACTTCGGAAAGAAGATTGGCGTAGAGACCTTCATGGACGAGGCCGGTAACATCATCATGCGTAAGCCCGCTACACCTGGGCTTGAAGGCCGCAAGGGCATCGTGTTGCAGGCGCACATGGATATGGTGCCGCAGAAGACTGCCGAGAGCACTCACGACTTTGAGAAAGACCCCATAGACTGCTACGTGGACGGCGACTGGGTGCGCACACGTGGCACTACACTCGGTGCTGACAATGGCTTGGGCGTAGCCGCTATCATGGCCATCATGGAAGACGATACCTTGGAGCATGGTCCGCTCGAAGGACTCATCACTGCCGACGAGGAGACGGGTATGTTCGGTGCCTTTGGCTTGAAACCCGGTACCGTGCAAGGCAAGGTGCTGCTCAACCTTGACTCTGAGGCTGAGGGAGAGCTCTATATCGGCTGTGCCGGTGGTATCGACGTGACAGCGACGTTGCAATATATGGAGATAGAGCCCGAAGATGATTACAAGGCTGTGCGCGTGACCTTGAAGGGATTGCGTGGCGGACACTCTGGCCTCGAGATTTGTGAGGGTCGTGGCAATGCCAACAAACTGATGGGCCGCTTCGTGCGCGAAGCTGTGCTTGAGTGTGATGCCCAGCTGGCTCAGTGGAAGGGTGGCAACATGCGCAATGCCATACCTCGCGATGCCTTCGTGGTGCTCACCTTGCCCGAGGATGCAGTAGAGGATGTAAAGGACTTGGCTGCTCGTTGCGAGGCACTCTTCAATGAGGAGTTCGCTACCATTGAGAGCGGTATCACACTCACTGTAGAGGAGGTGGAGATGCCCGAGAGCGAGACCCCCGAAGAAATCCGCGACAACCTCATCGACGCTATCCTTGCTTGTCAGAACGGTGTGATGCGCTATATCCCCACTATCCCCGATACGGTGGAAACATCAAGCAACCTCTCTATTATCGAGATTGGCGAGGGCAAGGCCCAGTTCAGCCTTCTCGTGCGCAGTTCGTCGGAGAGCATGAAGATGTATCAGGCCATCTCCCTCGAGAGCTGCTTCTCAATGGCTGGCATGCGTGTTGAGTTCAGCGGTAGCTACAGTGGCTGGCAACCCAATGTGAACTCTCATGTGCTCGCCGCCATGAAGGAGACCTACAAGGAGCTCTTCGGTAAGGAACCCGAAGTGAAGGTGATTCACGCCGGACTCGAGTGCGGTATTATCGGCGCAGTGAACGAGGGTATGGACATGATTTCGTTCGGTCCCACACTGATGTCGCCCCACTCACCCGACGAGCGTGTGCTTATCCCCACTGTGCAGAAGTTCTATGACCTCATCCGCTACGTCATTAAGAAGGGAGTAGAGTAGGGGGGCCTCCCCCTTCCCCCTCCCAAGGAGGGGTGACTGTATCTCCCAAGAAAAACATAAATAACTATTTAATGAAGTCCTTCTCTGACCTTGTCGCGAGGATTGGAGTTCCCCTCCTTGGGAGGGGTTAGGGTAGGCCTAAGTATTATGAACAAGGAATTGTCAATGAATCCCAACAAGATTGTGGCCTACCTGCAGAAACCCTGCAAGGAGTTTACAAAAGCGGATATCGTACGCTACATCAAGGAGAACGAAATCCGTATGGTCAACTTCATGTACCCAGCCGGTGACGGCCGCTTGAAGACCCTCAACTTTGTAATCAACAATGAAGCATATCTCGATGCTATCCTCACCTGCGGTGAGCGTGTCGACGGCAGCAGTCTCTTCCCCTTCATCGAGGCGGGAAGCAGCGACCTCTATGTATTGCCCCGTTTCTGCACCGCATTCGTAGACCCGTTTGCCGAGTTGCCTACACTCTCGATGCTGTGCTCATATTTCAATAAGGATGGCGAACCCTTGGAGAGCTCTCCCGAGAACACCTTGCGCAAGGCATGCCGTGCATTCAATGAGGTGACAGGTATGGAGTTCCAGGCGATGGGTGAGTTGGAGTACTATGTGATTGCTCCCGACTGTGGCATGTTTGCCGCTACCGACCAGAAAGGTTACCACGAGTCAGCTCCCTATGCCAAGTTCAATGAGTTCCGTACCCAGTGTATGGCCTACATTGCTCAGGCTGGTGGACAGATCAAGTATGGTCACTCAGAGGTGGGTAACTTCACTATCGACGGCATGATCTATGAGCAGAACGAGATTGAGTTCCTCCCCGTGAATGCAGAAGATGCTGCCGACCAGCTGATGATTGCCAAGTGGAT
>JBGVOS010000104.1:0-17713 GCA_045126595.1 Bacteroidaceae bacterium | reverse complement strand
ATACTCCCGCTGTGTCGTGGTGAGCGACCCATAGATGCTCTCCTGTATGCGCCTTAGGTCCTCATGGTCGGTCAGCACGGTCGCTTCGGTGCCGCCAAGGTAGTTGTCGTGTGTCAGTGCCTGCAGCTCCAGATGTGCCTTCCGATAGTGCTCCACGCAGATATTCTTCGTCAGCCTTATGGCCATCGCCTCGGTATCTTTCATCGGGTAGCCCTGCTCTGTCAGCTCCCAAAGCGCAATCATCGCCTCCTGCACCACATCGTCGGGCTCCACTCCCGAGGGCAGTGCAAAGCTCCGCGCCAGCGCCAGCAGCTTGCCTCTTACTTTCCTCGACAATATGTCAAATCTATCCTTCTCCATAATCATTGTCTCTACCATGAGGACGCAAAACGGAGGCAAAAGTAAATCAAAAAAGAGAAAAAATCTATGTAGGAACTGAATGCTGCGAAGATGGCAGGTCAGTTCCCAGCATATTCAGGTGATAAAAGTTTATATTTGGGTTGGCAGTGGCAGAAATGGATGTCTACTAATATCCTTCGGCAAACTTTTTGCAAAGATTTTCGAAGGCTTGAAAAAAAATTATCACTATGGTGAAAAAGTTTTTTCAACAAAGCGAAAAAAAATTTTCATAGGCTTGAAAAAATTTTGTCAAGCCTATGATAAATTGGTTTGGGAAGTTTATTTCAGGATACCTATTTGATGGGTATCTGAACCTCTGTGAGGTAGTCTGCTGCGTCCTGCTTGTTCCACGGGCCGTCGAGGTAGCAGAAGCGGGGGTTGCCGCTGAGTTGCATACCCTGCTCCTCGATATAGGCCAAGGCTTCGGTCATCGTCTCAGAGAATCTGTCGTACGCACCGTGATGCAGGAGGCAGAGCGCTTTCGGGATCTCGGGTGCTTCGTAGAAACGTAGGATTTCCGTGTCGGGGTGCATCTCCCCTACTGCCTCGCAATACTCCAGGTCGATGTTCTCGTCGCGGTGCTCGGCATCGTGCTCCATGGTGTAGCAGTACTGCGGCTCGGGGCAGATGCAGCCCACGCGCATCATCTCGGGGCCGATGACATTGACGCATAAGGGGCCTAATTCATCGTAGTTCTTGATTACCTTGCGGTAGCTTGCCACTATGCGGCTTGGGATTCGTTTGATGGTTGTCTTGTTCATTGTTTTGTTTGTTGTGGAGAGCTGTGCCAGACTTTCCAACTGCTTCAGTTGCTGCTGCAGGCGGGCTATCTCGGCACGGCATTGTGCCATCCTCCGCTCTATCATCGCTGAGTCGGGCCTGTAGTCTCCTCGGTCAAGGATGTCGGCAATCTCATCGAGTGACAGCCCCATACCCTTCAGGTGGAGGATCCGATACAGTCGTTGCGACTGGCTCAGGTCGTATTGCCTGTAGCCTGTCCATTCGTCGACAACGGCAGGCTTCAGCAACCCCTTCTCTTCGTAGTGTCGCAATGCACGCACGGTGACACGGCACAATTTGGAAAACTCTCCGATTTTTAACTTTGTTTTTTCTCTCATAATCGTACGATTTATTGCAGCTTTCAAGTGCAAAGGTTGTGCCAACGAGTGAGCAATGCATGCAATTGCTTGTAACGAGTGCAGCCAACCTTCGCAACTTTCAAGTGCAAAGTTAAATACTGCCGTAGGGTACGAGTCAAGAGAATTCTCAACTTTTTTCGGGGAAAAGACTATTATTCCACTAATTTTCCGCTATTATTGTCATTTTCTCCCCCACCCTACATCCTGTTCCTATACTCGCGGGGTGAGAGGCCGGTGACGCGCTTGAAGTATTTGCCGAAGACGGATTGGGAGGGGAAGTTCAGCTCGTCGGCAATCTGCTGGATGGTCATCGTGGTGGACGAGAGCAGGGCCTTACACTCGGTGATGACGTACTGCTCGATGAAGTCGAGCGCGGGGATGCCGTTCTTCTCCTTTACCACCGAGGAGAGGTACTTGACCGACACGCATAGTTCGTCGGCATAGAACGACACGTCGCGCGAGGTGCGGAAGTGGCGGTGCACAAGCCGCGTGAAGCGGGCATAGAGCTCGTCCTTGCGGCCTGAAGGCCCGTCGAGCGCGGGGTGCTTGGTGTTGGAGAAGCCATAGAACACGGCCAGCGTGAGGTGCTTGGCAGCCTCGAGCTTATAGGCTGTCTGTCCACGGCGCATGAGGTCGAGCAGCATCTGAACGTAGAGGTTGTAGACATACACCACGTCGCTCCCCTCCAACAGGGCATTGTCGAGGATGGAGCTGCGCAGGGGGTGCACACGGTCGGTGTTGAGAAACATGTTGTCCGTGAAGGCCTTCGAGTAGACCAGCGCCTTGTACTCCAGGTCGTCGGAGTGCTCATGATACTGGTAGGTGGTGTCGGCCAAGATGGTGAGCACGGCAGGCGCCTTCACCGTGTACTCCTTCATGCCCACCGACACGCGCACCCAGCCCTTGTCGTAGATGATCATCGTGGTGACGTCAATCTTGAAGCAGCCCGTCGGGAGGTCCAGCATGGGGTGCTGAGGGATGACGATGACATCATTGCCGATGCGGTAGTTGGCGGGGGTGATGTCGTTGATACGCTCGCGCCAGCGGAGATAAGGGATTGTCTGTGCCATGGTCTGTATAAGAATCTGTTTGAATTTTACCGTTAATATGTTTTCTTGTTGACTTTTCGGTTTATTTGAGGTTATTTTTAACATTGTTGAAGTTGCTACGCTCGACAGAGCCTGCAAGCAGTCTTTGTTCTCGCTTAACCGCAACTTTGGCACCTTTACCCTCTCGGTTCTTGCAAATAGACCACTATTTGCTACATCCCGAGAGTGCAAATCTACTCAAAAATTCCTCTCAACTGAACTCGAAATAAAATCCAAACAGATTCTAAATAGTGTTCGCAAATGTACAAATAAGTTTTCATCTCCTCGGTTTAATTTTCGTTAATAAAGGATATACGTACCAATAGCGAGGATTTTCTGACCAATTATTGAGGTTGGGAAACCTCTGTTTTCTTGGAACGAGAACCCTTATATTCAAATACGACGGATACCACCTATCAGGGCTGCAACTCAAATGAGGACCCACCTAAAAGGGAGTCCTCATTCTGTATGACATCTGAAATCACTTGACCTTTCTTGTGAGCAGTTTTAGTAGTTCGCTCACGAGGAGCACGCCGATGGAGAGACCGATGACCATTCCCCACTGTGGGGCGCTGAGGGCGGTAATCTTGAAGAGTGCCTGCATGGCGGGGATGAGCATCACGAGAAGCGTCAGCGTGGTTACCAGCACAATGGTGAGCCATAGCCAGCGGTTAGTGAAGAAGCGGTGGGTGAACCACTGACGACCGGTGCGGATGCTGAAGATCATTGTGAACTGCGAGAAGATCATCACGGCAAAGGTCATGGTACGGGCGGTCTCGATGGAGTGTTCCAGACCTATCATATAGGCACCCAACGAGGCGGCACCGATGATGAGAGACTGCAGCACTACCTTCGTAGTGAACGCACGGGTAAAGATACTTTGATTGGGTGTCACGGGCGGACGCTCCATGATGTCCTTCGCGGCATGGTCTACGCTGAGAGCCAGCGAGGGCAGGCTGTCGCACACGAGATTGATGAAGAGCAACTGTATGGGCAGCAGCGGCATGTCGAAGTTGAGCAGTACGGTCACGAGCAGCAGCACGATTTCGCCCAGGTTGGTCGACACCATGAACTGGATGCTCTTCATCAGGTTGTCGAAGATGCGGCGCCCCTCGCGCACGGAGGTCACGATGGTGGCAAAGTTGTCGTCGGCCAGCACCACATCTGCAGCCTCCTTGGCCACGTCGGTGCCCGTGATGCCCATCGCCACGCCGATGTCGGCCAGCTTGAGGGCAGGGGCATCGTTGACACCGTCGCCCGTCATCGCCACCACATTGCCGCGCTGCTGGAAGGCCTTCACGATGCGCACCTTGTGCTCTGGGGCTACGCGGGCAAAGACGGCCACGCTGCCACACTGCTCGCGCAACTCCTCGTCGGTCATTCGCTCCACCTCAGCACCCGTAAGTACGCGATTGCCGGGGTATAGTATGCCCAGACTCTCGGCAATGGCCGAGGCGGTGAGGGCGTGGTCGCCCGTAATCATCACGGGCTTGATGCCGGCAAGGCGACACTGTTGTACGGCAGGGAAAGCCTCTTCGCGTGGCGGGTCTATCATGCCCACCATGCCAACGAAGGTAAGATTGTCTTCGATGCTCGCGGCACTGATGTCGGCCGGCAACTCATCCATATATCTATAGGCGATGGCCAGTACTCGCAATGCCTTGGAGGCCATCTCCTCGTTCTTCTCAAATATGCGATGAATATCGTCACCGGTGATATTCCTCACCGTGAACGAGAATATAGACGACGAATTGTGCGAGGTATGGTGTGAAGGTTTCTCATTGTCGTCAACATTGATTCTCGTGCAACACTCCAGCACCTCGTCCATACCTCCCTTGACAGCCACGAGGTAGCGCCCCGAGGCGGTACGGTGGATGGTGGCCATACGCTTGCGCTCCGAGTCGAAGGGCACCTCGGCTACGCGCGGCATCTCGGCCAGCAGCACGTCGCGGTCGATGCCATATTTCAGCCCGAGATCAACGAGTGCCGTCTCTGTGGGGTCACCGATGGCAGTCACCTTATCGCCATCGCGAGAGATGACGGCATCGTTGCATAGCACGGCATATTGCACCAACTGGCTGTGGATTACCGATAGGGTGTCGATGTCCTTCACCTCGGTGCCCATGCCCATCTCCACCACCGTCATGCGGTTCTGCGTCAGCGTACCCGTCTTGTCCGAACAGATGACCGTGGTGCTGCCCAGCGTCTCCACAGAGGGCAGGTTGCGCACGATGGCGTTCTGCTTGGCCAACTTCTGCACACCCAGGGCGAGCACGATGGTCGACACAGCAGGCAGCCCCTCGGGGATAGCAGCCACGGCAAGGCTCACGGCGGTCATGAACATCTCCATCAACGGACGTCCGTTGCAGAGGCCGATGATAAAGATGATGCCACACACCACGAGGCTCACGATGGCCAGCACGCGACCCAACTGGTCGAGGCGCACCTGCATGGGTGTCTTCATCTCGGGCACCGACTCTATCATGGCGGCTATCTTGCCCATCTCGGAATCGGTCCCCGTAGCCACCACGATGCCGCGTCCACGGCCGTAGGTGACGCTACATGAGGCAAACGCCATGTTCACCCTGTCGCCTATGGAGACATCGCCCTCGACAGACTCGGTGCTCTTCTCCACGGGCACCGACTCGCCCGTCAGCGCAGCCTCCTGCACCTTCAGGTTGATGGCTTCGGTGAGGCGAAGGTCTGCTGGGATGCTGTCGCCCGTCTCTATCTCCACGATGTCGCCCGGCACCAGCTCACGCGACTCGATGATGCGACGCTCCCCATTGCGCACCACCTTGCAGCGTGGGGCCGCCATGCGCTCCAAGGCATCGAGCGACTTCTCCGCCTTCGACTCCTGCACCATGCCGATGATGGCATTGGCCACGAGGATGACCAGGATGATGAGTGCGTCGGTCATGCCCTCACCATTCATATAGCCCGTGACGCCCGAGATAGCTGCCGCGATGAGCAGCACGATAATCATGAAGCTCTTGAACTGCGCCACGAACTTCTGCCACAGCGTCGTGTGTTCTCGTTTCTTAAACTCGTTGTAACCATACTCCTTGAGGCGCTCCTGTGCCTCATGGTCGGTCAGCCCACGCTCCGTGTCGGTGTGCAGTTGCTCCTTCACCGCTTTGTGGGGCAGATTGTAGAAATTTGTCTTTTCCATTAGTTTTTTGGATTTGGTTATATAACAATTATTAGCTCTCTTTGCCTTGCATGCTCACACGCATTTTATGCGGTCAAATGGGAGACAAGAATGTCGATGCCAATGAAGAGCAATATCAGTCCGCCCACCAGCTCGGCCACCATCTTATAACGGTTGCCGAAGAGGCTTCCCAACTTGAGTCCGACGGCCGAAAACAGCATTGTGACTAATCCTACCAGCAACGTCGCCAACCAGATGTCGGCATCCTGAAACGCCAGCGACACACCTACGGCCATTGCGTCGATACTTGTAGCCACGGCCAGCAGCAGCATTGTCTTAGCCGAGAAGTCGGGCTTCACGTCCTCGGATTTCTCTACCCCGAAGGCTTCCCATACCATCATGGCTCCCAATGTCGCAAGCAGTACGAACGATATCCAATGGTCGTACCGCTCCACTAACGGAGCAAAGCGTGCTCCGACGAAATATCCAAGAAAAGTCATCAGAGCCTGGAATCCGCCAAACCACAGGGCTACACTCAGGTAATGCTGCAGACGTGGATGGCGCGTGACAGTGCCCTTGGCCATCGATACCGCAAAGGCATCCATGGCATCGCCTACGGCCAGCATAAGAAGGTATTGAATGCTCATAGTGTTTGTATATTTATCAATTGTTCTCTTAATGATTCATAAAACGTGTGCAAAAGTACTTGCATAATAAGAGCAATTCGTTACATTTGTAGACGGATAAATGTTTCAAACTTCGCTTTTAGGGATTATTAGAGATAACTATGGAGAAACTTCGCGACAATATCGAGTACATCGACGTGGCCCAGCTCATCGCCGAGGGTGGCGGCAAGGACTTCCTCATCAACCTCAACCTGCACCTACCGCGTAAGGATTACACCAACTTGCTCCTCAAGGGCGGCTTCATCATCATCCTATGCAAGGGCAACGGCGGGCGCGTGGTCATCAACGGCAAGGAGTATCGGGTGGAGGGGAACAACGTGATCGTACTCTCCGAGAACCAACTCATCAACTACATAGAGCCGGTACTGCTCACCGAGAACAACCTCATAGCCCTGCTGCCCGAGTATATCCTACGGCTGCCCTCGCCAGTGGACACCAACTTCTTCAGTTACTCGCGCTACCGGGCGGTGATTACGCTCACCGATGCCAAGTTCGACGACCTGCACAGCTACTACCGCTTCATCCACAAGGAGATGCACGAGGAGGGGCGCTACCAGCGCGAGATAGTGAGCGCCATTTTCAGTGCCCTCATGCTGGAGATACTGGCCGAATATGAGCGGGTCTATCACCTGCAGCCCGACATGACCCTCCGCCACGAAAGCCTCAGCGACCGCTTCTTCCGCCTGTTGGCACTACACTTCCGCGAGGAGCACACCGTGCACTACTATGCCGACCGCCTGAACCTCACACCCAAATACCTCTCCACGGCCATCAAGCGTATCACCGGCCGCCCCATCCTCGACTGGATACACGAAGCGCTGCTCATCGAGGCCGCCATGCTGCTGCGCACCACCGACCTCACCGTACAGGAGATTGCCGACAAACTCAACTTCTCCACCCCCTCGTCCTTCGTGCAGTTCTTCAAGAAGCATACGGGGACAACACCGAAGCGACTGACAGTGTGAGAAGCAGGGCAGAATGCCAAGAAAGCCGTCAAAGGCCGCTACGACAAACTCGACTGGCACACCTTCGGCATCACCGACAAGCAGTAACACTGCATCTCCAACAACATCTAAAGCCAACACGCCGCAAAGCACCTCGTGTGCTCTGCGGCGTGCAGCGTGTATGGCCTAGGCAGCAATCAGGACTTTTCTAAATCTTCGACAAAGAGGAGTAGGCGGTTCGTTACGTTAACCTCGCTGACGTTGCTGTCGAAATCGAGCGAGAGGAGGTTGAGTGTCGGCAAGTAACGCTTGAGCTTGTTCTCTATACCTCGACACACGATGTGGTTGGCGATGCATCCGAAGGGCTGCAGGCTCACCACATGGGTAGCACCATTGCGCACGGCACTGATGACCTCGGCTGGGAGTAGCCACCCCTCGCCAAACTGGGTATTGAGGTTGATGACGTGGCTGGCCTCGCGGGCTATGTCAAAGATGTCGTGGAAGGGCTGGTAGTAGCGGAAGGGGGCACATAGCTTGTCGACACGGCGCATCTGTCGACGGATGTAGCTGTAGGCCCAACGATAGAGCGTGGGGGTGATCGTGGAGGTGTCGATGAGGGCTTCGCGGCGTGCCTCCTTGTTGACGAAGGTCTCGAGGAAGAACTCGGTCATCAGCGGGGGCAACACTTCGATGCCGCGTCCTACGAGCCAGTCGGTGACGCCGCGCTGGGCATAGGGGTGAAACTTGAGCAAGATCTCGCCCACGACACCCACCTTGGGGCAGTGCTTGTCGATGCAGAGGGTGTCGAAGTCGCGTGCTGCATCGCTGAGGGTGGCATAGAGGCGGTCGGGGTTGTTGCGCTCCACGGCCTTGCCCAGCAGGTCTATGTAGTGGTCGCGCAGGCGTGCCGCCTCGCCGGGTGTCTGCTCGCGCACCACGGCAGCATAGTACATCTTGGCAATGGCATCGCTGCATAGCACGGCGGCGATAGCTACGCGGATTACCTTCATCCAGGGGATGGTGAAGCCCGGCTGCTCGTTACCCAGGTCGCCTCCGAGCGAGAAGGAGATCACGGGCACCTCTTCGAGGCCCATCTGTACGAGGGCGTTCTTGATCAGGGGTATATAGTTGCTGGCACGGCACTGTCCGCCCGTCTGCGACATGGCCACAGCTGTTGTGGCAGGATCGTAGCGCTGCTCCTTGAAAGCCTTCACGATGTCGCCGATGACGAGCGTGGCAGGGTAGCACACCTCGTTGTTGGCATACTTCAATCCCCATTCGTCAGACACCGTGTCGCTCACGGGCAGTATATCTACGTCGTAGCCTGCCAATCCGAACAACTTGGGCAGCAGGGGAGAGATGAAGGGGGTGAGGAAGGGGGCGATGACCTTGCGGCGGCGATCGCTTGTGTCAAAGACTCTGGTGGTTGTAAAGGTGCGCACTGAAGCCCCCTTCTGTCCTTCGGGGAAGCCTTCGGCGCTCTGCAAGGCCGAGCGTATGCGCAGCTTGAGCGACCCTACATTGTTCACATCGTCCACCTTGATGAGGGTGAGCGCCTTTCCATGGCGTGAGAGGAAGGAAGCTATCTCGTCGAGGAAGAAGGCATCGGGGCCACAGCCGAACGAGGTGATCTGCATGAAGAGCACGTTCACGGGCTGCTCCACGGCCCACTTGGCTGCACGCACGATGCGGTTCGGGAACGACCACTGCGCCAGGATGTGAGTCTCGCCCATCGGCACATCGAGTTCACGGGCGATGTCCTCGGTGATGACGTAGGCACCCAACGAGGCAGCCACATCAGACACCTGATGCTGTATGAGAGGGTCGCTATGATAGGGGCGACCGGCGAGGAGGATGACGGGACGTCCCTTCTCCACGGCCTCGGCATAGATGCGGCGATTCGTCTCCACCAGACGACGTTCGTAGTCGTCCTGTGCTTGTACGGCCTCGGCAAAGGCGCTACGGATAAGCGAGTCGTCCACCCCGAGCCCCGACAGGTAGCGGCGACATTGGCGGTAAAGCGTCTTCTCGTCCTTGAAGGAGAATACCGGCGCATCGATGGGCACATCGGTGGTCTGCACGCTCCTGATGACTTGAGAGTAGCCCGTCACCACGGGGCAGTTGTAGCTGTTCTGCTCGCCTCGTGAGCGCTCATACACCACGAAGGGCATAAACACACGATCGACGCTCCGCTCTATCAGTTCCTGCACATGAGCATGCGCCAGCTTGGCGGGGAAGCAGATGTTGTCGGACATGATCTGCCGTGCCACCCGCTCGTAGCGGCCATAGTCGGAGGGTGATGACAATACCACCTCGATGCCACACACCGTGAACAACACATGCCAGAAGGGGTATTCCTCGAAGAGGTTGAGGCAACGGGGGATACCAATTTTTAGTGAGGATCTACAGACCCCCTTAGTCCTTTGGTGCGAGTCTTGAGAGGGGGTCTGCTCCCACAACAACTTTCCCTTCTCCTCATACGCATTGCGGCCTTTCTCCACGGATGTAGCGCCATTGGTATAGATGCGTTCGCAACGGTTTCCCGAGACGTAACGGGTGCCGTTGGCAAAGGTGTAGCGCTGTATGAGACATTGGTTTTCGCAGCCATGGCATTGCGACTGCCGCGTGGTATAGGTGCAGGTGTCGAGGAGCTCGTCGAGCCATACTGCGGCATCCGAGGTATGGGCGATGGCATAGAGCGCACAGCCCGCGGCACCCATCAGCTCGGGTGTGTCGGAGCGCAGCACGCGCTTGCCCGTGAGTCGCTCGAAGGCACGCACTACCGAGTCGTTCTTCATCGTGCCTCCCTGCACCACGATATGGTCGCCCAGTACGGCCGTGTCGGTAAGGCGCAGCACCTTGAAGAGACAGTTCTTCACCACCGAGTAGGAGAGGCCTGCAGCGATGTCGGCCACGGATGCCCCCTCGCGTAGCTTCTGCTTCACCTTCGAGTTCATAAATACGGTGCAGCGCGTGCCGAGGTCGCAAGGGTGCTCGGCGATGCATGCCTCGTGGGCAAAATGTTCGATTGTATATCCCAACGACTGGGCAAAAGCAGCGATGAAGGAGCCACATCCCGAGGAGCAGGCTTCGTTGATTTCAATGCGGTTGATGATGCCCTTATCCACGAAGATAGCCTTCATATCCTGTCCGCCGATGTCGAGGATAAACGATACGTCGGGCGTGAGGTACGATGCTGCCATATAGTGTGCCATGGTCTCTATGATGCCGTGATCGGCACGCATAGCTGCCCGGATGAGGTCCTCGCCATAGCCTGTGGTGCAACATCCTGCCACACGCAACCGCACGCCGCGTGCCTGTGCCTCGCCATCGAGTCGGCGCAGGCCCTCCACCACCGTTGCGATGGGATTGCCGCGGTTCACGCGGTAGTAGGTGTAGAGCAGCTCGCGCTCGGGCGTGAGCGCCACAATCTTCGTGGTGGTACTGCCCGAGTCTATACCTATATAGATATCCTGCGTGCAGTCGTGTGGCCATGCAGCACGAGGCAGGGCACATCGGTCCACTTCGCTGCACCAGGTGTCGTAGTCGTGTTTCGAGGTGAAGATGGGAGGGAGAGAGGTTTTCAATGGACAATCGGCAGCAGACAATTGGCAATTAGGTGACATTGCTTCTGTAGTGCTTGCTACAGGGGCAATTGTCCATTGCTTTTTTGCCCTCAGCGCCGCACCCCAAGCCGGGATGAGTGCTCCTTCGGTGGGGAGTATGATGTCCTGCTCGGTCAGCTGCAGATAGTCTGCGATGGCCTTGCGCAGCGAGGGGATGAAGGTCAGCGGTCCACCGATAAACATCATCGGTGCACGTAGCTCGCAGCCGTGGGCCAGGGTCGACACCGTCTGCACCGTCACCGCACGGAAGATGGAGGCAGCGATATCGTTGCGCAACGCATTCTTGGCAATGAGGTTCTGTATGTCCGTCTTGCAAAACACGCCGCAGCGCGATGCTATGGGATAGGTCTGCGTGGCCTCCCGCGCCAGCGCATCCAGCTCCGTCACCTCCACGTCGAGCAGCACCGCCATCTGGTCAATGAAGGCTCCCGTGCCTCCAGCACAGTTACCGTTCATGCGCAGGTCGGTTGCCTTGCCATGGTCGAAGAGCACGATCTTGGCATCCTCGCCACCGATGTCAACCAGCGTAGCCACCTCGGGGTGCATCTGCCTCACATACTCGGCTGCTGCCACCACCTCCTGAACGAAGTCCATGCCCTCGCGCTCTGCCACGCCCATGGCCACCGAGCCCGTGAGGCAGATGCCGTACTCCGCCTCGCCCACCTCGCGCCGTATGCGTTCCATGCAGTCGGCCATGCGTCCTGTGATGTCGGCATTGTGCCGCTCATAATAGGTAAACAGCGGCTGCCCCTCCGCATCTATGACAATCGCTTTCAGTGTCGTCGACCCTATGTCGAGTCCTATGCGTAATCTTCTCATGATCCTTTTGCTTCCTTTAGTCGAGGTAAAGTACCCCAAATTACGCGGCAAAATTACACCGCCTTTATAACAACAAAAAGCCCAATTTTGGGGATAAAATGTGCAATTTCCACAAAAAACCTGCCCCGACACCTATTTTTATCTTTCTTTGCACTATCTTTATGTGCAATTTCTATTTATTGCTTCCCTATGAAAGCCAAAGAGATTATCGCCATCATGCAGACCCGACCGCTCATCGAGGAGCAGGGAAAGACCTTCAAGGTAGGCTTCTTCCTCTGTACGGGAGGTACGGCATCGGTGCTGTTCGAAAGGGTGCTCTACCACATCCGATGCCACACGCTCATGATGCTCTACCCCAATGCACAGATCCATGTGGTGCAGCACTCCGACGACTGGGAGGGACGCATCGAGATGGACTATGTGGAGAACTTCTACCCCACGCTTGAGAGCATCGACCCGCGCGACCGTGTGCGCGTACGTACTCATCCCTGCATAGACATCACGGAGGAGAGCGCCATGCACCTGCACCACTTGTGCGACCTCATCCATGAAGGCTCGCCCCTGACCCCCGACAGCATGCAGTCTGAGGCTACGCGCACCGTCCTCGACAAACTCAATGCTCACCGCACGCGCCACCTCTGCTGCGCCATGATGATAGAGATTGTGGGCATCTTCCTCGCCGAACGTCCCAAGGAGGTGCACCTCCCCGGCAATCACGAGCGTGTGGTGAACGATTTCCTCATGCTCCTGCTGCAGGATGTACACGCCGAGCGCACCGTGCAGCACTATGCCAGTCGCCTCTACCTCACGCCCTACTACCTGTCGGGCATCATCAAGAAGGAGACGGGCAAGACAGCGATGGAGTGGATACACCTCTTCACCATCAACCTGAGCAAGCACTACCTGGCCGACACCGACAAGAGCATCAAGGAGATTGCCGACACACTGCACTTCCCCGACCCCTCCACTTTCGGACGCTACTTCAAGCACCACATGGGCTGCTCACCAGGCGAGTACCGTAAGGCAGCCAAGCCATAACGCGACTGGCACACCCTCGGCATCGCCGACAAACAGTAACACCTGCACACATCAGCAACGCGTCTATAAGCCAACACGCCGCAAAGCACTCTCTGTGCTCTGCGGCGTGCATCGTGTATGGATGGACTGTCAGCATGATCTCCTCATTCAATGGCTTGGCATCTGAGGTCACTGGGTACATAGGATATGTGTATCCACCTTCCATTGCCCTCAAGGATGAGCTGGGTGAAGCGTATCTGCCCCGACTGCTGCATCTGCTGTATGAGTTTGAACAAACGGCGGTGATCGGCCTTGTTGCCTGCTATCAAGTCGGCAGCACAGCCGAGCATGTGGTGACTGTTCTTCACACCTCCGATGAGCGTGTTGAGTTCCTTACAGCGGTAGCCCGAGGATACCACAATGGGTTCTCCCCACGCTTCGCGGATGGGGTCTAATAACTGGTCTACGAGTACGTGCAACAGGTGGTATGCACACTTCGATGGGCGATTGTCGATGCCCTCGCGCAGCGCCGTGGCGCTGGCGGTCAATTCGGGAATGGAAAAATAGGAAGACCCACCCCAACCCCTCCCTCTATGGAGGGGCTTTGCAGGCCTCGCGGAAGTGTTTGATGTATTCATTGTTTCTGATAGATCTGTAAATTGTATTCAGCGATGCCTGTAGCCCCCCTCTCCCTGGGAGAGGGATGGGGTGAGGCCTCACTTTACGCGATTAAGGTGAGTGCGCCGCTGATGAGCAGCAGCGCACGGAGTAGCGGTCTCATGGCTTAGACACAACTTGCTAGGCCCAGCGAGCCGGCCAAGGCGGTGAGTACTGCGATGAGGATTTTGAGGAGTTTGCCGAAATTGAATTGAGTTTTTGAGTTCATGGTTTTTGTGTGTTAATGTTTGTGGTTTACTAACTGTCCCTCTGTTTATAGAGGGACGAGCGAAATGAAATGGAGCGGAGGGAGTTCCAAACGAAGTGCGGAGCAGAAATACTACGCGCTACGCTTGTAACGCCCCCGCCCTTTGGGCACCCCCTCTATGAACAGAGGGGGAATTGTTTACGCCATCGCGTCAGACGAGATGCGCTTCAACTTGAAGTCCTTGGCGACCTCCCTCTTCAGTGCCGCATCGGGGCGGAACACGATCTTGTGGCTCTTGATCATGGCTGAGGGTGAGAAGTCTTCGGCATTGATTACCTCCTTGGGGTAGCACTTGCCTTGGAGCGTTATCTGGAAGCGGCCGAGGTCGTCGAGCACCACTACCTGACCTTCGGTGAGGGCTTCGATGATGTGGTCTTTCATACTCACGAGCACGGCTCGGCAGTCGGCTTGCGTCACGGTGGTGCTGTTGTTGATACGCTTGGCGAGTTTGTCTAAGGTGAGTTCACCAGTCTTGATGGCTTGACCATGGAAGTAGTCCACTTCAGGATACTTGGGATTGCTTACTTTCTTTACTGCGTAGGTAATGGGCATAGTTTTTGAATTGAAAATTGAGAATTGAGAATTGAAAGTTGCCTCCGGATGACAAATCGTGTTTCACAATTCGGGTTAATAAATAAGGGAAATTTCGCATGCTGGAATTCTGAATTCATAATTCACAATTCAGAATTCCTGACGCAAAGATACCACTTGTCGGCAGGGTGGCATTCCGCAGATGAGAGATAGCGTAGGTCCTATAGATTATCTTTGAGGATATTAAAAAAAGATGTATTTTTGCGTCTTGAATAGTATAAAACAATACCGATGAATAAGATTTTTTCTCGCTATATCATGTTTGCGATGCTCTGTGTGCTGGTTCTCTTCCCACTGTGTGGCTATGCCCAGCAGGCTAAGTGTACGATTACGGGCAAGGTGATTGATGCCAGTCAGCAACCCATCTCCTATGCCTCGGTGGCGGCCTATGTGGGGAGCTCCCCTGTAGCGGGTGTCATCACCGATGGCAATGGTGAGTTTGCATTGAAGATGGAGCGGACGGGTAGCGAGTATCGCTTGGCTGTGGAGTTCATCGGCTATGCCAAGTACGAAGGGCTCATCACCATCGATAAACCTCATATCAACCTTGGCGTCATCACCTTGCGCGAAGATGCCAAGGCGCTTGACGAGGTCGTGGTATCGGCCAAGGCGGCCGCACAGAAGTCTACCGTCGAGCACACCACCATCAACGCCTCGGCGAGTATGGCATCGAGCAAGGGCACGGCCATCGATGTGCTGCGCTCGGCATCGGCGGTGAGCGTGTCGAACGACGAGATCTCGATTCGTGGCAACAGCAATATACTCGTCTTGATGGATGGCGTTCCCACCACAGCCAGCGACCTCTCCACCATCCCAGCGGCCAACATCCAGAGCATCGAGGTTATCACCAATCCCGACGCTTCGCACGATGCTGGGGGCACGGGCGGCATCATCAACATCATCTCCAAGCGTTCACGTGCCGAAGGGTTCAGTGGCATGGTGGCAGCCAACTATGGCTTCAGCCACTTCACGAATGGCAACATCGCCCTCTCGCACAACCGTCCTAAGGCTGCGTGGCGACTCAACTATAATACCAAGTACGAGGACGACATCGTGCACTCCACGCTCCACCGCAAGGTGCATGGCACGGGCTACGAGGTGGCACAGCAGATGCAGTCCACCCGTTATACCTTCAACAACAACCTCTCGCTTGGTGCCGACTTCCGCTTCAATCCACGCCACCGCCTGAGCATCGATGTCAAGGCCATCGTGCCGCGGCTGAATATCCAGCAGGAACTATACAACACCCTTGCCGACCGCACGGAGTCGCGCCACAACGATGTAACCTGGAACCGCGAGAACCTCGAGGGCTCCGTGGCCTATACCCATGTCATCCGTCCCGAGGTGTCCGATGTCACCCTCCGTGGCTCGATCTCGAAGATTTGGGGCAGCCGTCCCTCTCACTACTCGCTCGAAGGGGTCGAGTACAACCGCTCGGTGTCGGGTGGCAGTCCCTTCATCCCCGCTTTGCAAGCCGACTACAAGCATAAGTTCAAGGCGGGCACCCTCTCGGCAGGTGCCAAGCTTACCTATCGTCAGAACGATGTGTACCACGACTTCTACGAGCTCGTGTCCGGCAAGTGGACCTACTCCGATGCCATGAGCAAGGACATGCTCCACACCGAGTGGGTGCCTGCGGCATACCTCCTCTTTGCCTCACGCATCGGTTCGCAGTTCACCTACAAGGCTGGTCTGCGTGGTGAGTACTCCACCGTCACGCTCAGCAGCCGCCACGATGCCATCGACGAGCGCAGCCACGACTTCTTCCTCGCTCCCAGCCTCTCGGGTACCTATCGTCTCACCGAGGCTCAAGACCTCTCGTTGGCCCTCTCGCGCCGCATCGGACGCCCCACCTATCCGCAGCTCATCCCCTACATGAGCATGGTCGATGCCACCACCTACGAGCAGGGCAACATGCACCTCGCCCCCGAGAAGGCGACCAAGATAGACCTCAGCTACCACCTGCACCGCGAGGCCGTGACCCTCTTCGTCAACGCCTACCTCGGCTACACCACCGGCTACATCTCACAGGTAACCAAGATGGATGGCGAACGCCTCATCACGACCTATGCCAATGCTGACTCCGACCTCAAGACCGGCGTGGAGCTCTCGCTCAAGGTGACACCCGCCCAGTGGGCTACCCTCTCGATCGGTGCAAACACCTACTATGTGACTGCCCAGGGCACCTTCGAAGGCGCCCATATCGACAATCGCGGCTGGACCAACAACAGCAACCTCATGCTCGACCTTACCCCCTGGCGTCATGGCGACATCCAACTGCAGTACTTCCTCACCACGCCTCAGTACTATCCCCAGCTCACCACTGCGCTCACCCATCAAATGAACCTCGGCTATAAGCAGCGCCTCATGAAGGGCGCCCTCAGCCTATCGATGCTCGTCACCGATATCTTCAACACGGCTCGCTGGGAGGTGTGGTCACACAATAACCTCTTCGACCTTACCAACAGCAGCAAGAACAAGAGCCGCATGCTCTGGCTGGGCATGTCGTACAACTTCAACTCCTTCAAGCAGAAAGGCACGCCGAAGAGCGAATCAGACCGCAGCCTCATCCGACTGGGACTGTAACTGCGCATCAACTCCCATACTCCTCACTTCATCTCCTCCGCACTCCTTGCGGAGGATTTCTTTTATACCCATCAGAATCTTTGAATTCGCTGAAAAATAAAGCTTTTATTCATTGATAATGTCGCGGATTTTTTGTAATTTTATAGGGTAAATGCAGCAAGCTTTTGGCTCTTAGCCGTTAGCTTTTGGCACTACACCCTAAACACTAAACCCATGATACAATCCCTCACCAAAAGCGAGCTCGCCCAGCTCTACTTCCCTGGTGCACCGCGCTCCTCGGCCCTGCGCCTGCTACACAAGTACATCACCTCGGCCCACGGACTGCTCCCTGAGCTGGAGCGAGTAGGATACCAGCGTGCCTCGCGCCGACTAACCCGTCGGCAGGTGCAACTGATCTTCGAGTACTTGGGGGAACCGTAAGTTGAGGGAAGAGGGAAGAGTGCGCACATCGCGGAGCCTAATTTTTCACTCTTTCCACAACCTTCAGGAATACATCCAGCCGATTGCATTCGCCCCGAAGGAGTGCAGCATAGGTCTTGGTACTGATGCCGATAGTTTGGCATAGCGTGTCTTGTCTGATACCTCTGTGGCGACGCTCCTGGTCAAGTTTACGCATGGCCTCGATGATGATTTGACTATCGTGGGTTTTTCTACGTTTTTTCCATATTTATATCCCTTTTTGGCTCCTAATTTCTTAAAAATCATTAAATAAATTTTCCACTCATGGATGGAAAATCTCGTT
>JBGVOS010000103.1:0-5062 GCA_045126595.1 Bacteroidaceae bacterium | reverse complement strand
TTCCCGTACTTGGTGATAGAGGCAGGGATACTGCTCATGGTGAACTCGTGGTTCTCGGTACCGAAGAGGTGTTTGGGCGCAGTCTTGTAGTTGTAGCTGTTGTCAGCGGGTACGATGCAGTGGCGGTGCTTGTTTACATTTACTATGTTACTTCTCCAAGCTATAGAATCATAGGTAACCTCTGAGATAAGCAGTCCATTGGCTGCGGCATAAAGGTTCCATCCTTCTTGGCGGATGGTCTCAATAAAGTAAAACGAAGCAGTGTCGCCTTTAGTGATAAGGCTTGTACTGTCAATGGTTGTCGTGAAGATGCGGTAACCCTTGCCCTCTTCATCAGTAGTACCGATGCTTAGGGTGGCAGGAGCGTCTAGTGTCTGTATAGGGAGCCACCCTAGCGAGTAACGCTCGAAAGCTGTGTAAGCGCAGGGAATGAACCCCTCGGCGTTGTACATGCCGTAGTCCATTACGCTCCATATGTCCATGGTGAAGTCCTCGGTTTTGGTGTTATAGAAGTCGGGCAGGCCAAGCACGTGGCTAAACTCGTGTATAAGAGTGCCGATACCTGCTACGACGGGAAGGTCGATGACTAATTCACCCGAGCATGCATAGCGTTTTATCTTTATTCCATTACCTAAAGTGAGTGAAATATTTGATGCCTTGGCCCAAATAGCCTCTTCGATACCCGTTTGTGCTTCGTCACTACCAGCATAGACAACATATACAAAATCTACTACGCCGTCGCCATCGTTGTCGTAGTCGGTAAAGTCGGTCAATCCCATCGCATAGGCTTTCTGACAGGCCTCGCGTATCATGCCGGAGGTGTTTTTATCGTTACGGGAACTGGTGTTCTCTCCATAATAAGCGCGTGGTTGGTCGAGGGTGATGGGGCCTATGACATCGAACGAGGGAATGAATTGCCCGAATGATTGGGTACGGAAATAGTCACGGGCACTACCAGGGAGTATTATATCGAGTTGACAATCTTGTCCGAGATTATTGCTATATTCATTGAAATTGACCCGTTCGCTATAGTTGTCGGCATTGTAACGGTTGCTCAATAATCTGCCGATAGTATCGGTTGAAAAAGGCACGTCGGTAAAAGCAGCAAGGATAACTACTCCCTTAATTTCTCCCATGGTGGGAAACTGCTGCATGATGTAGTCTCCCGAAGCGCGGGTCGTGGATTGTTGCAAGTCGTTATCTTGCGGATAGCCCTTTAGTTTGTGGCGTATCTCCTTGCGGGGTGGAACATGGTGAGTGAAGAGTGAAGGTTTCTCCTTCTGTTGCCCATAGATGATTGTCTGCAACCCAAAGAAGAGGGACAATGCGAGTACTCCCTTTATTTTCATAGTTGAAACTTCTTTTTACGTAGTACAAAACTATTGCTTAGATATTTTGCACGCACGGTAGCATTCGCTGCCAGTTCTTCGGGTGTGCCTTCAAAGAGAATACGCCCCTCGAAGAGTAGGTAGGCACGGTCGGTGATAGAGAGCGTCTCCTGCACGTTGTGGTCGGTAATGAGGATGCCGATGTTCTTGTCCTTTAATTTCCACACAATCTGCTGGATGTCCTCTACGGCAATGGGGTCTACACCGGCAAAAGGTTCATCAAGCATGATAAACTTGGGGTCAATGGCGAGGCAACGGGCGATCTCGGTGCGGCGGCGCTCACCACCAGAGAGTTGGTCGCCTAAATTTTTGCGTACCTTCTGCAAGCGGAACTCGGCGATGAGGCTTTCCAATTTTTCTTTTTGGTACTCTTTGGGCTTGCCTGTCATCTCCAGGACGGAGGCGATGTTGTCTTCTACGCTCATTTTACGGAATACGCTGGCCTCTTGTGCCAAGTAGCCGATGCCCACTCGTGCCCGCTTGTACACAGGGTCGGAGGTGATCTCATTGTCATCCATGAAGATACGTCCGCCATTGGGCACTACCAGTCCCGTGGTCATATAGAATGAGGTTGTCTTTCCCGCACCGTTCGGTCCGAGGAGTCCCACGATTTCGCCCTGCTTCACATCGAACGATACATCGTTGACCACAGTACGCTTGCCATACTTTTTTACCAAATGTTCGGCACGCAGCACCATCTTATCTTGTTCTGCCATTCTGTGTTGATTAGATTTGTCGCAAAGGTACGAAAAAACGTTGAATAAACAAATAATAGCTGTTGACCGCAGCCAACAGCTATTATTTGTTTATTTGTCAAAGTTAATCGCTAATCACAATCTTCTTTCCATCCTTGATGTAGATGCCCTTTGTGGGATTCTCTACGCGGCGGCCCTGAAGGTCGTAGAAATGCTTGCTATTTGTACTTGGCATCTCTATCTCTTCTACCGATGCTGGGTTGGTCGATTTGATGGGGTGGAAGGGAGTATTTTCGGTGAACTTGTATTTCCCGTTGCTTGCCCAGTCTAATGAGAAGCGTACGAAACGCATGGTATAGCCACCGAAGAGACCGTTCTCTTCGTAGTATACGCCCAATGTGCCGTCAGGGAGTACTACTGCTGCGCTGTAGGCCGAACCTCTGGGACAGATGGTCTTGGGTGAACCGAAGGTTATACCTTCATCGGTCGACAGAGCAATGCTTACGTTCTGACGGCTGCCGCTGTTCGGTAAGGTTTGGAAGGCGATGTCCCAAGGATTTCCCTCAACGGTAGAGCACCATACCATATACTCGCCGTCACAAGCGTTGCCCGAAATTCCAGAGGTGAAACGTGTCTGTGAAGGGTTATGCCATGTCTCACCATCGTTAGAAGTGTAATTATAGTAGTTGTATCCGCTAGCACGTACACTGATGGCAAGATCGCCATTGTTGCGCTCCAAGGTCTTGGGTTCATCGGCACTGCTTGTTCCGCTCGTTCCGCTTACATACCAGTTTTTACCGCCATCTTTACTCATGAAGAAGTAGAAGTTCTGGCTGTCGTCGGCCTCGCGGTTGACGAAGCTTGACACAAGCGTGCCGTCGCGTTTTTGCAGTGCAGCGCCTGAGCCTGAGAATCCACTCTTCCAGGTCTTGGTCTTTTCGTTGTTGCAGTTGGCACCGAACAGGTCGTTGGTGTGGTCCACGGGCGTCTCCCATGTCAGTCCACCATCGCGGCTGGTGATGGTTTTCCAGCGGGGAGGCTCAGCGGCTGTGCCGGCAAAGAAACCATGTCCGTAGGTGCCTGCACTAGTCATGATACCCACAATCTCGCCATTATCGCGGTTGGTCACGATAGAGGCATCGCCATGTCCGTAGTTACCACCGGTCTCGGCCGTACCTGCAACAGTTACGGGGTCGCTCCATGTCTTGCCATTATCCTCCGAGTATTGCGCTACGAGATAGCAGTGTGAGGGAAGGTCTGAGTTGTGTTGCTTGCGGTCATCGGTGAGCGTTACAAGTCGCTTGCCGTCTTTTGTTACCGTGATTGCTGGGATGCGGTAGTAGAGCGAACCCTTGTCCATAGGCATGAGCACGGCGCCTTCCGAGAGGAATATGGTTACGCTGTGTGCCGGGTTGCCATTGTTCTCGGCCACCTCATTGCCGTCGATAGTGTATGCGGTAATGCTTGCATCTACAAGGTTGCCTTCCTTGGCATTCTCGGCAATGTCATAGGTTATCCACAGGTAGTGGTCGCCAGGTGCTAGGTCTTTGCTTCCGGTGAAGGTAAATGTGCCATCTGCGGAAAGCGTAACGGCCTCGCCAAACTGCTCGCCGTTCTCCTCGCGCCAAGTCATCTTCTGCTCGGGGTCGATGAACAGTTCGCGGGAATTGGTGGCAAAGTAGGCCTTCACATTGGTGATGTCGGCTCTGTTGGTTCCAGAAAAGGCTCCCTTCACGCCTTGGAAATTAACACTTCCCTCGAGTCCGCTGATGCGAATAGTAGAACGTATGATGGGCTGGTCGGTGTTGCCGATACCTGTGCTTACCTTACCTTGCACGACGGTGGTGTGTGCTAGCTCGGCCAATGAGTGGCTGGTATCTACCTCATCAAACTTCCAGAGTGAGGCACCACCAGCCTCGGCTCCCCAGCGTACAATCACCTTATTGTCGTTTTGGGCATGCAACTCCACGGCATTGTCCTTGATGATATAGAAACCGTGTGCACTATTGATGTTGTAGATGTAGTTGGCCTCGTTCACCACACCGAACGATGTAGATCCTCCGGTGCCTGCACCTGCTGTGCCAAAATATTCGCCGTTGTAGTTCTTGATGGCGAGCTTGCCATTCTTCTCCCAGAAACTCCAGATGTGTGAAGCGCTGAAGGTCTTGTCGCCGAATCTCAGCTTGCCCATGTCGCCATCATAGTAGATAACCTTTCCTGCGCAATAATCCTTTGTCGATGCACTGGTGATGTAGTACCAATATTCATTACCTTCGGTACTGATCTTTGCAGCCTCCAGTTTGTCTTTCTTGACCTTTACGGTGAAGTTGGTCAATACGACACCATTTCCATTGCTTCCCGCAAGGACGAACGACACTGAGCTCACCTTCTGGTTTTTGGCACTGATGGTTTGTGCTGTTGTCGATGTCGTGTATTCAGCGCCATTATCCATGGTCAGCGTGAGCCCTGTGCTATGGTTGTTATTGGCAAAGGTAAAGCTATATTCGGTGATGACATATCCCGACGGAGCAGTCAGCGAATAGGTTGCACTTGCTGCAGTACCTGTCATAAGCTGCACGTTGTTCCCATTCCAGTTCATGTTATTGGGACCACAACCAAACTGCAATTGAGGTTCGGCGTTGCTTTTCCACATGCTGTTCCAGCTTTGGTTCGCCGATGTGCCACGATAGAGGTTACCATTTACTTTGTCGATGGTATAGTCTATTTCTGCGGGGTCTTCCTCGGGCTCGGGCAGTTCGTCGGGCTCGTTCTCCACGAGAGTCACCATGTATTGGCAGCCGTCATCGCTACGATTGGTGCCGTCCCCCCAGTTGTATACTTTGTACTCCAATGCTTCACGTGTTTGGTTAAGCTGCACATTGCCGCTCGTCACGATGAAGAGGCCTGCTGTGTTGGCATAGCTCAAGGTCCATCCATTGGCAGGTTGTGTGGTTGTCGTGGAGAGTTGTGTGTCGTTGG
>JBGVOS010000102.1:0-4010 GCA_045126595.1 Bacteroidaceae bacterium | reverse complement strand
CTCTGTGGGCGCTGGTCTGCAGGTGCGCAGCATCAAGATAGGCGTGTCGTACGGAAAGTACCACGTGGCGGCTTCGTCATTAATGATGAACTTTGCTTTGACTTTATAACGAAAATTTACAAACTCATAAACTCACTCTATGAAGAAGATTACCATTGCCATTGACGGCCATTCATCGTGCGGAAAGAGTACCATGGCCAAAGACCTTGCCCGTGAAATCGGGTATATCTATATTGACAGCGGTGCCATGTACCGCGCAGTCACCTATTACTGTCTTCTGCACGACCTCTTTACAGAGGATAGCGTGAAACTCGACGAACTGCAGGCAGCTATGCCGGACATCAAGATTACCTTCCGTTTGAATGCCGAGGGCCGTCCCGAGACCTGTCTTAACGATGAGTGTATCGAGAAGGAAATACGCGGCATGGCGGTATCGTCGCGCGTGAGTCTCATTGCTACCATAGGTTTCGTGCGCGAGGCGATGGTTGCCCTGCAGCAGGAGATGGGCAAGGAGAAGGGTATCGTGATGGATGGCCGCGACATCGGTACTACTGTATTTCCTGATGCCGAACTCAAGATATTCGTTACCGCCAGTGCCGAGGTGCGTGCCCAGCGTCGGTACGACGAGCTGAAGGCCAAGGGCGAGGAGGCTACTTACGAGAGCATCTTGGAGAATGTGAAGGAGCGCGACCGCATCGATAGCGGACGTGCCATCAGCCCTCTGCGCAAGGCCGATGATGCCATCGAACTGGACAATAGCCACATGACTATTCCCGAGCAAAAGGCATGGCTGATGGAACGATTCGGTGAGGTAGTGAATAAATGACAGGTCGTGTCATCCAGAGTGCAACGAAGAATCTCCCGCGCAATAACAGAGATTCTTCACTATGTTCAGAATGACCAACGGAATGAATTATATGATAAACGTAGAGATTGACGAACATTCTGGCTTCTGTTTCGGTGTGACCACGGCCATACGCAAGGCCGAGGAGGAGTTGCTGAAGGGTGCCCCGCTCTACTGCTTGGGCGACATCGTTCATAATGGTATGGAGTGTGACCGCCTGCGCGAACTGGGACTCATTGCCATCAACCATGAGCAGTTCGGCGAGCTGCATGGTGTGCGTGTACTTCTCCGTGCCCATGGTGAACCGCCCGAAACCTATGAGACGGCCCGCCGCAACAACATCGAACTCATTGATGCCACCTGTCCCGTGGTGCTCAACATCCAGAAACGCATCAAACGCGAGTATGCCACTCCTTCGGCCATGCCCAAACAAATTATCATCTACGGACAGAAGGGCCATGCCGAGGTGCTGGGTCTCGTGGGACAGACCGACGGCAATGCCATCGTCATAGAGAGCATCAAGGAGATTGACCGTATCGATTTCACGCGCGACATCTACCTGTATTCGCAGACCACTAAGTCGCTTGACGAATTCCGCCTCATCGTGGAAACCATCAAGCAGCGCATCGGGGAGAACGTCAACTTCCAGTACTACGATACCATCTGCCGTCAGGTATCCAACCGTTTGGACAATATACGTCACTTTGCCGCATCGCATGATCTCATCTTTTTCGTCTGCGGCAAGAAGAGCAGCAACGGCAAAGTGCTGTATCACGAGTGCCTCAAGGCCAATCCCAACTCATACCATATCGAGGGCAGCCACGAGATAGATTTCTCGCTCGTCCGCGACGGCCAGTCGATAGGTATCTGTGGCGCTACCTCCACACCCAAATGGCTGATGGAGGAGTGTAAAGGAGCAATTCTCAAATTGAAAATTGAGAATTGAAGGTTTTCAAGGAAACGAATTTACAAACTTATAAACTCAAAACATATGGCAAGAAAAATCAACTGTATCGGTATCCTCACCTCAGGTGGTGATGCTCCTGGCATGAATGCCGCTATCCGTGCCGTCACCCGTACGGCCATCTTCAACGGTCTGAAGGTCAAAGGTATCTATCGCGGATACAAGGGGCTTATCACCAACGAGATCAAGGACTTCAAGACCGAGAATGTGAGTAACATCGTGCAGCAGGGCGGTACTATCTTGAAGACAGCCCGCTGTCCCGAGTTCAAGACCGAAGAGGGCCGTGCTCAAGCTTGGAAGAACATGTGCGAGCATGGGATTGACGCTCTCGTTGTCATCGGTGGCGACGGTTCGCTCAGCGGCGCCCGTATCCTCGCTCAAGAGTACGACATCCCCTGTATTGGTATCCCCGGCACCATCGACAACGACCTGTATGGTACCGACACCACACTGGGTTATGACACGGCGCTGAACACGATCGTGGAGGCAGTAGACAAGATACGCGATACGGCCAACTCCCACGAGCGCATCTTCTTCGTTGAGGTGATGGGTCGCGATGCCGGTTTCCTTGCCCTCAACAGTGCCATCGCATCGGGTGCCGAGGCGGCTATCATCCCCGAGCATCTCACACAGGAAGATCAGCTGGCCACCTTCATCCAGAACGGCATGCGTAAATCAAAGAACAGCAGTATTGTGCTTGTATCAGAAAACCCGCAATTGGGTGGCGCGCTTCACTATGCCGAGCGTGTGCGCAACGAGTTCCCGCAGTTTGACGTGCGTGTGTCTATTCTCGGACACCTGCAGCGTGGTGGACGTCCTACAGCTCACGACCGCATCATTGCCGGTCGCATGGGTGCTGCCAGCATCGAAGCTCTGCTCGACGGCCAGCGCAACGTGATGATCGGTATTCGCAACGACGAGATCGTGTATGTACCCTTCAATACGGCTATCAAGAAGGACAAGCCCATTGATAACCATCTGATGAACGTGCTGCACATGCTGTCAATCTGATGCGCGGCGAGCGGTCAGTGGAAAGAGAGAGAGGGCATCCCTTTGGGTGCCCTCTCTTATTGTATGGTGCTTGTAATGCGCTTTCCTTGTTCAGTCATTCAGCAGTTCCTCAATAAACCTGTTCAGTTCCTCGTCGAGTCCCGCCATGAGTCCCTTCTTCATCAGCAGGGTGTCGTCGTCCACCAAAAGGAGGTCGGTGATGGTCTCGCGCTCTTCATCCACGAGCACGAAGGAGTAGGGCATCCATACAGCCAGTCGCTCCAGTTCGCCGTCAGCGTTGGCGGCTTCGATGGCTGCTGTGAGGTCTTCGGTCACTTGGTCGTAGAAGGTGTCGGCGTTATAGCTCTCCCATTCGGGTACGGTGGCTGTGGCTATCTCCTCGTCGTTATCGTTGAATACCGCTAACCTGCCTTCGCTGAGGGGCTGCAGGTAGAAGTCGGTCGATACCAATTGGTCCTCTTCGCCCGAGTAGAGTTGGGCTATCTTGTTCAGTGCTTCGCTGATGGCTGCTGCTGATGCGGGTGTCAGGTTCATAATGCGATTATATTGTTATTGCAAATTTAAGCATTATTTTTGAATATTATTCTTCTCGAAGCATTATTTTTAATCTGAGGAGCACATTTTGGCGTGCGTATTATACGTAATGCGTTCTTGCCATTCATCAAGTTGTTGCAGTTCTTTGTATCGGTTGGTGAGCACTTCGCGATATTTCTTTACGAGATTGGTGTCGATGACGGTAGTAGCGGTGCCGTCTTTGTGGTTTTTTACGGCGAGTGCTTCGGCCGTGTCGAGCGAGGCGAGTGCCTGGGTGATGTTATCAGTCATCTCGTAGTAGAGTGCCATGTTGTAGGCTGCCATGAAGCGGTATTGGCGTACTTTGCTGGCTGCGAGTGACTGCCACTCGCGGGCTGCGGCTTCCCAGTTCCCTTCGGCAAGGTATACTTTGGCTTCGCGCAGTTCGTAACGAGTGCGGTCGTAATAAAAGACACGTTCTCGTTCTTTCCACGAAGGGAGGTGGGGCTTGATGGCTGCTTTGGCCAGTAGCATAGGTATCTGTGGAGCGAGGTGGGCTATCTCGTCGGCATCGTTGACCCAGTAGTCGAGGGTTTCTTTGTCCATGATGCTGGTGCCGTGTATGCTATCTCGGTCGGGAGTGTAGATACGTGAGCAGAGGTAGGCGTTCAAGGGACG
>JBGVOS010000101.1:0-12013 GCA_045126595.1 Bacteroidaceae bacterium | reverse complement strand
AGAACCGCTCACTGCATATCGACCCCTATAGCGACGTCACGCTGCGCGTGTTGCGCACCTACACCCTGCGCGACCCGCAGGAACATTGGCGCGGGGCGGGTGTAGCCATTCCGGTGTTCTCCCTGCGCTCGACAAAGAGTTTCGGTATCGGCGAGTTCTCCGATATCCCCCTCATGGTCGACTGGGCAGCCAAGACCGGTCAGTGCTTCCTGCAGCTATTGCCCGTCAACGACACGACGATGAACCGCAACTGGCACGAGTCGTACCCCTACAACGCCATATCGTGCTTCGCGCTCAATCCCGCCTACATACGTCTCGAGGAGGTGGGCGTCCTCAACGACAAGGAGGTCATGAAGCAGTTCCGCAAGCAGCAGAAAGAGCTCAACAAGCTCCCTCAGGTCGACTACGACACCGTCATCACCGCCAAGTGGGACTACCTCCACCGCATCTTCGCCCAGGAGGGCGAGCGCACCCTGGCCTCGGCATCGTTCAAGCGCTTCTACGCGGACAACGCGTCGTGGCTGCGCCCCTATGCCGCCTACTGCTACCTACGCGACAAGTACGGCACGCCCGACTACACCCAGTGGGGCGACGACAGCGTATACAACGAAGACCACGACGAGGCGGTAGGACCCATCTACCTCTTCATCCAGTACCATCTGCACCAGCAGCTGAAGAGTGCGGCCGACTATGCCCACCGCCACGGCGTGGTGCTCAAGGGCGACATCCCCATCGGCATCAGCCGCACCAGCGTGGAGGCATGGTGCCACCCCGGACTCTTCTGCCTGGAGAGCCAGGCGGGTGCCCCGCCCGACGCCTTTGCCCGCGACGGACAGAACTGGGGCTTCCCCACCTACAACTGGCGTGCCATGGCCGCCGAGCGCTACCACTGGTTTGCCCAGCGCTTCACCAAGATGGCCGACTACTTCGACGCCTACCGCATCGACCACCTGCTCGGCTTCTTCCGCATCTGGGAGATACCCGGACGCTACAGGAGCGGCCTCATGGGCCACTTCAACCCCGCCATGCCCCTCACCGTAGAGGAGATAGCCGCTGCAGGCATCGCCTTCTACAAGGAGCGTCACGCCACGCCCTTCACGCCCGATGACGAGACCGACGTGCTCTTCGTTGAAGACCCCTACCAGCCTGGCACCTATCACCCCCGCATCAGCGGCTTCGAGACCGAGTCGTTCAAGGCATTGCCCGAGCAGGAGCGCAAGGCCTACTATGCCCTGCACGACAACTTCTACTACCATCGCCATAACGACTTCTGGCATACCGAGGCGATGAAGAAGCTTCCCGCCCTTGTTGACAGCACCGACATGCTCGTCTGTGGCGAGGACCTCGGCATGATACCCGCCTGCGTGCCCGCCGTGATGAACGAGCTGCGCATCCTCTCCCTCGAGATTCAGCGCATGCCCAAGGCCTACGGGTGCAGCTTCGACAATCCGGCCAACTATCCCTACTACTCGGTGTGCACCACCTCGACCCACGATATGAGCGGCATACGCGGCTGGTGGCAAGAAGACCCGTCGCTCACCCAGCGCTACTGGGCCGACATGCTCCGCCAGCGCGGCAAGGCACCTCACGACTGCGAGGCATGGGTGTGCGAGACCATCGTGCGCCAGCACCTCGACTCGCCCGCCATGCTCACCATCCTCCCCCTGCAGGACTGGATGGCCATCGACGAGCACCTGCGCTACGAGGACTTCAGTGCCGAGCGTATCAACGTACCCGCCAACCCCTTCAACTACTGGCGCTACCGCATGCACCTCACGCTGGAGGAGCTGCTCGAGGCCGACGACTTCAACCGTCAGGTCAGCCGTCTTGTGAAGCAGAGCGGACGATAATGCATTGATGCTATAAAACGAGAAGAGGGTGTGTTCAAATCAACGGACACGCCCTTTTCCTTTCGGTCACCCCCGCTACATCAGTACCAACGAGAGCAGCATGAGGCCGATGGCACGTGCAGCTCCCATGAGTGAAGAGTGAGGAATGAAAAGTGAAGAGTGTTTCATTGTCGTAAATCGTTTTCGTTCACATAATTCAGAATTCTTTTCGTTGCTTTTCAGCGAACTACGTTTCAGAATTCATAATTCAGCATTCAGAATTCTTTTCGTTCAGAATTCCTATCGCATACAGCTCACTATACCGAGCGAACCTGCGAGGGCGGTGAGCACTGCGATGAGGATTTTGAGGAGCTTGCCCCAGTTGATATTTTTTGCCATAGTTGTTTAGTGTTTAGGGTTTAGTGTTAATTATTTAGTCGTGTCATTTCGAACATCGTGAGAAATCTCGCGCTGGAACTTAGCCAGGGCACCTTGCGAGATCCCTCGGCGCTCCGCTTTGTCGGGATGACACTCATCACGGTGTTTTTTCGTCAACGCGAAATATAGGATATCACCAAATAAATTTGCAGATTTTTTGATGTTTATTGATAAATAAAATCCGGTTTCCTTACGAATGGAGTCCCGCGCTTGATGACAACGAACATTCTAAGTAGCAATTTGAACTTAATGGCATTTGCGACGATTCCAAAAGCTTTTCCTTCTGCAATCTTTCGGTCATAATATTTTCTGATTTCCTTGTCGTGATTTATGCATGATCTTACGGCTCCAGTCAAGTCAGCTTTCAGCATTTTTGCGCCAGGTTCCACATGGGTTCTGCCCCGTACGCTTGTTCCCGATGTATGCTCAAATGGTGCTACTCCGATATAGCTTGCATACTGTCTGGCATTATCAAACATTGCAAAGTTATGTGTCGCTATTATCGTGTTAATGGCATTAACTATACCTATGCCGTCAACAGATAGCAGCAGATTATAATTGGTTTTCATTTGCTCATCGGCTTCTATAGTCTGAGCCATTTCCTCTTCAATGGATTCAACCTGACTCTCGAGAAATTCCTGTAGCGCTTCTGTGCGCTTTACGGTACCTGCACTTGGTGTATGTTCACCCACTTCCTTGAGTTGTGACTTACAGCGTGCAATCTCTACCACAAGGCTCTTTCTCTCTGCAATTAAGGATTTTAGCTTGCGTACGCTATCTGAAGCCAATTTGGAAAGTTTGATATCCTCACGATGGGGATAGGCATAGTAGGCGATACGAGAAGCGTCCACTTTGTCATTCTTGCCGTGTGTCAATCCAAAAGATCGTTTCAAATGGAGGAGACTTTGTATTGAGTAAGCAACACCTAATTGCTCAAGGAATAAACATAGCTCGTATGTGTAGTTCCCTGTGGCCTCCATGCAAAACAAGGACTTGGAAAGAACCACATGTTGCTTGCGCAGCCATTTTTTCATATCCTTAAATCCTTCTTCAGAATTCAAGAAGGTTTCGTGAGGAAAAGCGCCCTTCTTCGCTTGGTTTTTGACATAAATTGCCACGTCAATCGTCTTTCTTGAGATGTCCACTCCGATGTAATGATCTTTTTCCATATCTTTGCATTGTTTAAAGTTTATGTTAACCGGGAGTTGAACTAACTGCATCCTTTATTAGGTCTTGAAACCTACAAATATAGTTGGCTCTTCCGTTCAACGGAAAGGAGAAGAGGACTGTTTCGCGTTATAGCTCGTAAGGCTGGATTTCACAATAGTTCACCTCTTTCCTTTGGTTAACTCTTACAAAGGTAGGGATTATTTCTCTGCCTTTGTTTTTATTCTGCAAATCTAAAGGATTTCACTGATAACACTGATTTTTTCTCACACAGATCTCACGAAACGGAGTTCGCCGCCCGAAGGGGCCAAAGGCAATCTCACGAAAAGGCTGCGAGAACTTCTTTCGCCGACGCTAATGCTCCGCGTCGGCGAAAGAACCTTTGCGCATTCTATTCCTCAAACATGTATCGCGAATTGGAGGATGAGTCCACCAAGCTTTGGCATCTCGGCCCCGTAGTTCTATACGAGGAATTTGAAGCTAAACGCTAAACACGAAGCTTCCAATTTCGTTTGATTATACCCTCCCTACCTGTTCAGCACGGACATCAGGTACTCGCACTTCAGCTTCTCGCCCAGGGCCTTGCCCTTGTCGCACGAGAGCTTGACGCAGGGGTGCCACTCGCGCGACTCGGTGATGCGGCCACGCACGAGCTTGAGCACGATGTTCATGGGCGAGCAGCCGGTGATGTCGCAGGTGAGGAAGGTGCCCACGCCATAGCTGTCGATAATCTTGCCCTTGCAGTAGCGGTGTATCTCGATGGCACGCTTGATGTCGAGCCCGTTGCTGAAGACGGCCTGCTTGGTCGTGGGGTCGATGCCCAACTGCTTGTACTTGGCCACGATGAGGTCTACCTGCTCCTCCTCGACACCGCTGTCGATGCGCAGTCCGCTGAAGGTCATGGCCATGCGCTTGGAGAGGTTGTTGAAGAATACGCGGTCGCCGAAGCAGTCGTAGAGGAAGATGCCCACGTTGCCGTCGTAGACCTCGGACCACTTGTTCATCACGTTGTAGTTGCACTCGATGACGCCGCTCACGATCTCCTCGAACGAGATGCACTGGTGTGACATGGTGCCGAGGCAGGGGATGCCCTTCTTCATGGCGAAGTAGACGTTGGAGGTACCGGTGAAGCGTCCGCACCGCCCTGAGGTCTCGTCGCTCACCTCGCGGTATGACTGTATCAGGGCGTCGAGGACGCGCTCCTGATGGGCGAAGGTGAAGCGGCGGCGGGTACCCATATCGCCCAAGGTGAGTCCGCTGCGCCATATCTGACGGCCCTTGTCGAGGCTCTTGGCATACTCGGCCTCGGCGTCGTACTTCGCGGTGTCGCCATTCAGCGTGTGTATGAGCTCCGATATGGTGGCGAGGATGGGCATCTCCCAGATGATGGTCGACCACCACTTGCCCTTGACGCTGATGTCGAGGTGTCCTTCCTCGTCCTGGCTGATGGTGAGCTCGGCGGGGTTGAAGCGGAAGCCGCGCAGGAAGACGTTGATGAACCAGTAGGGCAGGAAGGGGAACGAGCGGGTCATGAACTCGCGTTCCTCGTCGGTGATGGTGAGCTCGGCGAGGTGTCCCAACTGCTCGCGCAGCAGCGCGTCGAAGCCCTTGGGGTAGCAGGTGTGGTTGCGGTCGAAGAATTTGTACTCGGTCTCGGCCCTCGGGTATTTCTGCAACACGTAGTACATGCAGGTGAAGGTGTAGAGGTCGTTGTCCGTGAAATGGGTTATTATCTGCTTCATGATATCTGTTGTTTGCGGTGTCGTTTGTTTCTTGGAGGCAAAAATAGTAAGAATCTGTGATAAAAACACAAAGTGACGGGTAAATATAGGAGCTATGCATGAAAATTAGTGGGATAGCCCTGCGTAGAGGCGTGTGGGGAGTATTTTTTTCGAAAAAACACGTAAGAAAATTTGGTCGTATGTGATAAGGATTACAGCTGGCCCGTGCCGGTGGTGTTGCTATCGGTTTCGAGTAATGGAGTCTGTGCTGCCGTGTGAGGGGAAGAGAAAAAGTTTTGTTAAATAAATATCTATTGTCTTCGCTTAATCGAAAATTTGCACTAATTTTGCAAATTCAAACAGATAAATATATTATTCGATGATAAGCAAAATAGAAGCACTGATGGCTGAGGTCGAGAACCTCACCGCAAATAGCGCCGAGGAGCTCGAAGCGCTGCGCATCAAATATCTGAGTAAGAAAGGCGCTATCAATGACTTGATGGCCGACTTCCGCAACGTGCCTGCCGAGCAGAAGAAGGAGGTGGGTATGCAGCTCAACGCCCTGAAGACTCGCGCTACAGAGCGCATTGCCGAGCTGAAAGAGGCTTTTGAAACTAATGATAGCGGTGTTGCCGAGATGGACCTCACCCGCACGGCCTATCCCATCGAGCTGGGTACACGTCACCCGCTCTCTATCGTGAAGAACGAGATTATCGATATCTTTGCCCGAATGGGTTTTGCTCTTGCCGACGGTCCCGAGGTGGAGGATGACTGGCACGTGTTCTCATCCATGAACTTTGCCGAAGACCACCCCGCACGCGACATGCAGGACACTTTCTTCATCGAGGCTCACCCCGACATCATCCTGCGCACTCACACCTCATCGGTTCAGAGCCGCGTGATGGAGAATGCCGAGCCCCCCATCCGCATCATCTGTCCGGGTCGTGTATACCGCAACGAGGCCATCAGCTATCGTGCCCATTGCTTCTTCCATCAGGTGGAGGCGCTCTATGTAGATAAGAACGTGTCGTTCACCGACCTCAAGCAGGCCCTCCTGCTCTTCGCCAAGGAGATGTTCGGTGAGGAGACCAAGATACGTCTCCGTCCCTCATACTTCCCCTTCACCGAGCCTTCAGCCGAGATGGACATCAGCTGTAACATCTGCGGCGGCAAGGGCTGCCCCTTCTGTAAGGGTACCGGTTGGGTCGAGATTCTCGGTTGCGGTATGGTAGACCCCAACGTGCTCGAGCTCAACGGCATTGACAGCAAGGTGTACTCGGGATATGCACTGGGTATGGGTATTGAGCGCATCACCAACCTCAAGTACCAGGTGAAGGACCTGCGCATGTTCTCCGAGAACGACGTACGATTCCTCAAGGAATTTGAATCGGCAAACTAAAATCGTTAGGAGTTAGGAACCATCCTAACTCCTAATTGTTTTTCTCCCATGCAAAGGCTTTTCACTCCCAGCTATTGCTTGATGCTGGCCGCCAACTTTCTGATGTTTTTTGGCTTCTGGATGTTGGTGCCCGTGCTCCCTTTCTATCTGGCTGAAGCATTCAAAGCCGAGGGAACACTCATCGGGCTCATATTGTCGTGTTACACTGTGTCGGCCCTTTGTATACGTCCTTTCTCGGGCTATCTCATTGACCGGTTTGCTCGCAAACCGCTCTATCTCGTGGCCTATGCCGTATTCACCATAATTTTTGCCGGGTATAAGTTTGCTGGTACCCTCATGCTCTTCGCCCTCTTCCGTGTGCTCCATGGCTTGGCCTTTGGCACTACTTCGGTGGGTGGAAGCACTATTGTCATCGACATATTGCCAGCCGAGCGTCGTGGCGAGGGATTGGGCTATTTCGGCTTGACCAACAACTTTGCCATGTCTATTGGTCCGATGCTTGGCCTGATGCTTCATGGTGCCGTATCCTATGACATCATTTTCGCTATAGCCTTTTCTGCCAGCCTTGTAGGTCTTGTCGCTGCTGCTCTGGTCAGGACTCCGGCCAAGCCACGCATCGCGAGCGGTCCACTCTCTTTCGACCGCTTCATCCTCAAGCGTGGTATCCCCGCTGGCATAAGCTTGTTGCTCATGTCGGTTCCCTACGGCATGACCACCAACTATGTAGCTCTCTATGCCGAGCAGATGGGCCTTCATGTCAATACAGGCCTTTTCTTTACATTTATGGCTGTAGGTATGGCTATTTCGCGTATCTTCTCGGGGCGTCTTGTCGATCGTGGCCGTCTCACTCAGCTCATTGCTTGGGGAATGTATGTGGTGCTGCTGTGCTTCGCCCTGCTTGCTGCCTGCCGCAACATTCTCGAGTGGAGTAACGGAGCGTGTATCGCTACCTTCTTCTTCACAGCGCTGCTGATGGGCGTCGGTTTCGGTACCATGTTCCCTGCTTACAACACTCTGTTCGTGAACCTTGCTCCCAATTCACAGCGTGGTACAGCCACGTCCACCTATCTCACTTCGTGGGATGTGGGCATCGGCATAGGCATGCTCGTGGGCGGTCGCATAGCTGAGGTGTCGTCGCTCAGCTACGGCTACCTGTTGGGTGCTGTGCTCACCTTCGTTTCGCTCATCTATTATAGTAGGGTAGTGGCTCCTCACTTCTTGGAACACAAGCTTCGCTGAGTGGCGGGCTCTCTGTAAAGTTTATCTCTTTAACAGCCTTCATGTCCTCCCTTTTTTATGGATTTTCAAGAGCTGGAGGATATACCTTTGATTGAATAAAACGGAGGGTTCTGTGGAACCCTCCGTTATGGATATTGGATAAAGGAATTTCTCTGATTACAGCTTTTCGATTTTATTGTTCGCTGAGCATATTGAGCTTCATCTCGAGGTCCATCTCGTCGGAACAGAGCACCTGACGGGGCTTGCTTCCGTCTACGGGACCTACGATGCCAGCCTTCTCGAGTTGGTCCATGATGCGTCCGGCACGGTTGTAACCGATGGAGAACTTACGCTGGATGAGCGAGGTGGAACCCGACTGGTGGATGACTACGAGGCGGGCAGCATCTTCGAACATGGGGTCGAGACGCTTGAGGTCCACATCGTCGAGATTGCTTCCTTCGCCACTGTTCTCGTCTACATACTCGGGCAGATAGAAGGCGGTGGGGTAGCCCTGCTGCTCGCTGATGTACTTGCTGATGCGTTCTACCTCGGGAGTGTCGACGAAGGCACACTGCACACGTACGGGGTCGCTGCCCTGAAGGAAGAGCATGTCACCCTTACCGATGAGCTGGTTGGCCCCGGGACGGTCGAGGATAGTGCGCGAGTCGATCATGGCCGATACACGGAAGGCAATACGTGCGGGGAAGTTGGCCTTGATGGTACCGGTGATGATGTTCGTCGTGGGGCGCTGTGTGGCGATGATCATGTGTATACCCACGGCACGGGCCAGCTGGGCGATACGGGCGATGGGGAGCTCTACCTCCTTGCCGGCTGTCATGATGAGGTCGCCGAACTCGTCGATGATAACCACGATGTAGGGCATGTACTTGTGTCCCTTCTCGGGATTGAGTTGGCGGTTGATGAACTTTTCGTTGTACTCACGCAGGTTGCGTACGCCAGCCGACTTGAGGAGGTCGTAGCGGGTGTCCATCTCTACGCAGAGCGACTTGAGAGTCTGCACCACCTTGGTAACGTCGGTGATGATAGCATCTTCGCCGTCGGGGAGCTTGGCAAGGAAGTGTTTCTCGATGGAAGAGTAGATGCTGAGCTCCACCTTCTTGGGGTCTACCATCACGAGTTTCAGTTCGGCAGGATGCTTCTTATATAATAAGGAGGTGATGATGGCGTTCAGACCTACCGACTTACCCTGACCAGTGGCACCGGCCACGAGGAGGTGGGGCATCTTGCAGAGGTCGAACATGTATATCTCGTTCGTGATGGTCTTTCCGATGGCTACGGGCAGTTCGTAGGTGCACTCCTGGAACTTCTTGCTGGCAATGACTGAGTGCATGGATACGATTTGCGGGTTGGCGTTGGGGATTTCAATACCGATGGTACCCTTGCCCGGTATGGGGGCGATGATACGGGTGCTGAAGGCGGCCAGCGTGAGGGCTATGTCGTCTTCGAGGTTCTTGATTTTCGAGATGCGTACGCCCGGTGCGGGGGTAATCTCGTAGAGCGTGATGGTGGGGCCTACGGTAGCCTTGATGGAGCTGATTTCGATACCGAAGTTGCGCAGTGCCTGTATGATGCTGTCTTTCTTGACATTCTGCTCGTCGCGGTCTACGAGGAAAGCATCTTCATTGCCTTTGTTGAGCAAATCAATGGTAGGGTAGTGGTAACGTGAAAGGTCAAGACGGGGGTTGTACGGCTCGATAATCTTTTCGGCCTGCTCCTCTTCGTTGATTTCGATGGTGAAGAGTGCTTCTGTTGTCTCCTCCTTTTTCTTCTCGGGTAGGGAAGATTCAGATGTTGCGGAATCTTCCTCTTGAGATTGCTCTACAATCTCTAATTCCATCTCATTGGTCGAAGTCTCTTCCTGTGGATTCTCATCGGTGTTCCACTCAATCTCGTTGGGAGTTTCTTCGATGGTAAAGTCCACGTCCGAGGTTTGGGATTCCTCGTCCTGAGAGGGGGCGTGTGAGGCCTCCTCCTCATCCTTTCCGGGGAGCAGCGACTTGATGTGGAACAGGCTGCGGATAAACTCAATAGTGCTGCTCGTGAGGTACATGCAGAAGAGAATGGCAGTCACGATCAGGAGGATAATGATGCCGGGCATGCCGAACTGACTTTCGATCCACGTGGCGACATTGTGTCCATGGTATCCACCCCAATAGATGGCCGAGTAACCGAACCAACGGTCTATGGTGACGCTGAGGAACAGCGAGCCCCATACCAATATCGTAGCGCAGCAGATGCCCCAGTGCTTGAGGTTGAACTTATAGGTGCGCATGAGGTTCAATCCCAATACGAGCAGGAAGACGGCAATGCTGTAGGCCGATATGCCGAAACTTTGGTTGATGAGCGATTGGGCTATGTGCGCCCCACTTCGTCCTGTTGCGTTCTGTACCTCTTCCGTGTTGGGGTTAGCTATCTGCTCGGTGATGCTCTGCTGCTCCATGGCACTTTGGTCTGCTCCTCCGTTCAGGATGAACGAACTGAATGCCAATATCATGTAGAGTGCTACCATTACGCAGAGCAAGCCGGTGACAAACTGTACCGTCTCGTTCTTTATCGTGGAATGTATGCTCTGTATCCACTTTATTTCTTTTTTTTCTTTCTTGGTGGTCTCCTTTTTGGGACTTTTCTGTGTAGCCATTCTTTCTGTCAGTTTTGCTAAAACTGCAAAGTTATTTATGATGTTATCCGAACTGCCACCATTTGCGTGGCTTTTGTGGTGCGGTATCGGCTTGGAGTTCTTCGAACAGCACATCCCGATAGCTCTTACGCTCTGTTATCATACGGTAGATGAGTCCCCAATCGGGCAGACCGCCGATGTTGCGGTCATCGATGAAGAGGTCTACCTTCAGTTTGCGTGAGTAATGGTCGTGTTCGAGCTTCTCTTCGGGATAGTCCTTGTTTGCGGCGTAGAACTCCACTCCTCGCTGACGACACCATTCGATTGCTTCGTCGAGCAGTTTGCCTTCGCGTACGCTCCATAGTATCAGGCGATGCCCCTTTTGGATGAGCATCTTCAGGGTATCGGTGGCAAAGGGTATCTCGCGCCCTATCTCGGGATAGCGGTGCTCTACGATGGTCCCGTCAAAATCTACGGCGATAGTCATGGTTATATCTCCTTATATTATTTAAGCAAATTTGTCATTCTGAACGAAGTGAAGAATCTGGGAAGATAGCCAATGATGTATCTTGAGATTCTTCGCTACGCTCAGAATGACAATCAGGCTGCGTTAGGGGCTGCAGCACTTATGTTACTCCCACTCGATGGTTGCGCTGGGCTTCGGCGACATGTCGTAGCACACGCGGTTTACGGTCTTCACCTCACGGAGGATACGGTCGGTAATCTTCATGAGGATAGCCCAGTCTACCTGCTCGATGGTGGCTGTCATAGCGTCGATAGTGTTGACGGCGCCGATGATGACGGGCCAGTCGTATGAGCGGGCATTGTCGCGTACACCCACTGACTTGAAGTCGGGCACTACGGTGAAGTACTGCCATACGGTCTTGTCGAGACCAGCCTTGGCAAACTCTTCGCGGAGGATAGCGTCAGACTCGCGTACAGCCTCCAGACGGTCGCGTGTGATGGCGCCGAGGCAGCGTACACCGAGACCGGGGCCGGGGAACGGCTGGCGGTATACCATTTCGTAGGGAAGGCCGAGCTCAAGTCCGCAAGCGCGTACTTCGTCCTTGAACAACTGCTTCAGGGGCTCTACGAGCTCAAACTGCAGGTCTTCGGGCAGACCGCCTACGTTGTGGTGGCTCTTCACGCACTTGGCTGTCTTGGTACCGCTCTCCACGATGTCGGGGTAGATGGTGCCCTGGCCGAGGAAGCTGATGCCCTCGAGCTTGCGAGCCTCTTCTTCAAATACGCGGATAAACTCACCACCGATAATCTTGCGCTTCTCTTCGGGGTCAGCTACGTTCTCGAGCTTGGTGAGGAAACGCTCTGTTGCGTCGATATAGATGAGGTTGGCGTTGAGCTGGTTTTGGAACATTTCCACTACAGCCTCAGACTCGCCCTTGCGCATCAAACCATGGTTCACGTGTACGCATACGAGGTTATTGCCGATAGCCTTGAGCAGAAGAGCAGCTACAACCGAGCTGTCTACACCGCCCGAGAGGGCAAGCAGCACCTTCTTGTCGCCCACCTGGCGGCGTACGAGCTCTACCTGGTCAGCTACGAAGTTTCTCATATTCCAATTGGCCTCGGCCTTGCAGGTGTC
>JBGVOS010000100.1:0-37477 GCA_045126595.1 Bacteroidaceae bacterium | reverse complement strand
TTTTTTTAAGAGACAGCCTGACGGTTTCGGCCATAGCCTCCACACCACCCCCACGCGACTCTGCATCTGGGCCAACGGTGTCAACGCCATGAAGGGCTCACTCGGCTCCCAGTACCTCATGCAGACCGTAATGAGGGCCCTCCCTATGGGGAGTACTCCGGTGCGGCCTCCTGTTGAGAGCAGTGAAGATGCCCATAGTGAGCAGCCCGTTGTGAATGGTGAGCTACCCACTATCAACTACCCATTGTCCGTGGTCAATTTCTACAATCCCACGATGGACTACAAGCACTTCATGATACCCGCCCTGATGATCATGCTCATGGTGATGGTCGGCGGATTCCTGCCCGCCCTCAACCTCGTTTCCGAGAAGGAGCTGGGCACCATAGAGCAGATCAATGTCACCCCCGTGAGCCGCTTGGCCTTCACCCTCTCCAAGCTCATCCCCTTCTGGGTCATCTGCCTCCTCGATCTCGCCCTCTGTATGGCGCTCGCCCTCCTTGTCTACGGCCTCCCTGTGGCAGGTTCTGTAGGAGCCATTCTCCTGGCGGCACTGCTTTTCATCATCATTATGTCCAGCGTGGGAGTCATCATCGCCAACCTCTCCGACACCATGCAGCAGACCATGTTCCTCATGCTCTTCATCGTGCTCTCCTTCATCCTCCTCAGTGGCCTCATGACCCCTGTCGAGAGCATGCCCCTCTGGGCCCAGCACTTCACTCGCCTGCTGCCACCTACCTATATGGTCGAGATTATGCGAGCCGTATATCTGCGCGGCACCACCATAGCCGAACTCTCGAGCAGCTACCTTGCCCTTACCGCCTTTGCCCTCACCTTTGCCACCCTGGCATCATTCACCTACCGCAAGCGCGGGTGAGGGGCGATAGCGTTTCTTCGGTCTACCGCTGCAAGGAGCTCAACACGCTCGTTGGGGGCGTGAAGAACAGTCACCATCTCCTCGGTTGCGCTGCGGATATCATAGGAGGCCTCCCCCAACGTCCGCAAGCGGAACTCCTCTGGGAAGATAAATCTTCCTTCGTCGCAACCGACGCTCATTTCGCGTCGGCCCGAAGAGGGGGAACCTCAGAGTACGCGGTAAACGAACTAGAATCCCATAACGTAAAGACAAATAAAACCCTTTTTGATTTTATTGTCAAAATGCAGAAAGCAGGGAAAATCAAGTTTACACAGCTTATCCTTGAGGGCGATGGGAGATGGATACATATCTCGTATGTGCCGAGCGACTTGAAGTGTCAGGTGATAGGGGAGTAAAAGTAATGGGGTGACCGACTGGCCACCCCATTGCTTTTGTATTAGGGGATCGTACCCCCCCTCCTCTACGTTACGCTTTGCTTCACTGCCCCTTCGGGGACTCCTTTGGGGAGATAAACCTCCCGTCGTCGCAACCGACGCTATCAAACCGCGTCGGCCTCAAGCAATAGCTCCACAATCTTGCAGGCCGACTGGGCCACGTTGGTGCCGGGACCGAAGATGGCGGCTACGCCAGCACGGTAGAGGAAGTCGTAGTCCTGTGCAGGGATGACACCACCAGCGATGACCATGATGTCCTCGCGGCCGAGTTTGGCCAGCTCCTCGATCACCTGGGGAACGAGGGTCTTGTGACCTGCAGCGAGTGATGACACGCCGAGCACGTTGACGTCATTCTCCACGGCCTGACGAGCGGCCTCGGCAGGTGTCTGGAACAAGGGACCCATGTCGACGTCGAAGCCGCAGTCGGCATAGCCTGTTGCTACCACCTTGGCACCGCGGTCGTGACCGTCCTGACCCATCTTGGCCACCATGATACGGGGGCGGCGACCCTCCTTCTTGGCAAACTCCTCGGTGAGGGCGCATGCGCGCTCAAAGTCTGCATCTTTCTTGCTTTCTGATGAATACACGCCTGAAATAGTTCTGATTACTGCTTTGTATCGGCCTACGATCTTCTCGCAAGCGTATGAAATCTCTCCAAGGGTTGCACGCACGCGTGCTGCCTCTACGGCCAATGCCAGGAGGTTGCCCTCGCCGGTCTCTACGCACTTGGTGATGGCATCGAGCGCTGCCTCTACGGCTGCCTCGTCGCGCTTCTCACGCAGCAGCTTGAGGCCTTCGATCTGCTCCAAGCGTACAGCGGTGTTGTCCACCTCGAGGATGTCGATGGGATCTTCCTTCTCGAGACGGTACTTGTTGGTGCCCACGATGGTCTGTGCACCCGAGTCGATGCGGGCCTGTGTGCGGGCAGCAGCCTCCTCGATACGCATCTTGGGCAAGCCGGTCTCGATAGCCTTGGCCATACCGCCGAGCTTCTCAATCTCCTGGATGTGCTCCCATGCGCGGTGGGCAATCTCGTTGGTGAGCGCCTCCACGTAGTATGAGCCGCCCCAGGGGTCTACGTTCTTACATACGTAGGTCTCCTCCTGAATGTAGATCTGTGTGTTACGGGCGATACGTGCCGAGAAGTCGGTAGGCAGGGCGATAGCCTCGTCGAGGGCGTTGGTGTGGAGCGACTGGGTGTGACCGAGTGCTGCTGCCATAGCCTCGATACAGGTACGGCCCACGTTGTTGAAGGGGTCCTGCTCGGTGAGGCTCCATCCTGAGGTCTGCGAGTGGGTGCGCAGCGCGAGCGACTTGGGGTTCTTGGGGTTAAACTGCTTCACGATCTTAGCCCAGAGCATACGAGCTGCACGCATCTTGGCAATCTCCATGAAGTGGTTCATGCCGATAGCCCAGAAGAACGACAGACGGGGTGCAAAGGCATCGATGTCGATACCGGCATTGACACCGGCACGGAGGTACTCGAGACCGTCGGCAAGGGTGTAGGCGAGCTCGATGTCGGCCGTAGCACCAGCCTCCTGCATGTGGTAGCCCGAGATAGAGATGCTGTTGAACTTGGGCATGTTCTGTGAGGTGTACTCGAAGATGTCAGAGATGATCTTCATGGAGAAGGCGGGCGGATAGATGTAGGTATTGCGCACCATGAACTCCTTGAGGATATCGTTCTGGATGGTACCGGCCATCTCCTCGAGCTTGGCACCCTGCTCAAGACCTGCGTTGATGTAGAAGGCCATCACGGGGAGCACGCCACCGTTCATGGTCATGGACACGGACATCTTGTTCAAGGGGATACCCTCGAAGAGCACCTTCATATTCTCGAGTGAGCAGATAGATACACCAGCCTTACCCACGTCGCCCACTACGCGCTCGTGGTCGGGGTCGTAGCCGCGATGTGTGGGGAGGTCGAAGGCTACAGAGAGACCCTTCTGTCCGCTGGCGAGGTTACGACGATAGAAGGCATTACTCTCCTCAGCGGTAGAGAAGCCGGCATACTGGCGGATGGTCCAGGGGCGGAGCACATACATCACCGAGTAGGGGCCGCGGAGGTAGGGGGGCAGACCGGCGGCATAGTCGAGGTGCTCCATGCCTTCGAGGTCTTCCTTCGTATATACGGGTTTCACATCAATCAGCTCGGGAGTCTTCCAGTTGGCTGTGATGCCATTTGCATTTTGCCACTCGGCACCGTTCTGTGCCTGAATGCCTGCAAAGATATCGATGTTATTGAAATTCTTTCTCATGGTTACTTCAGCAGTTTAGCGTTATACTCTTTCAACGTCTCCAACACATTGCAACGTACGTGGATGAAGTGCTCGATGCCGGCAGCCTGGAGCTCTTCCATGCAAGCGGGAGCACCGGCTACGATGAACATGGCGCGACCATCTACAGCCTTGAAGGCGGGTACGGCATACTCGGCATACTCGTCGTCGCTTGAGCAGAGCACCACGATGTCGGCCTTGGCAGCCATGGCAGCCTCGACGCCCTCTTCCACGGTAGCGAAGCCGAGGTTGTCAATCACCTCATAGCCTGCACAAGCGAGGAAGTTGCATGAGAACTGTGCACGGGCCTGGCGCATAGCCAAGTTACCGATGGTGAGCATGAAGGCCTTGGGACGGCGACCGCTCTCCTCGGTCTCGAGACGCAATGCCTCGAAGGCCGATGCCTGACGGCTCTGGTCGAGCTTCTCATATTGTGCTTCGCACTCGCCATTGCCACCGCAACAGCAGGTCTTGCCCACGGGGCGCTTGGCACCGGCAGTCTCGGTGAAGTTGGGGTATTGGTTGGTGCCGAGCAGGATCTCGCGACGCTTCGATACGGCTTCGCGGCGTGCATCACCACTCTTGTTTACGGCCTGCTGGATATGTCCGGCCTTAGCCTCGGCGAGGAAGCCACCGGCCTGCTCAACCTCGAGAAAGAGCTTCCATGCCTGCTGGGCGATAGAGGCGGTGAGGGTCTCGATGTAGTATGAACCTGCGGCGGGGTCTACGGTCTTATCGAGGTGGCACTCCTCCTTGAGCAGGAGCTGCTGGTTGCGCGCAATGCGCTCGGCAAACTCGTCGGGAGTCTCGTAGGTCTTGTCGAAGGGGCACACGGTGATACTGTCTACACCCGCGATAGCGGCACTCATGGCCTCGGTCTGGGTGCGCAGCATATTGACATGTGCATCGAAAAGGGTCATATTAAATGTAGAGGTCTCGGCATGGGTCGTCATCTTGCATGAGCAGTCGCACTGGGGCTCATACTGCTTCACGATGGTAGCCCACAACATACGAGCAGCGCGGAACTTGGCAATCTCCATGAAGTAGTTGCTTGAGATACCGAAGTTGAACTTCATCTTCTTGGTTGCTACATCGACGGGGATGCCAGCCTCAACCATGGTGTTGAGGTATTCGTTACCCCATGCGAGGGCATAGCCCAGCTCCTGGCTGATGTATGAACCGGCGTTGTTGAGCGCGAGGGCGTTCACAGCCACACACTTGAACTTGGGCAGCGCCTGCATCTTCTCCACGAGGGCCTTCAGGGTCTCGGCATAGTCGCCAATCTCCTTACCCTTGCCGAGGAGCTTGCTGATGGGGTCGTAGTTGATAGAGCCGCACAGGGTAGCGAGGTCGTAGCCCTTGGCGGTGAAGTAATCGATAAGGATATCGGCCAGCTGGAGGCACTTGCCCTGACAGGTGCAGAAGTTGAGTTCTACACAGGTGCAGATGCCTTCGAGCAAGGTGGCGATGCCTTCGGCAGAGAGCATCTTGCCCTTGATGCTGAAGCATACGGAGGTGGCGCCACGCTCGATAGCATGACGGGCCTTGGCATTGGCCTCGGCAAAGTCGGCTACCTCGATATTCTGGCGGATGAGCCACTCGTTGTTGTCTTTCTTGTTACCACGCACATAGGGGAACTCGCCCGGTAGTGCCGCGGTGGTAGCCAGTGAGGCGATGTCCTCCTGGCGGTAGAAGGGCTGTACGGAGAATCCCTCATTGGTCTTCCACACCAGCTTCTTCTCATAGTCGGCACCCTTGAGGTCGGCAACGGCCTTGTCCTTCCACTCCTGAGTGGTGGCAGGTGCAAACTCGCTGAAAAGTTTTTCTTTACTATTTGCCATAGTTTTTCGTGAATTATGATTCATAAAATTGTAAAAATCTCCTTGCGAATAAGTTTTCACTTAATCCTTGCAAATGTAATGTAAAAAATCGGTAAAGCAAAAGAAAAGCGCTGCAAAAGAATTTGCAACGCTTTCCCTTATAAAAACTCTTATAGAGATGCTTCCTTACAAGGCAATCTTGTATACATACTCGCCTTCATCACCACGGATAACCACGAGGTATGAGCCGCGAGGCGCACCTTCGACGGGAAGAGCAATGAGTCCATCATTGGCCGTCGCTGTACCCAACGAGAGGCCACCCATGTTGTAGAGCGTAGCCGTAGTGCCCTCGGCAAAGTTGCCTGTGCAGAGGATGGCATCGGTGGCGGCATCGTACTTCACGCTGTAGCCGCTATATGAGGGAGTAGCAATGTCTGTCGCCTCGTCGTACACCGCCAAGGGGATGAAGCGCAACGAGTAGCTGTAGGTACCCGATGAGGGAACTTGATATGCTCCGATGGTACCGGTACCCTTACCGCAGCTACCATTACCCAAGCCGCGCTGCATGTAGTCGAAGTGGGCATAGATAGAACCTTGGCGCTCGAGCTCCCATGGGTGACTTGCGTTTTTGAGCGTCACGTCATCGTAGCCCAACACTGAGAAGGCTACCTGACCTTGAGCCTCAATGCGTACACCTACGCGGTCACCATTACCAATGACTACATTGTACAATGTGAGGTCGCGCAGTGCCTCGCGGTTACCCATGCTTTGGGGTTTGGAATAGGGCTCAAACATGTCGTCTATAGTGGTGTGGTAGCGACCGATGTACGAACCGCTATGACGGTCGATGTAGTTCTCCCATGGGCCACGGGCATAGTATTCTACTGACTCATAGCCTCCCACAAACTCCATGTCAAGACCGATGCGGCGGATGTTGGTAATGTTCGCCGTATAGGCTGCATCGAGCTGCACTATACCGTTGCTGTGGATGGTGTAGGTGAAGGTATAGTCGCAGTTACGGCCTGTTCCCTTGGTAATAACAGTAGCCGTGTGAGCGTCGGCCGAAAGTTTTGCACTAACAAGACTCTTCGAACTGATGCCATTGTCTGAGCCATAATTATTATATCCCTCGTTGGGACCGTCGTTCTCAACCCAACGGTAGTTACTATACTCGGGACCACGCACGAGGTATTCAGTTCCCTCGTGCTGCCATGACAACAGGTCGCCATTGCTAGCAAAGCGCACGCCTGTGCCATCGGCCGTAGTGATGACACGGTCGGTGCCCTCTTGAGTCAACGTCAAGGGAGATGAACTAGCGTCGAGCGCAGTAAACTCATCCGCACGCTCTACCAAGGTGTACTGATTCGTTGCCATAGGATACCCAGCCGGAGCCCATGAGGTAGCCTCGGCAAGGCGTATCTCGATACCCAGCATCTGCTCGCCATCGCCATCGGCAAGGCTGTAGGGGATAACGACAGAGGCCGTCTCGCCCGGTTTTGTAGCGGGGAGAGCTACGGTACCCTGCTGCTTCTGATAGCCATTGAGTGCCACAGAGAAGTAGAGTTCAAAGCCTTCGAGGGTGATGAAGTCGTAGTCGTTCTTCAGTGTGAGCGTACGGCTCGCCTTGTCGAACGATACGAACTTGATATACTGGTACACGCGCTTCACCTCGGTGAGCTCGGGGCTCCATGCACGGTCGGCAGCAAGCAGACCATTGTTGACGAAGTTACCCTGATGAGGACCGGGATAGTCGTAGCCCGTGCGGTACTTATTGAGTCCGTTCACGGTGAGTGTGCCGTTCTTGATGTCCTCGGCATCGTAGATCGACTGGTCGCACCAGTCCCAAATGCAGCCACCGATACCATACTTACTATTCTCGATGATATCCCAATACTCCTGCAAGTTACCTACCGCATTACCCATGGCATGGGCATACTCGCACATGAAGTAGGGCTGCTGGAACTTGTTACCATTGGCATCCTTGTTGCATTCGTCGATGCTGGGATACATCACTGAGAAGAGATCGGTAGGACTGGTTCCCGCACGTGTAGCACCCTCGTAGTGGATGATGCGGTCATCGAGCTTGCGCACGGCATTGTAGGCGTGAGTAAAGTTGGCTCCGCCGTTACTCTCGTTACCAAGGCTCCAGAAGATGACAGAGGGGAAGTTGCGATCGCGCAGCACCATGCGTACGTTGCGGTCGACGAACTGTCCGCGCCATGAATCTTTATCGGTGATACCATTTCCATCCCAACCATGGTCCTCCCAGTTCTTGTGGCACTCCACATCGGCCTCATCCATGCAGTAGAGACCATAGTAGTCCATCATGGCATTCATCTTGGCCTGGCGCGGATAGTGGCTCGTGCGCAAGGTGTTCATGTTAGACTGCTTGAAGAGGATGATATCGTTCTCCATTGTCTCCACATCCACGGTGCGGCCCGTCACGGGGTGTGTATCCTGCAGGTTGGCACCCTTGAAGAGCACGAGCTCGCCGTTGATGTATACTTTATTGTTCTTGATTTCGATGTGGCGGAAGCCATACTTGGTAGAGAACACCTGCTCCTCCTGACCATTGGCATCTTTCTGAGCCACCTCTACGGTGTAGAGTGTGGGCTGCTCGGCCGACCAGAGCTGCAAACCTGTGAGTGCGCCAAACACAATGTCGGTCGTCTTGGTCTGCTCAGTTGCTGCAAGGTTGATGGTCTCGGTATGTTCCTTGACGAGTGCACCATCGGGACCAATGAGACGTACGTTCACCTGCTTGGTGGTAGCCACTGCATCACGATTGTCGAGGGTGAGCTGCACATTCATGCTACCTGCTTGATAGCTACTAGCAGCGTCGAGTGTAGCGGTGATATAGTGGTCAGCGACGTGTACTTTCGGTGTTGCATAGAGATATACATCACGATGTATACCGCTCATGTGCCACATATCCTGACCTTCGAGGTACGAACCATCGCTCCAGCGGAACACCTGTACCGAAATGTTGTTCTCGCCTGTGCGCACCACCTTGGTGAGGTCAAACTCGGCGTCGTTGTTCGCACCTTGTGTATAACCTACATATTGACCATTGACCCATACATAGGCTGCGCTATAGATACCATCAAAGTGGAGGTAGGTGCGCATTGTCTCCCAACCCTCGGGCAGAGTGAAGGTGCGGCGGTACGAAGCTACGGGCTTGGGAAGTCCGTCCTTCATATTTATATAGGGAGGATTATCCTTGAAGGGATACTCCACATTCACATAGTAGGGTTTTCCATAGCCCTTCATCTCGAGGCACGAGGGCACCTCGATATCGTCCCACTTGGACACGTCGGCAGCATCGCCCCAGAACTCCTTACCGGGACGTTCTGCGGGACTCTCCACATAGTTGAGTTTCCATGTGCCATTGAGGCTCAGGTAGCGAGCGCCATTGGGGTCGAGCCAAGGTAGTTGGTAACGCTCGTCGGCACGCATCGCCTCGGTAGTAGCGTAGGGCATATAGATAGCATGGCCCACCTCCTTGTTCTCCTCATAGGTGGTCTCGTCCTCCGTATAGTCGGGCACGGGCACATCTTCGGGGAACACCTCGGTGAAGGTGAAGAGCGAATTGTCGTCGGTGGGCTCAAGGCTCATCATAGCATCGGCGCCACTGACGATAAGGGTGTAGGTAGTGCCCTCCTTGTCGGTGCAGAGGAGCTGGTATAGTCCCTGCTCGGCATCCTTGAGCACGACGGTCAACTGCTGGTTGACATTGGCAAACGAAGAGTTCCACTGCAAGGGACGCTTCTTGCTCTCAAGCGCCATGTCGAGCGCCTTGCCTGCATAGGGGTTGTAGAGCTGATACCACGTCACGCTGCCCGACTGACGGCGCAACTGCCATGTGCGGCTCTCGACAGTGGTCTCCTCTGCGGGGTCAGCATAGATAAGTGCATCGTTGTTCACATTACCCCGATTGTTGATTACGCGACCCGTAGCGGCATGGGTGATGGTGTAGTAGCGACCGGGCAGAGAGGCTGCCTCAACTTTTTCTTCCTCGTTGTCACCACCGATGGCACCAGCTCTTTGGAACTCCCATGTACTTGCTCCCCAAGCGAGAGGCTTGAGAACAACCTCCTGCCACGCGGAGGGATTGGTGTACCAGCTGTAGGTGCCAGTAGATTCGATGATGCAGATACCGGTATTATCATCGTTGGTGTACTCTAGGAGTTTCCAAGCATACTCTTGTCCCAGTGAAACGGCCTGTCCCTCTGTGGAAGAGGTGATGTATGCAGCCGTTTCTGTAGCCTTATTAATAAGGTATACGGTACCATCGTCGTTCTTCACCACACGCCAGAGGTAGTTGTCGGCATCTACCTTGTCCATCGGCTTCACGGCACTACCGTTGCTAGCAGCATACTTGCCAAACCAGATATTCTTCAAGTAGTAGTAGTGCTCCTCGCTGAGGTCGTCAGCCGGGTTCTTGGGAGTATCGGGTGTGTCAGGAGTTACAGTCCCTTTCTTGATAACCTCCATACGGTCGATATCGCCCATCCAGCCACTGGTGCTATAGAGACGTACAATGTTCTCGCCCTTGTTGAGAGTCACCTCAAAGTCGACAGAGCCTACGGTGCCCCAGCCGCCCGAGTTGGCGCTGATGCTCTTCACATCGGTACCATTCAGATTGAGCGTCATCGGACGGTTCTCGCCTGTGACAAAGAACACGCGCAAGGTATACTCGCCACCCTCGGTGCTATGTACATTGCGCCACTGCAAGTCATTCTCGGCACGATTGCCTAACCAACCCACGGCGACACCGCCTGAACAACCCGACTTCTCACTATAGATGGCAGTGCCAAAGGCCTCATTGTTCTTGATTTCCTGATAAGCAGAGAGCCAAGCGGTCTCGGCCTCATAGAGTGTGCGCTCGAGGCGCTGCTCTGCCTCAAGTTTATAGATGCGTGTGCCATGCGCGGGCACAGTTACTTGGTACGAACCTTCGTAGCTGCCCATATCCTGTTTCTCGAAGAGGTCGCGCATCTTCACCTCACCGCCAAGGTCGAGAGTGCTGAAGTCGATGCTCATAGAGATTGCCCCGTCGGTGGGGTTATAAAATGCCACAGCACGCTTGGTAGAATACTTCTCCTCTACGTCCTTAACAAGCACGTAGCCGCCATTCTCGCGCTTCACCACATAGGCTTGCAGGCCCAGCGGGTCTTGGTCGAGGGCAATGAGCTCTTTGTTCTGCATCAATGCGAGGGCATTGCCCTTGATGTCGTGCATGTCGCAGCCGATGAGCAGAGGCGAGCTCATCATACACCACATACCGAAGTGTGTCTTGTCCTCCTCGTCGGTGAGTCCACGGCCCACCTCAAGCATATCCATGTCGTTGTAGTGACCAGGGCTGGCGTAGGCCGAGAGGTAGAGGCTCTGATTAATGATGCTCTTGATAGATGCCCATCCGAGGTAGATATCCTCGGTGGTGCGCCATGAATCTACGAGTTCGCACACCCATGTACCGGGAAATGCCCAGCGACAGATGTTCCAAGTGATGTCGGTGCGCCCTGTTTTCTTCTTGACGTCCTCAATGGCGGCAGCAATCTCCTTGTAGCGCTGCTCCACATCGAGGTCGAGACCATCAGCATTGTTGCCCGCATCGGCACCGCAATAGTCAATCTTGATGAAGTCGAAGTTCAACTCGTTGAAGTAAAGGTCAAAGTCCTGGGCATCGTGGCCATAAAGACCCACACCTATGCCGATGGTATCCTTGGGTTGTCCCCAGAAAGAGGCGCAAGTATTGCGACCGGCATCGGAGTAGATACCCGCCTTGAGTCCCTTACCGTGGATATAATCCACCAAGGGGCGCAAGCCTTTGGGGAAGCGTGTAGGGTGGATGAGCAACTTACCCGTCTCCTTATCACGACCACCGAAGAAGCCGTCATCGATATTGATATGGTCGTATCCACAATCCTTGAATCCAAGGTCTACCATCGCATCGGCCTGTGCCTTGAGCACCGAGTCGTTGATTTGGTAACCGTAGGTATTCCATGAGCTCCATCCCATCAGTGGGGGATTCTGAGCCATCATAATCATGGGTAGCAGCAATGCTACAAGCGAAATCAATCGTTTTTTCATCGTATATATTATTGTCGTTTGTATTCAGATAGATCTATCGTGATATAGGGATGCTCACTTAATCACCACTTTCTTGCCGCCTACGATGTAGATTCCCTTGGGGAGGTTCTCTACGGAGCCTTCGAGGCGTACGCCCTGGAGGGTATAGATGGCATCGCTCTCAAGAGTTTCTTGCTCTACCACCTCAATGGCATCCACTACACCATTGGTATTCAGCATACCATCCTTCTGGTATACGCGCACCCAGTCGAAGCGTGTCTCATAGGTGTGTGTGATGTCAGCATTAGCCGCCCAAGCATTGTTACCTACGCTCTGGTTGAGGATAAGGTGGAAGTGCTTGTCGAAGGGCCACTGACCTTGGTCAAGGTGCGACTGGTTGGTCGACTTGTTGTAGCGTCCTACCTCCTTACCATCGAGATACCAGATGAGCGATGTGGCATCCCAGGCGAGTCCGAAGGTGTGGTAGCGGTCATAAGAGCAGCTGGTATTGAAACTTGATTGAGGATTACCCGTGTTGCCAAGGTCGTAAGTCCAGTTGCTATGGATGGTGTGGTATGACTTGTTTTGGGTGTCGATAACCTCCCAGATGTCAATCTCACCGCAGTCGGGCCATCCGAGGTGCTGATCCTCGGGCATCATCCAGAAGGCGGGGAAGTTACCAATCCAGAGGTTGTTGTAGATACGTGCCTCTACGTAACCGTAGGTAAAGCCAAACTTACCCATACTCTTGATACCTCCAGTAATCATGTCCACAGGATCAGAAGCCTTGTCGGGGTTGGGGATGGCGCGTGCCACGAGGTCTCCATCTTCGAGATAGATGACCTCCTCGCTATCGCTGAGCCAGCGGTTCCATGTAGCGCCTTGACGTTGGCAACGCATCCACTTGTCTGTGGTGGGTTGTGAGCCGCTCTCGGCGTTGAACTCATCGCTGAAGACGAGTGACCACTCGGTACCAGCCTCACGCTCGAAGGTGGCGTAGAGGTTCACGTTGCCCTCGACAACCTCAGCGGGGATGGTAGCCTTACCACCATTAGCAGCGATATACTTCTCACTCCATTGGCGGTTACCCTCGCCGTCAAACTCGGCACCATCGGGGTTAACGCCGTAGCGTACGGTGAGTCCCTTGGCCGCATAGCCGGGGCCACCACGCAGCACCACATCGAATGCCACACCAGGCATCACCTTGCTGGGCAGAGCGGTATAGTTGGGGCCGTCGATGCTACCGTTCACGGTGAATTGCTTCAGCACACCGGGTTCTGGGTCGGGACCTGTCACCTCGCCCTTGGCTACGATCTTGATGACATAGGCATTCTGGCGGGTGAGTTCGTTGTCCTGTTCAAGACGGTCGTTCTTGATGTTCCAAAGGTGTGTGCCAGCCGACTGGCTTGTCTGTATGGCACACATGCCATCCATGGTAAGGATGAGGTAGGTGTTCCAGTCGGCAAAGTAGTCATTGGTACCAAACACACCCAACTCGTTGATATATCGTCCGTCGGCATCGCTGGCAATCTTGTAGTGATTCTTACCTGCACCGTCGATGGTGATGCGCCACTCTTGTGCATCGCCTGGGGTAGCTACCGACTTGAAGGTCGGTGTGCCACCCGTGCCACCAGGGTTAGTGTTGGTGAGGTAGCGGTCGCCATCCATAATATAATATACGTCGCGGGTAGAGACGATGGGAGCCTCAGCGATGGTGCCATTGACGGGCACGAGGTCAAAGATGAAGTTACTGGGTTCCAAAGAGGTACTTCCCAATGTTACACGTGAACTACTTACTATCCAAGGTTTATTACTGTTGTTTCCACCCGGCAATTGGCCATTCTGTATGCAGTACTTGCCGTTGGCCAGGCGCATGATGTTATAGGTGTGCCATGCTGCGTCGTAGGGGTTGGTGGCATTGCTCACGGTAAACTCACCCCTCTCGTTGAGGTAGCGGTCGTCCTGACGGTTGACAATCTTGTAGCGGTTAGTAGCGGGGTCGAGCGAGATGCTCCACTCCTGACGTTGAGGTTTCACGTCGTCGCGCTTCTCCACGAAGGCAGGTGCGGTGCCATCTACGCCTTCGCTTTGGTTGGTGAGGTACTTGCCTTCAAACATGATGAAGTAGTCGCCATTCTCCACCTCTTGTCCAGGGAATACGTCGAGGCCGAAGTCAAAGCGTGACTTATACTCAGCCACGAGGGCATCCACGGTGTTCTTGAGGAAGGGGATGATATGGTAGCTACCTACCGCGGGGCGAGCCACGCGGATAGAGCCCTCGAAGTCACGTGAGCGCACGGCACTCTGTGCCTCGTCATACTCCTGATACTTCACGTAACTTTCGATGAAGGCCTCGGGCTGTGCGGCCTCCAAGGCGTCGTACATCTTTGCGAGTTCCAATCCCTTGAGTGCTATGTAGTTCATCACCTCGCACCAGGGAGTGATCTCCACGGTGAGTGCGGGGTTATAGTTGCTTGCCATCAACTTGGTAGCCGCATCGGCCATGAGGGTGAAGTGCTCGCGGAGCACAGCCACGGCCTCGGTGGTCTTGCCCTGTTGCATAAGGGTGTTGTAGGTATTCTTGGCCTCCACGAATGCGGGCGACTCGTTGGTGCGGCGCAAGCCATGCACGTTATCACCGAGGTCTACGTTGTTCTCGCAGAAGAGGCGGAACTCCTTAGTCAGCGTAGGCATCAGGTAGCTGAGTGCGCTCTCCCATGAGGCATCGGCATCGTAGCCCTCCATATTCCAGCAATAGTCACCGATGCTATAGAGCGACACCTTGGATGCCTCGGCATACTCCATAGGGTTCGATACGAAACCACCGAGAAGCGGAGCGATGTCGAGATCGTTGCCGAAGGTGGGGCCCATGAGGATGTGGTCGCGGCAGTAATCGGTCACGGGATAGTTGAGCCAGATGTAGGCATTGCGCTTGATGCGGGCGTTCACCCACTCCATATCGCCCTTGCCGATCATGTCGACCACGCTATTACCTGTCCACATGATATGTGTCTCCTTATCGAGTGTGCCGCCCAGTGCGTTGAGGTAGGTATCGTTACCACCGGTATAGGCCTTATTGTACTGTGTGGGACACATGATGATGGGTGCCACATCGGGATGCTTTTTCACAAAGTTCTCGTTGAGGTAGTTGAGGTACTCGGCCTGCTTGTCGCCCTTGCTCTGCTCGGCACCGTTGATGTCGTCGAAGAAGATAGAGAAGGCACGTATGCCGAGAGCGTACATCTTTTCGAGTTTGGCCACAGAGGCAGCACGGTCGGCATCGGTCCACTGAATATCCTTACCGGGGTGCATCGCCCACACGAAGCGCACCTTGTTGCGCTTGGCCACGGCCACGAGTTCCTTGAATCGCTCGGCCTCATCGGCGGGATAGTCCTCGCGCCAACGGTCGAGGTGGTAGGGGTCGTCCTTGGGGCCATAGATGTAGACGTTCATCTTGGTGCGTCCGAAGAATTCGAGCAAGCTCTTACGGTCGGCATCGCTATAGGGGTTTCCGTAGTATCCTTCTACGAGTCCGCGGTCACTGATTGAGGGCCAGTCGGTGATGGTCACCGCCTTCACCTCGGGCTGTGAGGCCAGTTGTAGGTAGGTCTGCACGCCATAGAAGGTACCTTCGGCATCGTTACCGGCGATGACTACCTTATCGGATGCTACGCTGAGATAGTATCCCTCTGCCTTGGCGGGGATGAGTGTTTCGTATGCTGCTACGGCCGCATCGCCACGCTCACCGATGATGAGTTGCATGGTGCCGTTCTCTGTCTTGAGATACTTACCGATGAGTGCCACGGCATCAGCGTCGGCATCGGCAGCTCCTACGAGGGTGTAGGCTACGGTGTTGTCGAATGCCTTGCCTTCGCCCCACTTCACCTCCTGCGGTTGGGGAAAGATGCCGCTGGTTTGCGGAATGACGGGAGTGGTGCCACCCTCCTCGACCTTGACATTGGATTTCTGGAACTCCCATGTGCAAGCTCCCCAGAAGGGTTTCATGAGGATGTATGCCCACACGTCGGGGTTGGTGTACCAGCTATTGGCACCAGCCGCATCGATAATGCAGATACCGGTCTTGCCATCGAGTGTGCGCTCTTCGAGTGTCCATGCATAATCCTTTCCCACCTTGATGGTCTTGTCGCCATCCGACGCGGGATAGGCCGCCGTGCCTGTAGCCTTGTTGACAAGGTATACTGCACCACCGGGCTGCTTCACCACTCGCCACAAGTAGTTGTCGCCACTACCCTTGCTGGGCTGGTGGTTGACGGTCTTGCTGGTGGTATTGGCAGCGGCATACTTATTGAACCATACGTTGCGCAGGTGATAGTAGTACCCTTCGTCGAGGCCCTGCGCAAATCCTGTGCGCTCCATCTGCTGGAACTGGAGGTAGAGTGCGGTGTATTCATCATACTGTTCCTTGGTCACGGCACCTTCAGTAAGGGTTGCCTTGGCAGGAGCGATGACTGAGATCTTGAGGAATTCGAGTGCCTCAGCAGTAGGTTGGTTGGTCTCTCCGGGCTTTGCGGTGAGGATGATGTGTTCGCACTTGTCCACCAAGCCTTCGAGCCATGCGGTGTAGTCGGTAACCTCTTCGATGCGCCATGTGCCGTTGTAGCAGAGGGCAGCCTCGTCCTTGGCATACACCTGTCCTGAGAGTTCGGCGCTGAGGCGCTTCACGCTACCTGTCACGGTGGCGCTATAGCCGCTGACGGCCGAGAGGGTCACCGCACCGGGGATGTAGGTATAGCCGCCTGCCTCGATGGTAGCCTTGTCGATACGGATAGGAGTACCGTTGTCGGTGATGGTTACGGCAGCGTTGTAGGTATCCATGGTGAGCTGGCCACCACTGTAGCAGTTGGTGAGGATGTAGCCGTTGCCACTGGGGGTGAACTGCCACAGCTCCTCGGGCTCGGTCTGCGGGGTATAGTGGAAGTTCACGCCACCACCCTTCTGATACATGGATGAGCCTTCATACTGGCGTTTGTAGTAGGTCGATGCCGAGAGGATGCGGTAGGTCTTGCCTGCCTCGGGCTGCACGAGAGGTGCTGCCTTGTAGGCGGCGATGGCCTCATTGAGTGCATCGGTATTGAGCGCCGATGCCTTGGCGGCCTCGAGCACCTCTTGCAACGCGTCGTAGTTTGCTACCGCAGGATAGCCTACACCACCGCGGATGCTGGCAGCGAGAATTTCCTCAGCCTCCATGATAGCCTGCTCAGCTGCGGTATACTCCTTGGGTTCGATATAGTGCTTGGCATAGGTATAACCCAGCTGGTCGAGGATCTCGTCGTGGCTCTGCAAGCGCTGGTAGAAGCCCAGCCAACCCTTCTTCTCGACGGGGAGCCAACCCACCTCAGCCAAGGCGAGGATACGGGGAAGGAGGCAGTACTCGAGCTCTTCGTTGTCGTTGAGCGTCTCGGCCCAAAGGTTAGCCTGTGCGCCCCAGCAGAACTCCTCCTGACCTTCGAGATAGGCCACGGGGTTGAGCGAGTAGACACGCTCGAGGGTGTTGGTACCCCAACCGCCATAGTAGGGCTCGTCGATGAGCATCTGGTTCTCGGGCACCTGGGGGAAGTCGATATATACGTGTGAGTAGGGGCAGAGGATGCTATTGAAGCCGAGGTCGGCAGCCTTCTTGGAGAGCGCACCACTCTGGTTCCATGCCATGATGACGGGCGTGGTGGTGTTATCTTCATCCCAGTTGGCCAGCACCTCGTCCCATACGACGATGTCCTTGCCATATTCGGTCTTGAGGTAGGTGCCGAGTTTCTCTACGAGCCATGACTGCAACTCGTGCACACCGGCCAAGCCCTCCTGCTGCACGCGGCGCAAGCAGTCCGCATTGGTAGCCCACTGCTCTGTGGGGCACTCGTCGCCACCGAGATGGATGTAGGGGAAGGGGAACACCTCGGCCACGTGACCGAGCACACACTCGAGGAAGTCGATGACCTCGTCCTTGCCCACGTTGAGCACATCGTGTGAGATACCGCCGTCGATGCGCACCTCATACTTCTTCGTGGGGTCGCAACTGAACTCGGGGTACGATGCCACGGCAGCCACCATGTGTCCGGGGAGGTCAATCTCGGGAAGGATATCGATGTTGCGCTCAGCAGCGTAGGCCACGATCTCGCGCAGGTCGTCAAGCGTGAAGTACAAGCCACGGCCATACTCGGTGTCGTCAAAGAACTTCTGGCCATCACCGTTGTTGGTGAACGAGCCGGCACGCACGGCACCCACCTCGGTCAGTTTGGGATATTCGGGAATCTCGATACGCCAGCCCTGGTCATCGGTAAGGTGCCAGTGGAAGCGGTTGAGCTTATAGAATGCCATGATGTCGAGTACCTTCTTCACCTCGTCCTTGTCGAAGAAGTGACGGGCCACGTCCATCATGAAGCCACGATGCTCAAACTGAGGATGGTCCTTGACGCTCACGAAGGGGAGGCTCCACTGAGCGCTGCAATCAGCGCCACAGAGGGTATTTGAGAAGAACTCGCGGGGGAGCAACTGCATCAAGGTCTGCAAGGCATAGAGCTCGCCACCGAAGCTTGAGGTCTTGATCTCGACACCACTTGTTGACACGTCGAGAGTGTATCCGTCGCGAGGCAATGTCTCATCGGCGCCAAACCATATCTCGCCATTCTCGGCCGTCTCGCCAGCCTTCTTCACTGCCAGCTTGATGCCCGATGAAGTCTTCAGTTGCTCGGCAAAGTGCTCAACGTGTTCCTTCATCGCATCGCTGCCGTAGGTGATGGCGCTCAAGGCTGCCACGTGGAGCGCACCCTGCTGCGTCACCACAAGTTCCTGCGGATAGGGGATGAGACCAATCTTACCCAAACTCTCGAGGCCCGAAGCGTCGACAAACTTCACGGGATTGTTCTGGTCGCCCTTATCCCAGAGGCCTACGCCGCGGTTCTCGTTGGGACCGCCCCAGAGGTTCATCGAGATGCCTGTGTTGCCCTTGGGCTGAATCTCATAGTTATTGCCATTCGCAGTGAGGACAAACTTGCTCACGCCACTGGGAGTGACCGATGCCTGCACCATCTGATTCTTGGCAGCCGAAGCCACATGGAGCGTATAGCCCTTCTTGTTGGTCAACTGATAGCCACCAGTGGCGTCGCCCGTCACCTTCCAGAGCTGAGCATCCTTGCCCACTGCTGCCGAGGTGGTCACGTTCACACCCGACTCATCGGCCGTGATGGCATTGCCGCCGTTAATAAACTGGATGAGATACCACACCGTATTACCATCGGTGCTCACCGTGGGAAAACCCTGCGCCAAAGCGCCCATCACGCTCAGCCCCGTGCAGAGCAGCGCGAGAAAAAATCGTTTCATCATTGTATTTTGGAATTGGTTAGTATTCATGGCTTTTCGTATGTGTGTTTAACTATGCAAAGATACAAAAAAGCGAGCAAAAAACCAAACTTTTCGCCACTTTTTTTCGCCGCGGAATACCAACCAATCGGGAGGGGGACAGGGGACAGGGGACAATTACCCTGCGCTCTGTCTCCCGATAGTCGAAAATAGTGTTGAGTAAAAACTCTTATTTATTATTATATATATAATAAAATAAGCCCTTATATATAGTGCATACTCGCAGCCGATACAGCGCAGGGTAATTGTCCCCTGTCCCTGTCCCCCCGTCACCTCGCGTGGCGCACGCGTATAATGCGCGTATCCTCCCGTCAAGGAGTTAGCTTTTGCTGTGAGCGGTGAGGCAGCGATTTGGAGCAGGTGTGGTGCCGCGCGTGCGAACGTGCAAAAAAAAATTATTTCACTATCAATAAGCAACTTATAAAAAGAACTTATACGAACTTATAATTATCCCGAAACACCAAGAATAAAAGCCTTAAATTTGCAGCATGAAAACACAACAAGCCCCCATGACAAGAACCCTCATCCTCCCCCAAACGACGCGTGTATCCACCCCGCTGCCCCGACAAAAAAAAAACAGAGCCGCCATTTTTTCTGTCAGGCGACTCTGATTTTGATGCTACTACGCTTTCTAAACGAATCAATATCTCACAATCTTAAACTTCTTATGCACATTGTAGAATGCCGCACTCGACACCTCCGTGTCTGCGGGAATATACGCGATCTTCAACTTGGGACAGTCCGAGATGGCATAAGCCTCCACCTTCTTTGTTCCCTCGGCAATATAGATCTCCTCGATGCCATCGGCATACTCCACTGCCCCTTTATCGAGCAGCTCCAGAGGCATCAACTTGAGACACTTCATCGCAGCCGGCACCACGGCAATGGTATTGTCCGACTTATTATACACGGCCCCTTCATAACTCGTGAAATACTTGTTGTTGGGAGACACATGAATATACTCCAAATTGGGAGCTTTGGTCTTCAAGCCCACAGGGTACCCCGAAGAAACATCAGCAAAGGACTCGATGTTTTCGCCCACATACAACTCCCGAACACTGGGTGACACATAGTCAGGGTTAAACAAAGAGATCTTGAAACCCTGCACGCTGTAAGGCACCACGACCACCACATCGTCACCATGAACCTGACAGAGGTTCAAGCGCGACTCAACGTAGTTGAACCAAAGGCCATCCTCCTTAAACAGAGCAACATCCATCGAGACAGGCATAAACGTACTTGAGTACTCCGAATACCTGCTCATGGCAATATCACGCCAGTTGGTAGGGTCGCTCACGTACCACGTGCCATCGCAGTTCACATAGTTCCAAGCATGGCCACCCTCGGGGATGAAACCATTGGTAACGAGCACAGGAACGCCCTGGCTATGAAGCATCACATGGAGCAAGTTAGCATAGCCCTGACAAATACCCATCTTGGTCTTGAAGACAGGATAAGCATTATTATCTACCGGCGAACCATCGGAATAGGTGAAGGCATATTTGATGTTACCCGCAACCCACCTGAAGCATTTGTCATAAATAGCCTTTTGAGCAGAGAGCCCCTTGACCAACTCATCGGTAAACACCTTAATCTCCTCATATTGCTCGTCGGTTATCACTACACGACCCATGGTATCGGTACATTCAACACCAGCCTTCACGAGCAAGTCATGGGCATTCTTGGCCAATTTGGTCTTGTTGCTATCCCAACCCGGCGAGTAGACCAACGCCTGAGAAGCGTCGGGAGCAGGGTACTGAGGAGCCTCAACGGGAGTGAAGCCCATGCTGTAGACTTCGTCTACACTAAACTTTGCCACGCGTCCCTTGGAGAGCGAAATATACACCGAATCACTCTGTGCCGATACGGTCGCTGCCAAGAGCGACAACGCGAACATGAATATAGATTTTCTCATCGTTTTATGAATTTAATGGTTGTTTCATTATAGTTAATTAGATAGATTCCCGCAGGCAACGATTCGATCGCGACGGTCACATTGCCCTCGCCATCGGGCATCGCCGAGGCAACCACCTGCCCCTTAAGGGTAAACACGTTCACCTTCCCATCCGTAGCCAAGCCGCTAATCTTGACAGCCTCTTCCGAAAAATCAAAACACTCCTTTACCATTTCGCCTTCATCCATTTCGACTTTCTCAATATGAGTAGGCATCGCTTCCAAGAACTCAAAGCGCTCAACTAGCGTACGAGCAACGACAGCCTCCTCAGAGACCGATGTAATCTTCACATCCTCACCCACAAATGTCACCAACGGTTGCTCGCTCAGATAGAAACAGACGTTCGTCCCGTCGGTCATAAGAACGCTCAAAACCTTTTTCTCACCGGCATACAGCGATACCGAGAGAAGGACGAGCAATAAAGTTGTAAGAGTTTTTCTCATGATATTTTTAAGGTTACAATCAATTATATTAGGCCAAACCCGCTGCAAATATAGCGATTTCCCGCGATAAAAACACAACATCTGAACCATATATTTAAAAACATTGCATCTTCAATCAAAATAAATTTGCGGTTTCGCTCGCCTTGCACTAATTTTAGCAACCATGTTGCTGAAGAATACATCGCACTCGCGGTGAAATATTCAAGCAAGCTTGATATTATTTCGCTCGTTTGTTGTATCTTTGTCGCCAGTATGATGACAGAAGACGAAAAGTTGGCGTTACAAGAACGCATCATTGAAGCACTCAAGACAGTGTACGACCCCGAAATCCCAGTCAATATCTACGACTTGGGACTGATATACCGCATCGAGCTCATGGACGATGGCCGTGCCGAGGTGGACATGACACTCACCGCCCCCAACTGCCCCGCGGCAGACTTCATCATGGAAGACGTGCGCATGCGCATTGAGGGTATCACAGGCATCACCTCAGCCACCATCAACCTCGTATTTGAACCCGAATGGGACAAGGAAATGATGAGCGAGGAAGCAAAATTGGAATTAGGATTTTTATAAATGAGAATGGTATATTTCATCTCTGACGCACATCTGGGCAGCCGCGCACTCACTTCGATGCGCACCCGCGAGCGCCGCTTGGTCAAGTTCCTCGACAGCATCAAACACAAGGCTTCGGCCGTGTATATGCTAGGCGACATGTTCGACTTTTGGTTCGAATATCGTCTCGTAGTGCCCAAAGGCTATACACGCTTCCTAGGCAAGGTGGCCGAACTCACCGACATGGGCGTCGAAGTCCATTTCTTCATAGGCAACCACGACATCTGGTGCAAAAACTACCTCACCGAAGAGTGCGGCGTCATTATGCACTACGAGCCTATGACCATCGACATCGAAGGCAAACTCTTCTACCTAGCCCATGGTGACGGCCTTGGCGACCCCGACAAGAAGTTCCAGTTCCTACGCAAAGTATTCCACAACCCCTTCCTACAATGGTTGTTCGCTGGCGTGCCCACCCGCTGGGGATTGGGCTTCGGACTCGAGTGGGCCAAGCATAGTCGCCTCAAGCACGAGAAGGAGGGGGCACCACGCTATATGGGCGAGGCAAACGAGCCCCTCATCACCTACTCCAAGGAATACCTCAAGCAACACCCCGACATCAACTACTTCATCTACGGACACCGCCACATCGAGCTCGACCTCATGCTCACACGCGATGCCCGCCTGCTCATCCTCGGCGAATGGGTAGACCTCTGCACCTATGCCGTCTTTGATGGCGAGACACTGCGCATGGAAAACTTCATCGAAGGCGAAACACAACCATAAACACTAAACTCTAAACACTAAACTAACAATCTATGAAACGCATCTTTTCAACACTGCTGCTCTGCGCAGCCACCCTCGGCCTCTTTGCCCAGGACAACAAGGAAGAAATCGTAAAGAAGGGTTGGAACTTTGGCCCCCTACCCGTCGTAGGATGGGATAGCGACCTCGGCTTCCAGTACGGAGCCTGCGTCGACATCTTCAACTTCGGCGACGGCAGCAACTACCCCTCCTATAACTACAAGATGAATGTCGAAGCATCGACCTACACCGGCGGCTCATCACTCTTGCGCTGCTATGGCGACTTCAAGACCCTCATCCCCGACGGCAAGCTCTTCTTCGACTGCACCTACTTCAATGCCAAGAAGTTCGACTTCTATGGCTTCAACGGCTATGCATCGCCCTACTTCGGCCCAAGCTTCGGCGTTGAGGAGGGAGAAAAATCTTCCTTCTACTGGATGCGCCGCAACCAGTTCCGCTTTGTCACCAGCGTGCAGCGCCGCATCACCGGCAACTTGCACTGGGCTGCCGGTATCGGATACTATAACATCGTGACCAGCGACGTAAAAATGGACAAGTACAAAGATCAAGTATCGCTCTACGACCTCTACCGTGAAGCAGGCCTCATCCGCGCCAACGAAGCCAATGGCGGCAACGTGCTCCAATTCAAGGCGGGACTTATCTACGACACCCGCGACCACGATAGCGACCCCACCCGAGGCGTCAATATCGAGGCAACCCTCGTAGGCGCCCCCGACATCATCGACCGCCAAGGCTACAGCAACCTCGGATTCACCTTCGTAGGATGCCAATATGTGCCCGTATACAAGGATCGCCTCACCTTCGCCTACCGTCTCGGTGTGCAGACAAACATCGCAGGCGAGATACCCTACTACTTCATCAACAACCTCAACACCCTCTTCTTCCGCAAGGTCTACACCGAAGGACTTGGTGGTAATGCTTCGGTACGTGGCATCAACCGCAATGGTGTAGTGGGTAACGGTATGGCATGGCTCAACACCGAGTTCCGTTGGCGCATCGTCAACTTCCGCTTCATCAACCAAAACTTCCACATCGCTCTGAACCCCTTCTTCGACATGGGTCAGGTGATACAGCCCTACCGTATGGCGGAACAGAAGGCTGCATACGACAAGTATCTTGCAGATCATCCTACGGGCACGTTCGAGAAGAATCCCTTCTACTCTGACAAAGAAGAGAAGTTGCACGCCACCGCAGGTTGCGGTTTGAAGATTGTGATGAACCGCAACTTCGTCATCTCAGTAGAGATGGCTCGTGCTCTTGATGGTCGCGATGGACAAAAGTTGTGGAATAATATCGGATTCAACTACCTGTTCTAAAGAGAATCCCGCTTGAGATATTTCTATATCATTCTCGGCACTTTTAGCATGATAGTGGGCATCATAGGGATATTCCTCCCCGTGTTGCCCACTACCCCACTCTTATTACTCACTGCGTGGTGTTACTATCGTGGTTCGGACCGCCTATACCAATGGCTGATGAGCCACCCCTACTTTGGCAAGCACATCCGCAACTTCCGAGAGAACAAGATTATCCCCCGCAAGGTAAAAGCCTATATCCTCACCATGCTATGGGCCTCGCTCCTCTTCTGCGCCTATATCCTTCCACCCCTCTGGCTTAAGTGCTTGATGATAGCCATCGCAGTGGGCGTGACATGGCACATCCTCTCCTATCGTTCAGAATAGAGCAACACTCATCAATAACAAAAAAGAGACCTACATATGTAGACCTCTTTTGCTTTAATACAACATACTTACTTACAAACACTGCAATCACCGCACTTGCCCAATTCACCACGGAAGCGTTTCTCTACGAGGTGGTGTAAGCGGTCGCGCAGGGCTTCGAGGCGTACACCATCGATAACCTCCCCCACGAAGGCGCGCATCAAGAGTTGGCGTGCTTCTCCGAGGCTGATGCCGCGCTGCTGCATATAGAAGAGGGCATCTTCGTTGAGCTGACCTACGGTGGCACCATGGCTACACTTTACATCATCGGCATAAATCTCGAGCTGAGGTTGGGTGTACATGCGAGCCGAGCGAGTAAGGCATAGGTTGCGGTTGGTCTGCTGCGAATCGGTGTGCTGAGCGCCCTCACGCACGAGCACCTTACCGGCAAAAGCACCAGTAGCCTCATCGTCGAGCACATACTTGTATAGTTCGTAGCTAGAGCAATCGCTCACGGCATGATCAATGAAAGTATGATTATCCACATGCTGCTTGCCATCGGCAATGGCCATACCACAAAGGTCGATATGAGCGCCGCGCCCAGCGAGAGCCACACGAGTAGTATTACGTGTGGTACCCCCTACAAGGGTGATTCCATTGATATGTACATTACTATCGGCCTCTTGGTTCACATAGAGATTACTCAAGCGGATAGTACGGGGAGTAGACTCCTCAAGTTCATAGAGTTCAAACGAAGCCCCACGTCCCACAAAGACCTCGATAACCTGTGTAGCAAGGAAGTCCACCTCATCGGCCGTATGGTCGCAAGCAAGGATTCGAGCCTGTGCCATATCCTCAAGAATGATGAGCACGCGGCGGTTAACCATAAAGTTGACATCGGCACGTAGGATGTTGACCAATTGGATAGACTTCTCCACTACTACACCTTTAGGAACGTAGAGCAGCAAGCCATCTTGTGCCAACATCGTATTGAGTGCGGTGACGGCATCGTCCTCGGTGCTGGCCAGCTGTCCATAATATTTAGATACAAGCTCAGGGTACTGCGCAGAAAGTTCCTTAAGACTTCCCAGAACAACACCCTCAGGCAATGCTGCCTTGGGAAGAGCCTGATTATAAAAAGTGTCATTGACCACGAAGTAGAGCGAGGTGCTCATATTGGGAACGTCGCACTTGAAGGCATCGTAGGGGTTAACGGGAATGTCGAGGCGACTGATGTTCAATCCATAGTCGGGCGCGAAGAGTGCATCCACGTCGGTATACTTGTAGTCCTCTACCCTCTTCGTGGGGAAGCCCTGCTGCTCCAAATGGCAGCAGGCCTCATCGCGCAACGCATTCATCACATCGCTGCTATGGCGGGCGATGAGGTCGCGATGGTCGCGGTAGAGGTTAAGATATTGGGCCTTGCTTTGCATCACTCATCCACCTCCTTCTTAATCCAATCGAAGCCACGTTTCTCAATCTCGAGTGCCAGTTCAGGACCTGCGGTCTTCACGATACGACCTTTGTAGAGCACGTGCACTACATCGGGCTTAAGATAGTCGAGCAAGCGCTGGTAGTGGGTGATAACGATGGTCGAAGTCTCGGGAGTCTTCAGTTTGTTCACACCCTCGGCTACGATGCGCAGGGCGTCGATGTCGAGGCCCGAGTCGGTCTCGTCGAGGATGCTGAGACGGGGCTCGAGCATGGCCATCTGGAATATTTCGTTACGCTTCTTCTCACCGCCACTGAAGCCTTCGTTCACCGAGCGGTTGGCGAGTTTGCTGTCGAGTTCCACGAAGGCACGCTTCTCACGCATCAGTTTGAGAAACTCATTGGCTGCCAAAGGAGCGAGTTCCTTGTACTTGCGCTGCTCGTTGATGGCAGCACGCATGAAGTTTACCATGCTCACACCGGGTATCTCCACGGGGTACTGGAACGAGAGGAACATGCCCTCGTGGCTGCGGTCTTCGGGAGCTAGTTCGAGGAGGTTCTTTCCGTTGAATGTCACTTCACCCTCGGTCACCTCATAGGCGGGATGTCCCACAAGCACATTGCTCAGCGTGCTCTTACCCGAGCCGTTGGGGCCCATGATGACGTGCACCTCACCGGGACGCACCTCGAGGTTAATACCTTTCAATATCTCTTTGCCATTGATGCTGGCATGCAGGTTGCTTACTTTTAGCATTTTTTCTTATCTTTTTTCGGAGTTCTCGGAGGACCCGGAGTTCTCAGAGCACTCTTAATTGTCAATTATCAATTGTCCATTGTCAGTTATTCTACCCCACACTTCCCTCGAGCGACACCGAGAGCAGCTTCTGCGCCTCTACGGCAAACTCCATGGGCAGCTTGTTGATGACCTCTTTTGCGTATCCATTGACGATGAGTCCGATGGCATCCTCGGTCTTGATGCCGCGCTGGTTGCAATAGAAGAGCTGGTCCTCGCTGATCTTCGAGGTGGTAGCCTCGTGCTCCACCACGGCCGTCTCATTCTTGATGTCCATATAGGGGAAGGTATGTGCACCGCAATGGCTACCCAGCAGGAGCGAGTCGCACTGGCTATAGTTGCGTGCACCATCGGCCTTCTCGCCCACCTTGACGAGTCCGCGGTAGGAATTTTCACTCTTACCAGCCGAGATTCCCTTGCTGATGATGGTGCTCTTGGTATTGCGGCCGAGGTGTATCATCTTGGTGCCCGTATCGGCTTGTTGATAGTTGTTGGTCACGGCTACGGAGTAGAACTCGCCCTGCGAGTTATCACCCGAGAGGACACACGAGGGATACTTCCACGTGATGGCCGAACCCGTCTCCACCTGTGTCCACGAGAGTTTGCTATCGACACCACGGCAATGTCCGCGTTTGGTCACGAAGTTATACACACCGCCCTTTCCCTCGGCATCGCCGGGGTACCAGTTCTGCACGGTGCTATATTTCACCTCAGCACGATCCATCACCACAATCTCCACGATGGCAGCGTGTAGCTGGTTCTCATCACGCATCGGGGCAGTGCAGCCTTCGAGGTACGACACGTAGCTGTCGTCGTCAGCCACGATGAGCGTACGCTCAAACTGACCCGTGTTAGCCGCATTGATGCGGAAGTAGGTCGAGAGCTCCATGGGGCAACGTGTGCCCTTGGGGATATATACGAACGAGCCGTCGCTGAATACAGCCGAATTGAGTGCTGCAAAGAAGTTGTCGCGGTAGTTCACCACCGAGCCGAGGTACTGCTTCACAAGGTCGGGGTACTCGCGCACTGCCTCGCTGATAGAGCAGAAGATGATACCCTTCTCGAGAAGTGTCTCCTTGAAGGTCGTCTTCACCGACACCGAGTCCATCACGGCATCCACCGCCATACCACCACTCAATGCCAGGCGTTCCTCGAGGGGGATACCCAGCTTATCGAAGGTCTTCATCACCTCGGGGTCAATCTCGTCGAGGCTCTTGGGACCCTCCTTCTTCTTCGTTGGGTCGGCATAGTAGGAGATGGATTGGTAGTCAATCTCGGGAATGCGCAGGTGTGCCCACTGAGGCATGTCGAGCGTGAGCCAGTAGCGGTAGGCCTTGAGGCGGAAGTCGAGCAGCCACTCGGGCTCGCCCTTCTTGGCCGAGATGAGGCGCACCACCTCTTCGCTCAAGCCCACAGGAATCACCTCGGTATGGACATCCGTGGTGAAGCCGTATTTATATTTCTCCTCGGTAAGACGGCGCACATACTTATTGTCCGTCCGCTTCTTCGGGTCCTTATCTTTATTGTTGTCTTTAGCTTGTTCCATACTGTACTGTTAGGAGGCACGAAATTACAGCTTTTTGCTGAAACGTGCAAGCACAGCATTTGTTTTTAGCGGACGCCACAAAATATTCGACCAAACAACGTGCTGTATCTGATGTTTATATTATCTTTGCTGTCACATTATAAATACAAGAGCACTATGATAAAGATTTACGTTATGGAAAGCTGCCCCGACTGCACCGAGGTCAAAGCACTATACAGCAACCACCCTGATTATGAGTTGATAGACATAGGGCGCCAGGCACGCAGCCTGAAGGAGTTTCTCGCCTTGCGCGACCACCACCCCGCCTTCACGAAAGTGCGCGAGCGCGGCAACATAGGCATCCCCTGCTTCGTGCGCGAAGACGGTTCCGTAGCCATCTCGCTCAAGCACTTCGATGCTGGGCACTTCACCGAAGGCACTCCCACGGTAACAGAGGGCGCTTCGTGTAGTCTCGATGGGACGGGATGCTGACAACAATCTTCTACGACGAAACGCTCGGAAATCCTGTACAGAAAAATTGTAACATAATGTTAGGCAAACCCTACGGTTTGCTTACACTATATCGAAATCGGAGGTATAGACTTTTCGAACTTAAAAACTTATCAACTCAAAAACTCACGTTTTGCTAACTTCTTGCATTTTTCTAATGCCTCATGGCTGCGTTTTTTTCGTCCGCCTTGGGGATTGGGCGGGAAGATTGCAAGGATTTCCCTATTCCTTTTCTCTTGTGAACATAAAACGAAGTTCGCCGCCCGTAGGGGCTAAAGGCAATTGCCGTAAATTGGCCATGAATTTTTCACAAATAGATTCTGTGTTCTATTGTTCAAAGCGCTTGAAACTTCGGAGATGTAAAAAAAGAAGCGGTGGATGAGATGTCCACCGCATCATTGAGACATAGTATATGTCATTCTGTATCCCCCCCTGCAAGCAGTTCTTTTATACATTCATCCACCCCTTCTGCATCGATACTCTTTGCCGCTGCTTTAGCCTGTTTTGCAAGATCTTCATCACCAAGTTTAGTATATGCAGCAGACAAGTAGCAATGCCCAAGCCAACCATACATTTGGGTCACCTCTTGATATTTCATCGCATTGCCTATCAATTCAAGCGCAAGGGTATATTTACCACACTGGTAAGCACTAAGGCCAGTAAACAACCAGTTGATATGGCGTTCGTTCCATTCTCCCTGCTTCTCCAACAATTCGTCCAGATATCCTCCTATCGTCAGTGCTTCTCTATACTCACCAGTTGTGAATAACGCATATTGCTTGAGGTTCAGCGCTTCTATGTTTGTCGCATCCATTTCCAGCACGATATTCGCATATTCTATTACCTCGGCATAGAATCTATTTTCGGCAAAGAGATTTATTGCCTGCAGGTAATACCTTATACTCTCCTCTTTGTCTCTCTGCTGTGCATATAGGTTACCCAAGTGTATATAGGGACGTGCGTATGTGGGGCGCAGCTCTATCGACTTCTTATACATCTCTGCAGCTTGGTCTAAATCGCCCTTATAGTAATATGCCGTGCCCAAAGCATTGTAATGGTAGTAAAGATTGTGTGCGGTGCCCTCCTCCACCACATCGGTGAGCAATGCTATGGCTTTGTCATAATCACCCAATCCTATGTAGCATTCCGCCTCGATAGGCTGGATATTACCATACGCATCCATCTTGCGCAAGCTGTCAATAAGCAAGAGCGTAGTTTCCCAATCTCCTTGCTGATAGGTATGCTCCAGTTGCTCAATCAGCACTTTCGTTCCCTGTTCCGAACCCACTTTCGGCGATTTACCATTTGAGCACGAGCAAAGTAGTACGATGACCAATACAAAACACCACTCCCTTTTCATTCCTTTCTGCTTCTAGTAACTTAATAATCAAATCCTGTTTCCTTTTTCAACTCTTTATATTTCTCGTAATCCTTATCTCCAAGGTCGTACCTTCCCAACTTATAGTACATCGTTGCCCGTTGTTTGTATGCTACTGTCCTATCTCGGAGTGAAGTTTCATCGTCGGGTAATACCTTCAAGCATAATGTCAGTTGCTCGACGGCCTCATCCCACTCTTTGAAAGACTCGTGTAAGCATGCTTTCAGAGCATGTGAGATTCCCCTAAGTTCCTTATTTCTCTTGGGCATATACTTCAAAGCTTTATCTATAGCAGTCATCGCATAGTCATACTGCTTCTTATCCATATATACTGTTGCCATATAGAAGTGTGCATAGGGGTTCTTCGGGTGCACCTTCAGTTCTGCCTCGAAGCACTTCAATCCCTCATCTAACTTACCTTTGTCTACCAGCTCTATTCCTCGATTGAGGTTAGCCGTGTCGAAACGTTTTTTCAATTGTGCACTCACACTCACAGAGGTTAACAGTGCTACTAGCATTATCGATACTATCCTTTTCATTGCCTTAAGCTATTTGTCTGTAATTTTACTCCTTCACCACCTTTTTATAGGTAATTCGCAATACCCGCTTGTCATTGTCAATCTCTATGCGTCCTAGTTTTTGCATCACCGACTGCCCTAACAAGAGCGGAGCACGCTGGTTCTTCACTACTGAGGCATGAATATTGTCGAGGTTAATTCCACCGAAGTTTACATTGCGCAGGTTAAGTATCGTGCCTTCACTCACACTGCCGTCGGCAGTGAGAAAATGCTGTTTTCCAATGACATCCTCTGATGATAGGTAGCCGTTCTTCATCATAAACGTTGCCTCCACGTCTGACATTGATATAATGCTTGCTCCTGTGTCGAAGATAAAGTGCAGCGGGAGGTCGTTGATGGTACATTTCACCATACACATATCCCCATCCTTTGTGAAGGGGACCTCCACTACTACCTCCTCAAAGGTCTTGCCCGTGGTCTCCACGCTCCACTGATATTTCTCTTTATACTCTTCTATAAGATTCCTGAACTCCTCCATATCACGAATAGCATCCATATCGTCATCATTGTCGATATGCACAAAGTCATGGAAACCTTTCTCGAACGACTGGCGCAGATAAACGACCGCCTCCTCCCTCTCGCCCATCCGCGAGTAGAGACATGCCGCATCATAGTACACCCCTTTATCTTCTGGATTCTCATCGATTACCCGTTGCATAAACTCCTTGGCCTTATCCTTCTCGCCCAACTCCATGTAAGCATACATGGCACATGCCCCAGTGTCAGGTACCGTATCTATCTCTATCACCTTGCGAAAGTCAGCCTCTGCAGCCTCCTTATCGCCTTGCAATGTATACATATCAGCACGTCCAAGGCAGGCATAAGCATAATCGGGATTCAATGCTATGGCCATTGAATAATCCTCAATAGCTCCCTTTACATCGCGCGTGTTATCCTTATAGAACCCACGGCGATAGTATCCGTAGAAGAAATCAGGAACATTATCTACATATTTATTAATTGTCCGTATACACTCTTCCGTGCGACCCATGTAATACAGCAAGTCAGCCTTAGCCAATAGATCGTTCATATCAGTCGAGTCCATCTCTATGGCGTAGTCAATATACTCCAACGCCTGAGGATAGTTACCCATCGCTTCGTAACATGAATATATACGATAGGCATAGTATGCAGCCAGAGACAAATCCAAAGCTTTCTTGTAATACTCAATTGCCTTGGGGTAATCCTTCACCTGTTCATTCACCACACCCAGATAAAACTGCCAGCCGGGAGTACTTTTGTCTTTCAGACTTTTTGCCCTCAACTTGGCCTCCATCACCATCTTGGCCGAATCTGCCATTTCGCTCAGCAAGAAAAACGCTTTGTTATCACCATCGATTTCCAATGCAGTCACGATGTCTTCTGCAGCTTTGCTATACTCTTTCTTCTCCATATATGCTTCAGCACGGAACGAGTAACCCGAAGAATAGCCGCTGGCCATCTTCACCACGTAGTCAAACTGCTTCAGTGCATCGTCATATCGTTCCTGCATCATGGCATTGCGTCCGATGCCCATATAGCCCATCACACTGCCCTCGTCCAACGCAACAATCTTCAAGTAATCCTTGTCCGACAGTTCATATTCCTCACGCTCATAGTATATCTGTGCCCGTTCTTCCAGGAAGTCCGTATTTTCGGGCTGCAACGCGACACACTCATTAAAGTCCACTATCGCTTTATCCCCCTCACCAAGTTCATAGTACAACCTTGCACGCATATTATAAGCAAAAGCCCTATACTCCTTGTCCTTTTTGGGCAATAAGTTCAGCCCCTTGTTGACTATTGTCAAGGCACTGGAATAGTTTTCTTGGGCATACTCTGCAGCACCAATCCATATATATGCATAGCCATTCTTTGGGTTTTCGCTCAACTCCGATTCCAAGTATTCTACACCCTCATCATATTCACCATTGTTGAGCAACTCCACACCCCGATTGTAGTTATACGTGTCGGGACGCTTCACCTTCTGTGCGCTTACACTTGCTGTGGCTATCAGCGCCACTACCATAGCTAATACTACTTTCTTCATATACATCGTATATTTATTTTTATACAAAATTCGCCCAATCATTTCATTCCCCCAAGCCTTTCGCGTTCAACTGTATGAAATGATAGGGTTAATGTATGAAGTGACAATAATACTATCATTTCATATCTTTACGACTTCACATTAACAATACCTACTTGGATATCTTTTGCCACACACCTTTGAAGAACTGTATTGCGCCAAACAATACGGCACCCCATGCTACCACATACGTACCTCCATCGCTTGCAGCCGAGTAGGTTAAGGCTGTTACCACCAAGCCACCTATACACCACAAGGCTCCATAGAGCATATTCTTGTTCCCAGCCTCACTTTTGGCTTGTTGCAATTGATTCTGTAGGTTGGTCACTACCACCTCGGCATCCTCTTCTCGCAGTCCCTCTTCCACTAATATACGCTTCGTTTCAGTCGCGCTTTTTCCTGTTCAAACATTAGGTTTGCAGCAAAGCTGTAAACTCGGTTTACAAACTCTTGAGTTTCTCTTTCTTGTTCTTCCATATGTTTTCTACCTTTCTCAATTTTACATGTTACCATGAAAGTTCTTCGAACCTTCTATTCTCTTCCTAAACCTGTCTTCGTAAAAGTATTTATAGAGTAAGTCTATCAATTCCTGTCTAATACGAGTATTGGATATTTGCGGTGATACACTCCAACATCTTGTATTGTAATGGGTGTAGAAACGCCAACATATATCTTCTTCTTTAGCAGATTTTGCAAAGGTCAAGAATATCCTATTACCAAATGCCGTAGCAGAGCAGAGGCCTATAGCAAGAACTGGTAGTGACATATCACGACGAGCTAGAAGAGAGTTTATCTCTGCACCATATAGATCTTCTATTTCTCTTATAGCATCAAACTTGGTAAACACGGTACCAGGTTTGTATTCGGCTTTGTAAAAATACTCCCCTGTTTGCTCTTCCCACCATTGGTTTACATCTTCTTTCGTATCAAAGAGTACATAACCTGTATTACCATCCGAATCATTTCGAAAACAATGATTGGCTCTTCGGTGATGTTCTCTCAAAAATTGCTTCTTGGCATCAAGTGCATCTATCGCATTTGGATAGTAGTATCGTCCCATAATCATTGTCTTTTTGTACTACTAAATAAGTTTCTCGATTTCCACCATACATATTTTACTAAAACTTAGAAATGTAAATTAGATAATTCTACTGATTACATATCGTTCAATGTAAGGGAGGTCAGACCATTGTCGTTTCCCTTGATTCAAGCAGAAATTCATATTCTCGCTTATTAGGCGAAATGTAGAACTTTGCAATCTTATACCTCTCATTCTGGAACTAATAGGTATAAGAAATTCGCTCACCAATCTTTGGACCAAATGCTGATACGAAGGGCCACTTAACATTGTAGAATACATGATTTGTATTATTAGCTCCCAGTTCTTTTCAGAAGTATACCCTACTGGTGATTTAACAACTCCTTGGGTTAATGTCTCTCCAGCCAAGATGGTAACATAATCATTTTCAGGCAAACCATATCTTTTTTGCAGATAGTTCAAGTATGAAACCTCATAATCGCTCAAGACTTCTTGACGCATCATATTGGCTTTGGTAAGACTACTGCTATTTGATGATAGTATTCGTTTGATATTTGCCATATCCAAACTATTACCACTCAATAAACGTAAATACATCATTGAATAGTAAACTAAATTGATATGTCTACGCTTATCGTAAGAACTATCGGCTGTATCAAATCCAAAAAAATTACTCATAGTATTAAATATTAAGTTTGTAGAAGTTGATTATAAGCACGAGTTTAGATCGCGTTCATTTTCTGAGCCTGTAAAATCACTAACTCCCCATCGCCCTGAGCATTTGACAGAACTTCTTCTTCTGTCCACAATAAATTTAGCCCATGAAGCATAATTGCTTTGTATTTGCTCTTCTGTCATCAAATCTGACGCATAACATAAATAAGCTAAACAATCTACATACATCAACAAGTCACAAAAGAGAACGCGCCCACATCTAGAGATATGTTCATCCACAAGTTTCAATAATCCGTCTTTGTATTTTTCTATTTTCACAGAAACGGTTGACGAGTTGACTAAAGCTACAAGACGATTGAAATCATTGGGCACATCATGAGCTTCTGCTAATGGATAAATTGAAACATTATGAAAGACATAAGGACGTGCCCATCTGGAATCCACATATGGCATTGGCAGAAAAGGGTTTTGAACTGTTGGAACATCAATGGTTATGGTACGACTTGACCATCCTTCTTTCAGATTAGCTGTAAGTTTCATAGTTTTTCTTTTTAGTTACTTCAGAATTCGTCAAACATCCTCAAAGTGCATCTTGATGGTCGCTGATATATTGAATTTCAACTCCCATATCATCCCTGAATACGGACAATCTTTTTATTGTGCCATTGTCTGGCCAACATTCAACCTCGAAACGATAGTCTGGATCCTCCCCTCTGTAATACAAAGTAAAGTAGTCTTGGCGAACTAGATATGCACGTTTGGGACTTAGAGTCGGAATAATAGAGATTTCCACTTGGCTTCCTGTCGCATCATAATTCAAATTTGCCCGTCTCGCCACATGGTCGTGAGATACAAGTTTTCCTCTCTCAAATCTTTTATGGCTGTGAAATACATGTGTTACTAATGACATAATTTGTGTTTAATGTTTGCTCCTTACAAACTTGTTGTTAATAATCAAGATAAATGTCAACGAAAGGTTCCATTCCCGATTCCATTGAGATATCAGAAATGGGCATACCAAATGCCATCATTGAAGAACGCATTGCATTGTAGTGTCCTTGTAGCCCGGCACCATAAACAGCAATCGAACCTATTTTGCCATCTCCATTAGTGCTCGGATAAAACAAGAAGAGATTAATAGGACGTCCATCTCGTGTGATTTCTAATGCATGGATTCCAGCCATAGCATCATAGGTGTAAGAGTTTATGCGATAAGCTGCATAAGCTGGAAAGCTCCTAAAGCCATTGGCGATGTTTTGAATACGCTGTAGGCTGTCTCGATTAAGTGAATTGTACATAAATAATAGACTTTAAACTTTAATATTGATATATTTTCTGGGCCAACTTATACATACCCTCGGGCTTAATATATTCAGTTCCCCATTCAAATTCTTTTATTATTGTACCAACAGACATGCAAAGGCAATACATTGTTGCATTATTAGGAGACTGACGGTAATGGTCTGCAGCAAGCCGAGCAAGTTTATTGATTACTTGCTCATTCTTTCGGCTGGCTACGATATCCATTTCTTCTTGTCGGGTAAGGAGTGGCAACACATCCCTTTGTATGGATGATTTCATGGGAATCATTTTCATCAGCAATGACATATCCACCTTTGATGAAAACTGTTTAAGTTCGTCTAACGTAATCATGATTCTTTTTAGTTGTTATATGCGGTTATAATATCTGTTAACTTTCATCTCGGTAGAAGGAATGTCTTTCATAAGTTCTATGATTTTCCTAGCACAATACAAATGCTGCGTTGTGCCAAACTCTACAAACCCTTCAGTGAAAACAGCACAAGTTTCCTTTGCTATGTGGGTAACCCAGTCAGGAGTAAGGAGCCCATCTGATTGCTTGTAAAATTCAATGCACATGTCACATGCATACATAATACATTCTTCGGTTAGTTCATACAAATTCATTGTACGACCTAACCTATTCTGTCGTCGTTGAATGTTGCCCATGACATCCACCTTAAAGGAATCTCTAAAACTTGGTTTTGGAAAGCCAAACATATATTTTAATCTAATATCTTTGTCATTGGCTCCTAATGACAAGTTACTACAAAAAAAGCGTGAAGCCAGTCACTTGTTGCTCGCTTCATGCTTCTAGGCCTTCGCATTGCCCGGTTTGTCGAAACGAGCAACGCGAAGCCTCACGCCGATATGTATATACGCACCTTACATTACACCAATCATCACGACTAATATAACAAAGGAGTACGAAAAACATACCCATGAGACATTCACCGTTGCTTTGTTTTTGACAAACCTTAAGAAGTTGCGAAGTTCAGAAGCATCAAAACCAAAGCGTCAAGTAAACGCCTTTTCCTATATGTCATCCCCGCCCTGCCACCTTAATTCGTACAAATGAGTTAAGGTATCGGCGAGAGATGCTGCAAATTTAGTGAAAGCCGAACGAAAAAGCAAGTTTACTCACTTTTTTCTGAGGCGCATCCTATTATCTCTGTTTGCAGAAACAACGAGCTTCGCTAAATTATGAATTATGAATGGTGAATTATTTTAAAGCTAATAAAACGCAAGCGTGTACGATGACGAAACCTTTTTCAACAATTCATGCCAACACCCCTTGGCAGGTTTTGCATTCGCCTCCAAGAATATGCCAAAGGGGGTTGGCAGGTTTTCCTTTAGCGCCGCTGCAACGTTCTCATAATGAAAGAATAAGGGTCTACACAATTACTTTTTTCCACCTGGCAGTTTTTTGTATTCACTGATTATGCGTTAGCTCCATTGCAATGGGCGGTGCAAACAATCGGCTGCAAACCTCTCAATTTCAGACAAAGGAACTACGCAAAAACTTTTCTATTTGCAGGTATAGTACTTTCTACTTGCAGCCAGAAAACATTCTGCTTGCAGTCAGAAAATTCTCTACCTGCAAGCAGAATTTATGACGCATTAGAAATATCTATGGAGATTATACTCCTATTATCAGAGAATCAATTTATTAACCTCACGCAGAAATACAAGCATTTATGCGAAAATAGTCTGATGCGTTTACCCTGATTAGTTAAAGCAGAGAGAACAGGCCTATCAGAATACTCCAATGGTGCTGTCCTCCATCGTATCAAAGCGACCGAAAACCTGCCAGGTGGCAAAAATGTAATTGTATAGGGCGATATGGGGGTGTTGCATCCCGCCGAAATGTTATTGCATCTAAAGATACTAATA
>JBGVOS010000099.1:0-6152 GCA_045126595.1 Bacteroidaceae bacterium | reverse complement strand
TTGAGGCATGTGAACATAAACGAGGACGACAACTTCCGGTGTGATGCCTTGTCATCACCCTCCTTAATCAAGGTCGAGAACTGGTCCAATGCCCTCATCCGTCGTCACGGCTACCTCACCGCCGAGCCCTATTATAACAAGGTGCAAGACCTCGCTATGGAGTTCTGCATCCGCGAGGGGCAGTGTCGTTTCATCGGCTATTCGCTCTTCAATACCAACCCTCACGGCCGCTACGAGAGCAATCTCCTCATGGAAGACGAGAAGATCGAGGCCCTACTCTCCCAATATATTCCCCACTCTTCTCTGCACGAGGTGCGCGACTGGGTCATCAATCACAGCGAACTCATCATCCCCACAGAGTGGAACACCACCCTTTATCCCCTCTACTTTGGTATCGACATGATGGTGGTGAGAACAACAGACAAAGTTCGTTCAGAACTAAAAGCGAAATTCAACCCTCAACTTTCAAATTCCAAATTCCAACTTAAATTACATCCCTGCGTCGAAGTTAATCTCCGCCTCAATATGGGCATCATCGCCCACGAGGTACGTCGCAAGCTTCTAGCCCCAGGTGTTGAGGGGAGCTTTCATGTCACAGCCTTTCCCTCCGAGGAAGCTACACAACAATTCCATCGAGAGCAGACAGAAAAACACCCTCCCGTGTATCGAGAGGGTAAGTACGTTTCGGGCTATCATCCCCTGACTCCCATACATCCCCACACCCGCCATCATGCCTACGTTGTTTGCCGGCAGGTGTAGGACATGCATTAGCAGTACATGTTGAGTATCGCCTCGTATAACTCCTGCTTGCCGCTGATTTGCTGCGGCTCGCCATGCTGCTTGGCGTAGGCCACAAGTTCCTCGATTCCCATCTTTCCCTCCTCAAAAGCTTTTCCCTCGCCCGAGTCGAATGAGGCGTATCGCCGTGCCAACATCTGACAATAAGGAGACTCCTCGAGCATTCGTGCCGCCGACTCCAGTGCACGTGCCATAGCGTCCATACCTGCGATGTGGGCGATGAAGATATCCTCCAGGTCGGTCGAGTTGCGTCGTGTCTTGGCGTCAAAGTTGGTGCCACCTGTGCCGAATCCGCCATTGCGTATGATGTGTATCATGGCCTGTGTGAGCTCGTAGTTGTCAATGGGAAACTGGTCGGTATCCCAACCATTCTGATAGTCGCCACGGTTGGCATCGATAGAACCCAGCATGCCATTGTCGACGGCTACGGCCAGTTCGTGTTCGAAGGAGTGTCCCGCAAGTGCAGCATGGTTCACCTCAATGTTTACCTTAAAGTCCTTGTCAAGGCCGTGTGCCTTGAGGAAGCCGATGACAGTCTCCGTGTCCACGTCGTACTGGTGCTTGGTCGGTTCCATGGGCTTGGGTTCAATAAGGAACGTGCCAGTGAAACCCTTGGCACGGGCATAGTCGCGCGCCTTGGTGAGCATCATGGCTAGATGTTCCTTCTCGCGTCGCTGATCAGTATTGAGCAGACTCATATATCCCTCGCGTCCGCCCCAGAAGACGTAGTTTTCGCCACCCAGTTCGATAGTAGCATCGATGGCGTTCTTGATCTGTACGGCAGCACGTGCCACAACATCAAAGTTGGGGTTAGTAGCCGCACCATTCATGTAACGCTTGTGGCCGAACACATTAGCCGTTCCCCACAAGAGCTTGATGCCCGTTTCTTGCTGCTTCTGCTTGGCATAGGCCACTATTTCCTTGAGATTGACCTCATACTCCTCAATGCTGTTGCCCTCACTTACAAGGTCCACATCGTGGAAACAGTAGTACCCGATGCCTATCTTCTGCATAAACTCGAAGCCCGCGTCCATCTTGTCCTTGGCAGCCTGTATGGGGTCTGTAGCAGTGTTCCAAGGGAAGTCCTTGGTGCCTCCGCCAAATTGGTCGCTACCCTCGGCACATAGCGTATGCCACCATGCCATGGAGAAGCGAAGCCAATCCTTCATCTTCTTACCCATAACAACCTTCTCGGCATCGTAGTAGCGGAATGCCATAGGGTTTCTACTCTCTTGTCCTTCGTATTTGATCTTACCGATTCCTGGGAAATATTCTTTTGCCATGATGTATGTGGGTTTATAGTTTAGTGTTTATGATTTTTGCTCGGAGTTTAAATATTCTCCTTCCAGCGTTCATACGCTTCGCATGTAGCACCGACCTCTGTAGCGCGAGGTTCTATAGCGGCCAGTAGCTGTAGAGTGGAAAATGCCTCGGCTGTGTCCTTATATATACCCGCGCCAATGCCCGCACCGCGTGCTGCGCCTACAGAGCCATCGGTATCACACAATTCGATGGTAGCACCCGTGACATTGGCCAGCGTCTGGCGGAAAAGAGGGCTCAAATACATATTAGCCAATCCGGCACGTATCTTCGTTACTTCCATACCCATCTGCTCCATCACCTCGATGCCATACTTGAAGGCAAATGCAGTACCCTCCTGTGCGGCACGCAATATGTGAGCACGCTGGTGGGTGTTGAAGTTCAGCCCGTGCAAGCTACAACCCGGAGCGCCGTTCTCGAGCACTCGCTCGGCTCCATTGCCGAAAGGAAGTATCGAGAGACCATCTGCTCCAATGGGTGCCGTTGAGGCTATGTCGTTCATCTCGTCGTAAGAGAGTGTGGGCAGTATGTTGCGTCGCAGCCACGAGTTCAAAATACCTGTGCCGTTGATGCAGAGGAGTACTCCTAGACGAGTGTGCTCCGCAGTGTGGTTCACGTGCGCGAAGGTATTCACCCTCGACTTGGGGTCGTAAGCCACCTCACCCAGCACACCGTATACCACACCCGAGGTTCCTGCCGTAGAGGCTATCTCGCCCGGCTCGAGCACACCCAATGACAGTGCGTTATTCGGCTGGTCGCCCGCGCGGTAGGTCACAGGAATACCCGCTGCAAGCCCAAGCTCAGCAGCTGCAGTCGCCGTCACCTCGCCCTGCACACCAAAGGTGGGGCATAGTGCTGGCATCACCGACGCGTCAAAACCGTAGTGTTCCATCACGTCGACAGACAGAGTATTCTGCTTGAAGTCCCAGAAGATACCCTCGGACAGTCCCGACACTGTAGTGCGTACCTCTCCCGTGAGCCGCAAGGCGATGTAGTCGCCTGGAAGCATCACCTTGTCTATTTGGACATATAGCTCGGGCTCGTGCTCCTTGATCCAAGCCAACTTCGAAGCGGTGAAGTTACCCGGTGAGTTGAGCAGATGACCGAGGCACCGTTCCTCTCCTATAGCAGTCAAGGCACGCTCCCCGTAGGGAACGGCACGCGAGTCGCACCATATGATGGCGGGGCGCAGAACTCGTCCTTGTCTGTCCACGCATACCAATCCGTGCATCTGGTACGATAAGCCTATGGCTGCCACTTCATCACTTCTAACCTGTGCGGAACGCATGACATCTGCCGTGGCCTCCTTCAGGTACTGCCACCAACTGTCGGGGTGTTGCTCAGCCCATCCTGGCTGTAGCGCAATAATGGGAGCCTCTGTCTTGGGATAGAAGGTCGATGCCACGCACCGCCCACTCTCGGCCTCCACGAGGCTCGCCTTCACCGACGAGCTGCCTATGTCGTAACCTATCAAGTATCTTTTCATACTCCTACCATCATTCTTTTTGACAAAGATACAATAAGCGAATGAAAAACATGAAGTACTTCGATATTTTTTGCAACGAACACTGAAATATTGGATGCTCACTCACTTAAAGGTTCGCTTCTGGATATCTATGTGCAAATATCGAAATTCTATAACTTCGGTTGGTTTTTCAGTAGACTGCTGAAACCATATCCTGCTGCTCGGGAGTGGGGCACTAGCTCTCTGCACGAATCATATAAAGAATAATAGTCAGACCACCCGCAAGGGTAGCCTGACTATTATTCTTTGATTCGGAGTGCTCACGCCACAAGGCGCGTGATCCATATCCACAAGGGGGCAGTGAGCACGAACATAAGGATGCTGAAGGCCAGTGTGGAGGTACCCGTGCGTACATACTGCTGATAGCGGCTGCCGATGATGATGCCCGAGAAGGCGGGAGGCAGAGCACCGGCAAGCACCATCATCTGCAGTTTCATGGGTTCCATCTTGAAGATGAGACCGACGATGAGCAGCACGGCAGGCATCAGGAGGAGTTTGAAGCAGGTATTGTAGATAACCTCCTTGTCAAGCTGGAACTTGAGTCCCGAGAGGGTCAGGCCCGCAGCAAAGACGGCCACACCGGAGTTGGCCTTGGCGATGAGTTCAAAGTTGGGATCAAGGATGGCGGGAAACTTAATGCCACACAGTACCAGTATCACGGCCAGGATGGGAGCCCAGCAGACGGGAGCCTTCAAGGCTTCGAGCACAGGGTTGCCCTTCTTGGCACCATCTTGCGCCTTGCCCGCACCACTGGAGCCCGCATTGAGCAGCGCCATACCGATAGGGATACTGATGGCGTTGACCACGATGGAGACGATGGCCACGACAAGTCCCGTAGCAGCCGTACTGCCATAGATGGGCTCGAGCACGGCAAAGCCGAGGAAGCCGATGGTGGGCGAGCCGGTGATGAGGGCGCTCACGGCAGCCTCACTCTTGGTGTGCTTGAAAATCTTGTAGGTAGAGACATAGGACAAGAGGAACAGGCCCACGAGCACGACAAGGCTGATGATGAGCAGCTTGGCGTCGTCGAAGAGCATGGCGCGGTCGGCCTTGACGATAGATACAAACAACGCTGCCGGCAGGGCATAGGTGAGCACAAGTTTATTGAATATCTGTGCATTGGCTGCAGTGAATACACCGCGCTTGCCTGCCGCATACCCCAACGCCATGATGACGAAGATGGGGAGGATGTCTTTGATGAGGATGTCGAACATGATAGTAGGGGACTCCCCTAACCCCTCCCAAGGAGATAAGGCCTCCCCCCTGCCCCTCCCAAGGAGGGGTGATGTAGACATCGCGGAAGGAGTCCCCATCCTCCAGGAGGATTGTGGGGAAAGTTTTTAGGGTTAGTAATTATTCTCTGTTGGCTCTGCAGCAAGTCACCCCTCCTTGGGAGGGGCGGGGGAGGCCACCGTCTTCGGATTCAGATTTCCTATATGCCCGCTCTCGGTACCCACGGCAGGATCGATGACGCAGTTGATGAGCGAGGGCTTGCGCGAGGCAAGGGCCGCAGACAGCGCATTGCGCAGTTCATCGGGCGTGGTGGTGTGGAAGGCCGCGCCGCCGAAAGCCTCTATCAGCTTGTCGTAGCGGGCATCGGGAGTGAACGATGTGGGCGACGGGTCGGGGCCACCACCGAGGTTGGGGTCGTTACCACGGTAGATGCCTCCGTTGTTGAACACCACGATGGTGATGGGCAGCTGGTAGCGGCAGATGGTCTCAATCTCCATGCCACTAAAGCCGAAGGCACTGTCGCCCTCAATGGCGATGACAGGCTTTCCGCCCGTGACCGCTGCACCGATGGCATAGCCCATGCCGATGCCCATCACACCCCATGTGCCCGTATCGAGACGAAGGCGCGGGTGATACATGTTGATGACATTACGCGTGTCATCGAGCGTGTTGGCCCCCTCGTTCACCACATAGATGTCCTTGTAGTTGGCCATCACATCGCTCACCGCCTTGAGGGCGTTGAAGTAGTTCATGGGAGAAGTCATGGTGGTGAGCTTGGCCTGCATCTTGGCAGCATTGGCCTTGCGGGCGGCATCGATGGCATCGTGCCACTCCTTAGGACACTGGATGTTGAAGTTGTCCATCTTGGCTATCATCACCTCGAGCGACGAGGCGATGTCACCCACCACAGGAGCAACGATGGGACGGTTGCTGTCCATTTCTTCGGGCTCGATGTCGAGCTGGACGAACTGCACCTCGGGGTTCCACTTCTTGCCCTTGCCATGCGTGAGCAGCCAGTTGAGGCGGGCACCTACGAGCATCACCACATCGGCCTGTCCGAGCACGAGGCTACGCGCCGAGGCGGCACACAGGGGATGGTCGTCGGGCATGAGGCCCTTGGCCATTGACATGGGGAGAAAAGGTATGCCTGTCTCTTCGATGAAGGTGCGCACCTGATTCTCGGCCTGCGCATAGGCGGCCCCCTTGCCGAGGATGATGAGCGGTTTCTTGGCCGAAGCGAGCAGTTTCAAGGCACGCTTCACCGAGCCCGAGCAGG
>JBGVOS010000098.1:0-2588 GCA_045126595.1 Bacteroidaceae bacterium | reverse complement strand
CTCAAGCTCACCGAGTTCGTTACCGCCAATGAGTTGGCCAACATGATGAACGTGGGCGTGACTCAGGTTATCGGTACCTGCATGAGCATCGGTATGATGGTGTCTATCAACCAGCGCCTCGATGCCGAGACTATCAATATCGTAGCCGAGGAGTTCGGCTTCACTACCGAGTTTGTCAGCGCCGAGGTTGCCGAGGCTATTTCTGAAGAGGCCGACCGCGAGGAAGACCTCCAGCCCCGTGCTCCCATCGTGACCGTGATGGGGCACGTTGACCACGGTAAGACCTCGTTGCTCGACTATATCCGTAAGGCCAACGTTATCGCTGGTGAGGCTGGTGGTATTACCCAGCACATCGGTGCCTACAACGTGAAGCTCGAGGATGGCCGTCACATCACCTTCCTCGATACCCCTGGTCACGAAGCCTTCACCGCTATGCGTGCCCGTGGTGCCAAGGTGACCGACATTGCCATCATCATCGTGGCTGCCGACGACGACGTGATGCCTCAGACCAAAGAGGCCATCCACCACGCCCAGGCTGCTGGCGTACCTATGGTATTCGCCATCAACAAGATTGATAAGCCTCATGCCGACCCCGAGAAGATTAAGGGCCAGCTCGCCAACATGAACCTCCTCGTCGAGGATTGGGGCGGTAAATATCAGTCACAAGATATCTCAGCCAAGGCTGGTATCGGTGTGGAGGAGCTCCTCGAGAAGGTGTTGCTCGAAGCCGAGATGCTCGACCTCAAGGCCAACCCCGACAAGCGTGCTACGGGCTCCATCATCGAGTCTACGCTCGACAAGGGCCGTGGCTACGTGGCCACCGTACTTGTGCAGAACGGTACGCTCAAGATGGGCGACATTGTGCTTGCCGGTACACACTACGGCCGCGTGAAGGCGATGTTCAACGAGCGTAACCAGCGCATCAAGGAGGCAGGTCCTGCCGAGCCCGTACTTATCCTCGGTCTCAACGGTGCACCTCAGGCAGGTGATGCCTTCCACGTGTTCGAGTCTGAGCAGGAGGCCCGTGAGATTGCCAACAAGCGTGAGCAGCTGCAGCGCGAGCAGGGTTTGCGCACCCAGAAGATGCTCACCCTCGACGAGGTGGGCCGCCGTATCGCACTGGGCAGCTTCCAGGAGCTCAACATCATCGTCAAGGGCGACGTGGACGGCTCTATCGAGGCACTCAGCGACTCGCTCATCAAGCTCTCTACCGAGCAGATTCAGGTCAACGTCATCCACAAGGCCGTGGGTCAGATCTCCGAGTCGGACGTTACCCTTGCTTCGGCATCGCAGGCCATCATCATCGGCTTCCAGGTGCGCCCCTCACAGGCTGCCCGCAAGTATGCCGAGAATGCCGGTGTCGACATCCGTCTCTACAGCATCATCTACGATGCACTCGAGGAGGTGAAGGCTGCCATGGAGGGTATGCTTGCTCCCACCATCAAGGAGGAGGTTACCTCTACCATCGAGGTGCGCGAGGTATTCCACATTAGCAAGGTGGGTTATGTTGCCGGTGCTATGGTACGCGAGGGTAAGGTGACACGCTCTGACCGTGCACGCCTCATCCGCGACGGTATCGTTATCTTTACGGGCGATATCAATGCCCTCAAGCGCTTCAAGGACGATGTGAAGGAGGTAGGTACCAACTTCGAGTGCGGTATCTCGCTCGTGGCCTGCAACGACATCAAGCAGGGCGACATCATCGAGACCTTCAAGACCGTTGAGGTGAAAGCGACACTGTAATTTTATAGTGAAGAGTGAATAGTTAAGAGTTAAGAGGGAGGCTGTGCGATGTGTATCCATCCGGACGGCAACTCTTAGTTCTTCACCTTTCACTCTTCGCTTTTAACTTTTCACTCTTCACTCAAAAAACGTGGAAACAATTGATATTATCATCGCCGTCTTCCTCGCCTTGGGCCTCATCAGCGGCCTGCGCGACGGATTGGTGAAGCAGGTGGCAGGCCTTGCTGGCTTCATCGGCGGTTTGCTTCTCGGCCGCGCCTTCTATATGCCCGTAGGGGCGTGGGTCACCACCACCTTTGGAATGTCTGTCAAGGCGGCTCACATCACCGCCTTCGTGCTGATTCTGGTTGTTGTGCCCCTGCTCTTCAATCTGGTGGGATGGCTCGTGTCGAAGCTGCTCAAGGCCATCTGCCTCGGGTGGGTAAACCGTCTCCTTGGCGGCCTCGTGGGCGTGCTTAAGTTTGCCCTGTTTGCTGGTATCGTCATTACCGGCATCGAGTTCTTCGACAAGCACGACGGATTGATCTCCGAAGAGAAGAAGGAGGCTTCGGTCCTCTACTATCCCATCTACGATGCCACCGGCATCTTCTTCAATGGCATCAAAGAGGAGCTGCGCACGCTCGACCTGCAGCCCGCGTAGCTTTGCTGCATCCAGTTTGTATATAAAAGCAGTTGTTTCTCGGCGAGCAACTGCTTTTTTTGTTGTAGCTACAAGTGAAAAAGCACTGTCCCTCTTTAAGGGGGACGAGCGTAATGAAGTGTCAACGTAATGGAGCGGAGGGGGTACTATGTCTATATCTGTCAAAGATTTTCGAGTCGTTCCAGCGGATGTTCTCATCCGCTGG
>JBGVOS010000097.1:0-11026 GCA_045126595.1 Bacteroidaceae bacterium | reverse complement strand
AAGCGTGCAATAAAACAGTTTCCCGAAATCAGTTGACCAGCTGACCTTGCCGATGCAACTTACTGGAAATAAGCACACAATGACGGTCAACCCTGCTGACCAGAGCTGACAGACAGCTGACTGGCTATGTGTAAAAAACGGAGGTAAAGGTCAGCGCAACACCCACCTCGGCCAGCTACAGCTGACCGCATTAACTCAAAGATAATCAACAAGGTATAACACCTCAGGTCAACTGGTCAGCTGATTTCGGAAGACTTGTTTTTAAGGGATTATTGAGCCTGCGAAAAAAAACGGGCATACCGATGATAAAAATCGGATATACCCACGAGCGAAAATGGGTGAACCCACGAAGAAAATTGGGAGTACTCAATATGAAAATTGGACAAAGAGAATTTTTCTAATCTCTTTGTCCAATTTATTTTTTCTCTTTGTCTGATTTTTCTGTCAGACAGCTCTAATTTTTGAAACCAATAAAAAAGGTGCCCCGAATGGAGCACCTTTTTTATTTCGCAATAACGTAATGTTAATCCTGCTTGGTGATAACTCGTTTCTCTCTGATACGAGCCTTCTTACCGGTAAGAGCGCGGAGGTAGTACAACTTAGCGCGACGAACCTTACCAACCTTGTTCACTACGATGCTGTCGATAGCCGGTGAGTTGATGGGGAAGATACGCTCAACACCTACAGTACCAGACATCTTACGAACAGTAAAACGCTTGTTGTAGCCGTGACCTGAAATCTTGATTACCACACCGCGGTAGAGCTGCACGCGCTCTTTGTTACCCTCGACAATACGATACGCTACGGTTACGGTGTCACCAGCCTTGAATGCGGGAACCTGACCCTCTTTACCGGTAGCAAATGCTTCTTCAGCAATTTTAATTAAATCCATTAGTTTTAATAATTAAATTGTTATATCGTCCCAACGCAACATATCAAGTTACTCTTCCTATGACAGCGATTGCGCGAAAGCGGGTGCAAAAGTAATACATTTTTAGCGAACTAACAAATATATTCGCCTTTTTCGAAAGCGTTGGGCATAAAAACAGCTTGCAACTTGTTCTTGTCGTGAGGAAACTCTATTTTTGCAGTGAAGAATCAAAAAGACAGGAGAACACACAAAGATGGCTACCACGAGACAGACAAGACAATTTCTGACAGCAGTTGCCGCACTGATACTGGGGACTTATGGCACACAAGCAAATCACTTCACCGTAGATAACCAAGGCATTGCCGCTGACAGCGTCCTAATAGCAGATGACGACTCGGTAGCCCAGAAGGGGGTGTTTGTAGAATGGGAGACGTATCCCGAATACCCCGGTGGAAACGAAGCCATGCTGGAGTATATTAAGAGCAACAGGCAGTTCCCTCAGGAGGCTATGGACAGGGGCGTCGCGGGGCGCGTGATTGTGCAGTTCACTGTAGACAGTACAGGCCATGTCTGCAAAGAGTGTGTGGTAAAGTCCATTGACCCCCAACTCGATGGTGAGGCCATCCGCCTGATACGCAACATGCCGAGGTGGAAGCCCGGTGCGTTCAGAGGACGGCCTTGGAATGTGCGTTACACCCTGCCCGTAAGTTTCGTCCTTCCCGATAGCATAACCCAAAAGGTTACCGAAAGTCACAAACCTAAAGGCCCGACGATAGAGGAAGCCAAGAAGAAGCCGCTCATCGTACTCATCTTCGCCGATGAGGCGAAAATCATTGCCGAGGGAAAGCAACTCAATTACTTACCCCTTGCCGTCATCGAGTTTGACTACCTCAAACCGTTCGGGCTATCGCTTGATGACATTGCCGATACCGACACGCTGGTGCATTACGTGGCAAGAGACGAGTACGGAGAGCTGGGCAGGGATGGTGCCATTGTATATCACGTCAAGGGAAAATCTTATGATGAAGTAACCGAGACACTGAGGCAGCATTGGTTTCATAAAGGCAGTACGGAGCGACTACGGACAATAGACAACAAACCCGGAAACGCTGATGCGGAAGTCGTCGAATATGAATCGGAACTCGAGGGGGCATTTGTTACCTACGAACAACAGGCCGAATTCCCTGGCGGAGTGAAAGCCTTGATGGAGCATATAAAGGCGAATACCCGCTACCCGCAAGAGGCCAAAAGCCGAGGCATTCAAGGGCGTGTGATCGTGCGATTTATTGTGGAGGAGGATGGTGCTCTCACCGAAGAACAGGTAATGAAGCCCGTAGATCCGCAGCTCGATGCCGAGGCCATCCGTATAGCGCGGAGTATGCCCAAATGGAGGCCGGGAAGGCTTGCCGGGAAACCCATCCGTACGAGGTTTTCCTTCCCTGTGACCTTTAGACTCAAAGAATAAGCGTCATAAGCAATCCACACTATGCCCCACCTCGAGATACAACATACCGACGACGGCTCCGCCACGCTCTTCGTGCCCGCGCTCGACGAGCACTACCACTCCGTAAAGGGCGCCTACACCGAGGCGCTCCACATCTACCGCGACTGCGCCTACCGGTATGCTTCCGAGCGCTCTGCGCATCGTCCCCTGCGCTTGCTCGAGGTAGGCTTCGGCACCGGCCTCAATGCCGCCGTCACCGCCATGGCCGCCACGGTCGAACACCCCGTGCACTACATCACCTTGGAGAAATACCCCGTAGATTCCTCATTGGTGGAGCGCCTGGGCTACGGGACGCTTGTTGATGCCCAGCTCTTTGCCGCTCTCCATGCCGCACCGTGGGAGCAGCCCACGGCCATCACACCCCACTTCACCATCGAGAAGCGCTGCTGCGACCTCCTCACCGCTCCGCTGCCCCACGACATCGACATCGTCTACTTCGACGCCTTCGCCCCCGAGAAGCAGCCCGAGATGTGGAGCCCCGAGGTCTTTGCCCGCATACATGAAGCCATGCGCCCGAGAGGCGTGCTCACCACCTACTGCGCTAAGGGTGCCATCCGTCGCCTGCTGCAATCCGTAGGATTCACTGTAGAGCGCCTCGCAGGCCCCGTCGGCGGCAAGCGTGAGATATTGAGGGCCATGCCATAAGATATGCACCCTCATCGCATTTCATTCGTTGATAATGGGCATTTCATTCGACTTTGCCAAACTTAATCTATGTCAGCATGGCCTGATACTCGGAAATTTGTGAATATATTTGTGATTCTCCGAAAATTATCGTAATTTTGTTCAGTTTTAGGGCACCTCTAAAAAAGGGAGTCTTATGAAAAAGAAATTATCGACAAAACATGGAAATAAACGAAGAAATCAAAGCAAATGCAGCGAGCAATTACTCGGCGGAAAACATCCAGGTGCTTGAAGGTCTGGAGGCCGTACGTAAGCGCCCTGCGATGTACATCGGCGACATCAGCGCCAAGGGTCTGCACCACCTTGTATATGAGGTTGTGGACAACTCTATCGACGAAGCCCTCGCTGGCTATTGCAGCCACATCGAGGTATATATCAACGAAGATAACTCGATTACCGTACAGGACAACGGCCGTGGTATTCCCGTAGACTGGCACGAGAAAGAGCAGCGCTCAGCCCTTGAGGTGGTAATGACTGTGCTCCACGCCGGCGGTAAGTTCGACAAGGGTTCATACAAGGTATCCGGTGGTTTGCACGGTGTAGGTGTATCGTGCGTAAACGCACTCTCTACCCACATGATGACCCAGGTGTTCCGTGGCGGCAAGATTTTTCAGCAGGAGTACTCATGCGGTAAGCCTCTCTACGCCGTGAAGACCGTAGGCGATGCCGACCGCACCGGTACACGTCAGCAGTTCTGGCCCGACCGTTCAATCTTCACCGCTCACGAATACAGCTACGACATCCTTGCCAACCGTATGCGTGAATTGGCATTCCTCAATGCCGGCATCACCATCACCCTCACCGACCTGCGCGAAAAGGACGAGGAGGGCAACGTGCGCACCGAGACCTTCCACTCTGAGGAGGGATTGAAGGAGTTTGTCCGCTTCGTGGACTCATCACGTGAGCACCTCTTCAACGACATCATCTACCTCAACACCGAGAAGCAGGGTGTACCCATCGAGGTGGCCATCATGTACAACACTTCGTACTCTGAGAACATCCACTCGTACGTCAACAACATCAACACCATAGAAGGAGGTACTCACCTTGCCGGTTTCCGTACCGCGCTGACCCGCACCCTCAAGAAGTATGCCGAGGACACCAAGGCATTGGAGAAGGCCAAGGTGGAGATTGCCGGTGAGGACTTCCGCGAAGGTCTCACAGCCGTCATCTCCATTAAGGTAGCCGAGCCCCAGTTCGAGGGACAGACCAAGACCAAGCTCGGCAACTCTGAAGTGGCAGGTGCTGTACAGCAGGCCGTGGCCGAGACCTTGACCAACTACCTCGAGGAGCATCCCAAGGAGGCTAAGATGATTGTAGACAAGGTGGTGCTCGCCGCACAGGCACGTATCGCTGCCCGCAAGGCACGCGAGAGTGTACAGCGCAAGAACCCCATGAGCGGCGGCGGATTGCCCGGCAAGCTGGCCGACTGCTCTGACAAGGACCCCATGAACTGCGAACTCTTTATCGTCGAGGGTGACTCGGCCGGCGGTTCGGCCAAGCAGGGACGCTCACGTATCACACAGGCTATCCTTCCCATCCGCGGTAAGATCTTCAACGTAGAACGCGTAATGTGGCACAAGGCTTTCGAACACGAGGAGGTAAACAACATCATACAGGCTTTGGGCGTACGCTTCGGCCTCAACCCCGAAAACAGCAAGGAGGCCAACTATGAGAAACTGCGCTACTACAAGACCATCATCATGACCGATGCCGACGTCGATGGTTCACACATCGACACCCTCTTGATGACCCTCTTCTATCGTTACATGCCCGAACTCATCGAGAACGGACACCTCTTCATCGCTACGCCACCCCTCTACCTCTGCAGCAAGGGTAAGAACAAGCGTTACTGCTACGATGAGGCCGACAAGGACCGCTTCATCGCCGAGTTCGGTAACGGCAGCGAGGCCGGCATCACCATCCAGCGCTATAAGGGTCTTGGTGAGATGAATCCCGAGCAGCTGTGGGAGACGACTATGAATCCCGAGACACGCCTGCTCAAGCAGGTGACCATCGAAAATGCCGCGGCAGCCGACTATGTATTCTCTATGCTCATGGGCGAGGATGTAGGTCCGCGTCGTGAGTTCATCGAGAAGAACGCGACATACGCCAATATCGACGCATAAAAAAGCGTTGGCGAAACACGATTAACGAGTATATATTATTTAAGGAACGCGCGAGGTATAGCCTTGCGCGTTCCTTGTATTATGCCGTTTACAGCCATTCGACAAGGAAAAACACAATAATTCATCGCCATTGAGCATTTTATCGTGAAAAATTGTTACCTTTACAACAATTATATTAACGACTACACATTTCAGGAAGAACACATCAATGCACGTGACCGTCAAACCTGTAGCTACGAAGAAGGAGTTGAAGCAGTTTATCTGCTTTAACTATGAGCTGTACAAGGACTCTCCGTACGCTGTACCCGACCTGTACAGCGACGTGAGGGATACACTCGACCCGACAAAAAACGCCGCTTTCGATTTTTGCGAAGCACAGCCTTTCATCGCTCTCCGTGAGGGCAAGGTCGTGGGACGCATCGTGGCCATCATCAATCATAAGGCCAACTCGGCATGGAACAAGAAGGCGGTGCGCTTCGGCTGGGTAGACTTCATTGACGACGCGGAGGTGGTGGACGCCTTGTTCGCTGCCGTAGAACAATGGGGCAAGGAACGCGGCATGGACGAGATCCAGGGCCCCTTGGGCTTCACCGACTTTGACCCCGAAGGAATGCTCATCGAAGGATTTGACCGCATAAGCACCATCGCCACCATATACAATTATCCCTACTACCCCAAGCACATGGAACGTATGGGATTCACCAAGGATGCCGACTGGTTGGAATACATGCTTACCGCACCCGAGGAGTTACCTGCGAAGCATGCCCGCATCACGCGCATCGTGCAGGAGAAGTTCGGCCTGCGTGTCGTGAAATACACTTCGCACCGCAAGCTGGCCCGCGAACGTGGCGTGCAGATTTTCGAGATGCTCAACGAGGCGTATGCCGAACTATATGGTTTTTCGACACTGTCGCCCAGACAGATACAGCAATACATTGCCATGTACCTCCCATTACTCGACTTGCGTCTGGTACCCCTCATCGTGGACAAGGATGACAACCTCGTAGGCTTCGGCATCCTGCTCCCCTCATTGGCCAGAGCTTTCCAGAAGGCAAGGGGCTTCATGTTCCCCTTCGGTTGGTGGCATCTGATCAAGGCACTCAAATGGAACGATACGCAGATGACCGAGATGCTCCTCGTGGCCGTAAAGCCTGAATATCAAGGTAAAGGTGCCGTGGCACTGCTGTTTGCCGACATCATCCCTATGCACAACAAATTGGGCTACAGATACTCGGAAAGTAATCCCGAGTTGGAGTCAAACACCAAGATGCAGGCACAATGGGAGTATTTTGAACGCGAGAACCACAAGCGCCGCCGTGCCTATATGAAGAAATTGTGAGTACTAACGATTAACGTTTGACGTGGACAAGGAACACTATACGCTAAACTCTAAACAAATTGCAACATATGTACACCATCAAGACTAACAAGAGCGGAACACGCAGCATGGAAATCACAGAGGAACATCTGCTCACGATTGAGAAATACCAATTGTTCAGTGGACTGGTAGACAGCAACGGTATCGTGGACGAAGATGTGCTTGACAAACTGAAACTCACCCTCCGCTCACTTATCGTAGCGCAAGACGGCAGCAAGGACCTCCTGGACCTCTGCATCGATGTCATCTACCACAACAACATGAAGGCTTTCGGACTCAATGCCCTCATCGCAGTATACAATGAGTGGCTCGCAAGTCACGAACAACCCCAAACTGAAGAGTAATGCCTCAACTGACGGATTTTCTTCCTACCACGCGCAAGGAGATGGAGCTGCGCGGATGGGACGAGGTGGATGTGGTACTCTTCTCGGGCGACGCCTATGTAGACCACCCGTCGTTTGGCGCCGCTGTGATAGGCCGCATCCTCGAAGCCGAAGGCTTCCGTGTAGCCATTGTGCCGCAACCCAACTGGCGTGACGACCTGCGCGACTTCCGCAAGATGGGACGCCCGCGCCTTTTCTTTGGTGTCACTGCCGGGTGCATGGACTCGATGGTCAATAAGTACACCGCCAACAAACGCCTGCGCTCCGAAGATGCCTACACACCCGACGGACGCCACGACCTGCGCCCTGAATATCCGTCTATCGTATACACTCAGATACTCAAGCGCCTCTACCCCGACGTCCCCGTAGTGCTCGGAGGCATCGAGGCATCGATGCGCCGTCTTACCCACTACGACTACTGGCAGGACGCGGTGCGCCGCAGCATCCTGTGTGACAGCGGTGCCGACATCCTTGTCTATGGCATGGGCGAGAAACCCATTGTTGCCATTGCCAGGCAATTACAACAAATTGAAAATGAAAAATTGAAAATTGAAAATTCATGTCAGCAAGGCGCCATTACTCCGGAGGCAAACTCTCAATTTTCAATTTCCAATTTTCAATTTCCTCAAACTGCCATCCTATATAATAGCAAGGAGGAGATTCCCGGCGGCATCACACCCGACGACATCGTGCTCAACAGCCACGAGGAGTGCCTGCGCGACAAGTGTGCCGAGGCAGCCAACTTCCGCCACATCGAAGAGGAGTCAAACAAGCTGCATGCTTCGCGCCTCATCCAAGAGGTAGAAGGCAAGTACGTCGTAGTCAACGCACCCTATCCGCCCATGACGACCGAGGAGATAGACCGCTCCTTCGACCTGCCCTACACGCGACTGCCCCACCCCCGATACAAGGGCAAGCGCATCCCCGCATACGACATGATCAAGCACTCGGTGAACATCCACCGCGGATGCTTCGGAGGCTGTGCCTTCTGCACCATATCGGCCCATCAGGGCAAGTTCATCGTAAGCCGCAGCAAGGAGAGCATCCTGAAAGAGGTGAAGGCCATCGCCCAGTTGCCCGACTTCAAGGGCTACCTGAGCGACCTCGGCGGCCCCTCGGCCAACATGTACGGCATGGGTGGAAAGGACAAGGCACTGTGTGCCCGCTGCAAGCGCCCCTCGTGCATACACCCCAAGGTGTGCCCCAACCTCAACACCGACCACCGCCCTCTGCTCGACATCTACCGTGCCGTGGACGCACTGCCCGAGGTGAAGAAGAGCTTCATAGGCAGCGGCGTGCGCTACGACCTGCTGCAGCACCGCAGCGACGACGAGGCGGTGAACCGCGCTGCGGCTGAGTACACGCGCGAACTCATCACACGCCACGTGAGCGGACGCCTCAAGGTGGCTCCCGAGCACACCTCGGACAGCGTGCTGCACGTGATGCGCAAGCCTTCGTTCAGTCAGTTCGAGCAGTTCAAGCGCACCTTCGACCGCATCAACCGCGAGGAGGGACTGCGTCAACAGATCATCCCCTACTTCATCAGCAGCCACCCCGGCTGCACCGCCGAGGACATGGCCGAGCTGGCTGTGCTCACCAAGCGTATGGACTTCCATCTGGAGCAGGTGCAGGACTTCACCCCCACCCCCATGACCGTGAGCACCGAGGCATGGTACACCGGCGTGCACCCCTACACGCTGCAGCCCATCTTCTCGGCCAAGTCGCAACGCGACAAGCTGGCCCAGCGACAGTTCTTCTTCTGGTACAAGCCCGAGGCACGCCGCGCCATCATGGAGGAGCTGCGCCGCATGGGACGACGCGACCTCATAGACAAACTGTTCGGACGATAAGTTCTGGGTTTTTAGCTGAGGTGTCGGTAATTACGCATAACACACTGTGGTATTGAAGAATACCGACCGACACCCCTATTGTGGGGTATCGGTGTCCATCGACACGAGCCAGGTAATCCTTCGCGCCACCTCGTCGGGATGGTCTATCAAGAGCTGCCCGTGGTTCATCTTCGGGAACACCTCCACATGTACTTTGGGATAGATTGTCCGCAAGTGCTTCACCTGCAGCTTGGCCACAAAAGCCTCCTTCGTACTGTACCAGTAGTGTATGTCCGCCCCTGTGATGGAGTGCAGCTTGCTGGTGTATACCGACCGGTAACCGTCGAGCACCGCATCGGCTCCGCCAAAGGGATAGACCTTCTTGCACTCGTCGAGCAATACGGCAAAATAGTGGGTGGGGAACACCCGTTTCCAGAAGCCGGGCCAGCGATAGCAGGTCCACACGTTGAACGCTTGCAGATACCGCAAGGGACCTACCATCCAGCGCGGCAGGGGCAGCAGCGGTGCGCCATCCAGGATGGCGTGGTCGATGACGATGTCGCCACGCTCCATGACGCGCGACAGAATCTTTCCGCCCAGCGAGAGCCCGTAGGCGCAGTCGAGCCGCCCACCGAGGTGTGCCTTTACGTACTCGCAGACCTGTGCCGCCTGGTCATCAATGGAGGTAAACCGTGTGTGCGTGCCCAAGGTGAAGCCGTCCACCTCGACGGCTACAATACGGAACTGCTCCTCCAACATACCGATGAGCGGAAGAAACATCTCGTACGATACGCCCAAGCCCGGTATGAGCAGCAGCGTGGCACCATCTTCTTTGCCAAACAATCTGAAGTTCATCGTGCGCGAGTCTTGACTATCTTAATTATTTATCTCTCTCGTCCAAATTCAAATGTCTATCCTGCATCAATGGCCTTTGCCTACCATTTTCCTCAATAGTGTAATCTGGATTCACTTTTATTAGTCCATAAGTTTTTTTTGCATGACAATTCGGGCAAAGTACCAACAAGTTGTTGACGGTTTCTCCACCACCTTGTGATTTTTCAACAATATGGTCGACTTCAATAATATATCTTGTCCGGCCATTAGCATTTACATAGGATTGGCGAAATCCGCAGATTTGACATGTATAGTCTTCGATTCGTGCGATGCGTTCCTTTTGCATCTTGCTTTCATGGCGTATTTTGATACTATACTCCTCCCGAAATTGTTCTTTGTAATCCACAAACATCTTTGCCTTCTGCAAGATGTCTTCTAATGAGCTCTCTTGTATGAAATCACGTAAGGCCTCATCATTTTCGCTAGGAATAAAATAGCGGCTTAAATCCAATTCGGAAGCTCCAGCATCATAAAGGATGAAGCATTCCCCATCAATACGTATCCTTAGATTTGTCCGTCCGTTTTTTACCGTAGAGATTTCGTTATCTGCAATATATTGTATTAATAAAGAGGCAGGAATCAGTAATATACCCAAGAATCCAGCACTTAGACAAAGATAGGACACATGTTCTTCTTCTAACATGTTTTTGTCAACACCAGACCACAGAACATTCTGAGGTTCATAAATCTGCGACTCTCTGAAAAGAATTATACCTTTAGGTGATTGATATAACTTCCTTATAGAATTAATTACATTTATAGGTTTGAACTCCATTGGCATTAAGGCCAATACGTCTTTATGCAACAAGCATTCTTTGGATTTCGACATATTCATTTTAAATAATTCGCAAGTAGACTATTTATGCTTTCGGAGATTTATTCGTCCACGTTTGCGGTTCTTATTGCGGTTGATAGTCTCCAGCTCCTCCATGGTGCTGTACTGCGGCTCGGAGAGCAATTTTTTGATGTCAGCCGAGTAGCCCAGCGCCTTGGCCAGTGCCACATACGAGGTCAGCGCGATGGTGTGCTTTTGCTCGAACTTGGCAATCGTCGATGCCGGCACGCCGCTCATCTCGCTCAGCGTCTCGCGCGACAAGCCTTTCTCCAACCGGCGCTGTTGCAGATTGCGAGCCAATATTGCGGTCAGTTCCTCTGCTGTATCTACATCAAAGTTATAGAGATAAGACATACTATCGTATCCGTTAAGTAAATTTTTACTCGTTAATAAACACTATTGTATCTATTGCAAAGATAGATATTTTTCCGTTTGCGGCCTAATTTTTCGCCCTATTTCTATTCATTTTATCTGCTCATTAAGAGGATTTAACGGGGAGGAGACTGTGACGGGCTCGTA
>JBGVOS010000096.1:0-13812 GCA_045126595.1 Bacteroidaceae bacterium | reverse complement strand
CAAGAAAGTTGTGGACGATGTTCATGTAGCTGAAGCTGTCGATCTCGGTTTATCTGTTATGTGGGCTTCATTTAATGTGGGAGCGGAATCCCCCGAAGATTACGGAGGCTATTATGCTTGGGGGGAGACTGAGGAGAAGAGTGCTTATAGTTGGTCTACTTATAAATGGTGTAATGGCGGTTACGATAATCTGTTTAAGTACTGTGCTCGAAATAATTATGGTACTATTGATAATAAGAAAAAGCTTGATTTTGAAGATGATGTTGCTCATGTGAAATGGGGGGGGAGTTGGCGTATGCCTACTTTTGATGAGATAAAGGAACTTTGTTACAAATGTTCTTGGGAATGGACTACTGTAAATGGCGTAAAAGGCCAGAAGATCACTGGCTCTAATGGTAATTCTATTTTTTTACCAGCAGCAGGCGTTTTTCGTGATACAGAAGTTTATGGCTCAGGCATAGGCTATTGGTCCAGTACTTTAGGTACCCAAGATAACAGCACGGCATCCTGTGTCGTTTCTGACGTTTCTGATGTGGCGTATCGTTGTTATGGCCTTTCTGTTCGTCCCGTTATGGAGTATTCTAATGTTGCCGTGTCTGTAGATTTAGGCTTGAGCGTAAAATGGGCAAATTGGAATGTCGGTGCTAAATCTGAAGAGGATTATGGTGATTACTTTGCTTGGGGTGAAGTTGAAGAGAAGACTATTTATAATTGGTCTACTTATAAATGGTATAATGATAGTGACGATAGTATGACAAAGTATTGTACTGATGGAAATTTTGGGATTGTTGATAATAAGAAAACTCTTGATCCTGAAGATGATGTAGCCCATATCAAGTGGGGTGATGATTGGCGTATGCCTACATCAAAGGAGTTTAAAGAACTTTACGACAGTTGCACTTGGATGTGGACATCTATCAATGGCATTAACGGCTATAGAGTTGTTGCCTCTAATGATAATTCTATCTTTTTGCCAGTAGCGGGCGGGCTTGGTGGTGAATTCGATAATACTAGAGGATGGAACGGATATTATTGGTCTTCAACGTTGTATGATAATGATGATGCTGATCTTTTTTATTTCGAAAAAGGAACTTGGGGGTGGAATTACATAGGTCATCGTAAGCAGGGCTTTTCTGTTCGCCCAGTTATAGAAAACGGAAATTTCGATAGTGCTTTTGATGCTGTTATTACGGGTTCTGTGGATGTATGCAAAGATCGGTATGTTGAGATTACTGGCTATGCCAATTCACATTTGTTGGCTATGCATGGCGGTAATGCTGTGTTTGGCGTAGAAGTGATTATGGCTGATGCCGAGAATAATTCTTCGGCTCGTAAAAGAAAAACGGGTTCTCTTGTGGGAAATAAGTTTACGGTTTCTTTTGAAAACCTTGTCCCTTCTACAAAGTACAAGTATCGTTCGTATGTGACGTATGGTGACATTACTTACTATGGAGAATATAGCACGTTTACAACCGAAGATGCTGCTATTCTCGAAGCGGTGGATTTAGGTTTGAGTGTGAAGTGGGCTAATTGGAATGTTGGTGCTGATTCCCCTGAAGATTATGGTGATTATTATGCTTGGGGCGAAATTAAAGTAAAAAGTGCTTATAGTTGGTCAACTTACAAGTGGTGCGATGGAAGTTACTATACTCAGACGAAGTATTGTACTGATAATGGCTATGGTGTAGTGGATGACAAGAAGGTGCTTTCTTTAGAGGATGATGTCGCTCATGTTAAATGGGGCGGTAGTTGGCGTATGCCTACTTTGGATGAAATTAAGGAACTCTGTAATAAGTGTTCCTGGAAGTGGACTACGGTGAATAGTGTTCGCGGGTACAATGTTACTGGCCCTAATGGGAACTCGATTTTCCTTCCTGCTGCGGGTGAACGCTATGGCTCATATGTCAATAATGGCGGATCGTATGGTTACTACTGGTCTGCAACGTTGGAAAGTGGCAATAATGATTCCGCCTACTTCCTCAGTTTTCACGATGGCTATTATGATTGGAGTAGTTGCTACCGCTACTACGGCTGCACCATTCGTCCTGTTACGGAATAATGTTATAAATTTGCGTTTTCTCTCAGCTTGCGCTAATTTTAGCGACTATGTCGCAGAAGATACGCTGCACCTCGGGATAAAAAATAAATCAATTTATTTTGTTCTCCTCTCGGTTTGCAGTATATTTAGTGCTAGCTGTGCAAGCCCAGAAATTAGGCTGCGCTTCGGAAAACTGCAAATAAATTTGCGTTTTCTCTCAGCTTGCACTAATTTTGCAAGATATTTCGTTTTGGAAGGAAAAATTATAAATATATTGCAATATGAATATTTCGTATAACTGGCTGAAAGAATACGTTGATTTCAACCTCACTCCCGATGAGGTGGCCGCTGCGCTCACCTCGATAGGCCTCGAGACAGGCAGCGTGGAGGAGGTGCAGACCATCAAGGGTGGCCTCGAGGGTATCGTGATTGGTGAGGTGCTCACCTGTGAGGCTCACCCTAACTCGGACCACATGCACGTGACTACCGTGAACCTGGGACAGGGCGAGCCTGTGCAGATCGTGTGTGGCGCGGCCAACGTGGCTGCCGGACAGAAGGTAGTGGTGGCTACCCTCGGCACCAAGCTGTATGATGGCGACGAGTGCTTCACCATCAAGAAGTCGAAGCTCCGCGGTGTGGAGTCAAACGGTATGATCTGTGCCGAGGATGAGATTGGTATCGGTACCTCTCACGACGGCATCATCGTGCTCCCTGCCGATGCTGTGCCCGGAACACCCGCCAAGGATTACTATAACATCAAGAGCGACTATGTGCTCGAGGTGGACATCACGCCTAACCGTGCCGATGCTTGCTCACACTATGGCGTGGCTCGTGACCTGTATGCATACCTCAAGCAGAATGGCTACGCGACTTCACTGCGCCGTCCCTCGGACGAGGCTTTCGCGGTGGAGAACAATGAGCTGCCCATCGCCATCGAGGTGAAGGATGCTGAACTCTGCCCCCGCTATGCCGGCGTGAGCATCAAGGGCGTGACCGTGAAGGAGAGTCCCGAATGGTTGAAGGACAAACTCACAACCATCGGTATGCGCCCCATCAATAATATTGTGGATATCACGAACTATATACTCCATGCCTACGGACAGCCTCTCCACTGCTTCGATGCCGACAAGATCAAGGGCGGCAGGGTAGTGGTGCAGACCTTGGCCGAGGGTACTCCCTTCGTGACCCTCGACGGCGTGGAGCGCAAGCTCTCTGAGCGCGACCTCATGATTTGCAATGCAGAGGAGCCCATGTGTATGGCCGGTGTGTTCGGTGGCCAGGATTCGGGTACTACCGAGGAGACGAAGAATATCTTCATCGAGAGTGCCTACTTCAACCCCACGACCGTGCGCAAGACTGCCCGTCGCCACGGCTTAAGCACCGACTCATCGTTCCGCTTCGAGCGTGGTATCGACCCCAACGGCACCATCTACGCCCTGAAGCAGGCGGCCATCCTCGTGAAGGAGCTTGCTGGCGGTACCGTGTCAATGGAGATTAGCGACAACTACCCTGCACCCATCGCAGACTTCAAGGTAGACCTCAAATATGATTTCGTGAACTCACTCATTGGTAAGGAGATTCCTGCCGAGACGGTGAAGGGCATCGTCACCAGCCTCGAGATGAAGATCGAGAGCGAGACTGCCGAGGGTGTCATGCTGAGCATACCTCCCTACCGTGTGGATGTACAGCGTCCCTGCGACGTGGTGGAAGACATCCTCCGCATCTATGGTTACAACAACGTGGAGATTCCCTCAGCACTGAAGTCGAGCCTCACCACCAAGGGTAAGGAGGACCGCTCGCACCGCCTACAGCAGCTCGTGGCCGAGCAGCTCGTGGGTTGCGGATTCAACGAGATACTCAACAACTCGCTCACCAAGGCTGCCTACTATGATGGCAACGAGACCTTCCGTCCCGAGAACCTGGTGAACCTGATGAACCCCCTGAGCAACGACCTCAACGTGATGCGCCAGACTCTCCTCTTCGGCGGTCTTGAGAGCATCGCACATAACGCCAACCGCAAGAGCGCCGACCTGCGCTTCTTCGAGTATGGCAACTGCTACTATTATAATAAGGAGAAGAAGAACGACGAGAAGGTGCTCGCCTGCTACAGCGAGGACTACCACCTGGGACTCTGGCTCACAGGTAAGCGCGTGAGCGGTTCGTGGGCACATGCCGATGAGGATGCCACCGTATATGAGCTCAAGGCTTACGTGGAGAACATCTTCGCTCGTCTCGGTCTTAACCTGCGCAGCGTGGTGGTGGGCAACCTCACAGACGGCATCTACTCGGCCGCACTGAGCTACCACACCCGTGGTGGCAAGCTGCTGGCTACCGTAGGCATTGTGAGCAAGAAGATTACCAAGGCATTCGATATTGATAACGAGGTATACTATGCCGATATCAACTGGAAGAATCTGCTTCAGGCCATCAAGTCTGTGAAGGTGAGCTACACCGAGCTCTCTAAATTCCCTGCTGTGAAGCGCGACCTCGCTCTCTTGCTCGACAAGAACGTGCAGTTTGCAGATATCGAGCGTATTGCTTATGAGTGCGAGCGCAAGTTGCTCAAGGCCGTGGAGTTGTTCGATGTGTACGAAGGTAAGAACCTCGAGTCTGGCAAGAAGAGCTACGCTATCAGCTTCATTCTGCAGGATGAGGAGAAGACACTCAACGACAAGCAGATTGACAAGATTATGAGCAAGCTCATCGTCTCATACGAGAAGCAGTTGGGAGCGAAACTTAGATAAAGAAAAAGCCTCCCCCAACCCCCTCCCGAAGAGGAGGCTTGCGGGTATTGCTGACAACTCCGGACTTTCCGGGATATCCAGAATAAAGATATAACAAATAATTAAAAATAAATCAAAATGGGAAGAGCGTTTGAATTTCGCAAAGCGAGAAAATTGAAGAGATGGGGCAACATGGCCCGTACATTTACACGTATCGGTAAGCAGATTGCCATTGCCGTGAAGGCTGGTGGTCCCGATCCCGACAACAACTCAGCACTCCGTGCTATCATCGCCACAGCGCGTCACGAGAACATGCCGAAGGACAATATCGAGCGTGCTATCAAGAATGCCTGCGGTAAGGATCAGAAGGACTATAAGGAGATGAACTACGAGGGTTACGGTCCCCACGGTGTAGCCATCTACGTTGAGACCTTGACCGACAATACCACACGTACTGTGGCTAACGTACGTAGCGTGTTCACCAAGTTCGGTGGTACACTTGGTACATCTGGTTCGCTCGACTTCATCTTTACCCACAAGTCAATGTTTACCTTCGCCAAGAAGGACGATGTTGACATGGACGAGCTGATTCTTGAACTCATCGACTTCGGTGTAGAAGATGAGTTTGATGAGGAGGAGAAGGAAGAGGGCGGCACCGAAATCACTATCTACGGTGACCCCAAGTCATTCTCGCAGATTCAGAAGCACCTTGAGGAGTGCGGTTTCGATGTACGCAGTGCCGAGTTCACCCGTATCCCCAACGACCTGAAGGACGTTACCGAGGAGCAGCGTGCTACTATCGACAAGATTGTAGAGCGTCTCGAGGAGGATGAAGACGTGCAGAATGTTTACACCAACATGAAGCCCGAGGAGTAAACCTCTGCTTGAAGAAGTTTGAAGGAACCGGCTAAAATATAAATAGTCGGTTCCTTTTTCTGTTATTTTTATGGGTTTATTCTAATATGCGGAATATTTCCCTTAAATTTGCATCATCACGCTAAATAGTATAGATAATGTATAACGTAATCATTGTAGAAGACGTCAAACTGGAACTTAAAGGAACAGAAGAAATATTCCGTAACGAGATTCCTGAAGCACAGGTCATTGGTACGGCCATGAGTGAAGAGGAGTTCTGGCCTTTGATGGAGCAGCAGTTGCCCGATATGGTGTTGCTCGATCTCGGTTTGGGAGGTTCCACCACGATAGGTGTGTCCATTTGCCGTACTATCAAACAACGCTACCCGGAAGTGAAGGTACTCATCTTTACAGGCGAGATACAGAACGAGAAACTTTGGGTTGATGTGCTTGATGCCGGTGCTTGCGGTATTGTGCTCAAGACGGGAGAACTGCTGACTCGTGCCGAGATACAAGGTGTGATGGAGGGCAAGCAGTTGGTGTTCAACCAGCCTATATTGGAAAAAATTGTGGCGCGATTCCGTCAAGCGGTCAATTCGGAAGTGATGCATCAGCGTGCGGTTATTGCATACGATATTGATGAGTATGACGAGCGTTTCCTCCGCCATCTTGCTTTGGGATATACAAAAGATATGATAGCCTCGTTGCGTACCATGCCCTTCAGTCCCAAATCGCTTGAGAAACGTCAGGCCGACCTTGTTTGTCGTCTCTTCCCCGAGGGTGAACAGCGTGGTGTCAATGTGACACGTCTTGTGGTGCGTGCCATCGAACTGCATATCATTGATCCTGAAAAGTTGGTGGCAGATGAGTAGTCTCTATCTTCTGCTCATTGCTGTCATTGTGCTCTTTTCATGGGTAGGGAGTATCTATGCATTGACGTTGCCTGATGGCAGTATGATTCCCAATCTGCTGAGTGAGGAAAGTGTGCGATGGTTTGTGCGGCATAGTATCGATAATGTGTCTGCGGCTCCGTTGGTTGAGGCGCTGTTGGCTTTGATTGCGATTGGTGCATTGCGTAGCTCGGGATTGCTCACGGCTCTCATTCATTACACTTCTCTTGATGTCCGTCGTCATCGTCATGCTTTGTATACTGCATTGGCAGTGCTGGCCGTATGCCTGTGTCTGGTGCTGATGGGAATAGCTCCCGGAGGTAATCTGCTCAGTGTTACGGGGCATATCGCCGGAGGTCCTTTTGCCTCGGGGTGGCTCTTCTTGTTGACACTGGTGGCAAGTGTGCCCAGTATCGTCTATGGTTGTATGAGTGGTCAGTGGCATAATGCAAAGGAACTTTTTGCCGGGCTTTCTTCAGAAATAGCTTCTTGTGCAAGCTATTTTGTTACGATTGTAGTGGCTTCACAGCTTGTAGCTGTTATGCAATACGTTCGTCTGTTCGAATTGTTAGGCATATCGTATGCCATGCAGAGCATAATTGTGGCATTGGTGTATGCCATACCGTTTATATTCTTAATTGTAACCAATACATCTGTAAATGAATCTTCTTCAATTGAATGAAATCCAACGTTATGCGTTGGATAGACTTGCTATAGAATCGCTTACTCCAATGCAAGAAGCAGCCTTGCACACTGCTCGTGAATCTAAAGAGGTAATACTCCTTTCGCCTACAGGAACAGGAAAGACTTTGGCATATCTGCTACCACTTGTCGAGCGACTGAAGGAGGAGGTTGCAGGTGTACAGGCTATCGTGATTGTACCCTCGCGTGAATTGGCTCTGCAGATTGAGAATGTGTTGAAGACTATGCGTCTGCCGTGGAAGGCGATGAGCGTGTATGGCGGCCGTGCTGCGATGGATGAACATCGTACAATGAAGGGGGTGCAGCCTTCTATTATAATAGGTACTCCAGGCCGTCTGAATGACCATTTGGAGAAGGGGAACATTGATGCCACTACCATCACAACACTTGTCATTGATGAGTTTGACAAGTGCTTGGAGTTGGGTTTCCAAGGCGAAATGCAGCAGGTCGTCGACAAACTGCCTGCCGTGAAGCATCGTTATCTCACTTCGGCCACGGATATGGATGAGTTGCCGTCCTTTACTGCTATGCGTCGTGCGGTGAAGCTGAACTATCTCTCTGCTGCTGAGAATGAAGATAAGGTACATACCTATATCGTACATTCAGAGAGCAAAGACAAATTACATACCCTATATAAATTGTTATGCACGCTTGATAACGGGCAGATCATTGTGTTCCTCAATCATCGTGAGGCCGTAGACCGTGTCGCTACCTACCTGCGTGAACAGAAGCTCTATTTTGAGGCCTATCATGGCGGTATGGAGCAAGAGGTACGCGAACGAGCACTTTACAAGTTCCGTTGTGGTAGCAGCAATGTGCTCATCAGTACTGACCTTGCAGCTCGTGGATTGGATATCCCTGAAGTGCGCCATATTATACACTACCATTTGCCGGGTAGCGAAGAGGGATACATTCATCGTACGGGACGTACGGCCCGATGGAATGCCGAGGGTAGCTCATACCTTATCCTGCATGATGAAGAGCGTGTACCTGAATATCTCCCCGAGGATGTAGAGGATTATCTTCTGCCTGACCGTGTGGGACGTCCCACCCCTCCTGTATGGACTACACTTTATGTGGGTAAAGGCAAGAAGGATAAAATCAACAAGATAGATATTGCGGGTTTCCTTTATAAGAAGGGAGGCCTGACACGTGAAGATGTTGGTCCTATTGATGTGCACGATTATTACGCCTATGTGTCGGTGGCGCGTGGTAAGGTCCGCCAGTTGCTTACGCTTATTTCTGGCGAGAAGATCAAGGGAATGAAAACCCGTATCGAGGTCGCCAAGTGAAAAATATGGGGATACTGTATTCTCTCGGATAAGCAGTCATTGATGATGTAGGAGAAATATGAAATAAACTTAAAACATCTTCTTTATTGTTGCTTTTTCAATTGTCAATTGTTTATATTTTGTTACCTTTGCGCGTTAAATGAGAATACTAATGATGAAGAAGATTTTTCTATTGAACGCGTTCTTTTGGGTTGCATTGCTTGCTTCAGCTCAGACGATGACCGAGAGTGATTATATCCGAAAGGGAAATCACTTATATGCCGATAGCCTCTACGAAAAGGCTGAGATTGAGTATCGCAAGGCGTTGGAACTTAATCCCGAGTCGGTGGATGCGATGTACAATCTTGGCAATGCACTGTTCTATCAAATACCTCAATCGCAGGAAAAAGCACAGGAGAAGGGGCAGGAGGCCATGCAGCAATATGCTACTGTCTCCAAGCTCGAGATGGACAAGAAGAAGCTGGCGCAGATAAACCATAACCTTGGCACCTTGCTCTATATGGCACAACAATATGCTCAGAGTGTGGAGGCATACAAGGAGGCGCTGCGTTGTAATCCCTACGATGACGAGACTCGCTATAATCTGGCCAAGGCTATGCACATGCTCAAGCAGCAGGAGCAGCAACAAAACCAGCAGGAGAATCAGGAGCAGAATCAACAGCAGAATCAACAGAAGCAGCAAGAGCAGCAGCAACAGCAACAACAGCAGCAGCAACAGCAACAGCAGCAACAGCAAAGCGAAGAGCAAATCTCTAAGGATAATGCAGAGCAGATACTCAATGCGCTGATGCAGGACGAGAAAGAAATACAGGAAAAACAAAAGAAAATGATGCAGAAACAACGTGGAAAGACGTTGGATAAGGATTGGTAACCTTCGAATTGAATATTGAAAGAACGAAGTGATAATGAAAAAAATACTTGTCATAATAACTCTCCTCTTCGCAACTTTTACATCGATGCATGCCGAGGAGGTAACGTTTACGGCCGATGCTCCTAATGCGGTAGTCATGGGAGAGACCTTCCGTCTGTCCTATACGGTCAATACGCACAGTGTCAGGAACTTCCGCGTGGGTAATATTGTAGACTTTGATGTGCTTTCAGGCCCTAATCAGTCAAGTTCGTCGAGCACCTCCATCATCAATGGTGTGCGCACCTCATCGAAGACAATTACCTATACCTGTATCCTTCGTCCCAAACGGGAGGGTACGTTCACCATCCCTGCTGCTACGGTTACGGCCGAGGGGAAGCAGATGACCTCCAAGGAGCTTACGGTAAAGGTGTTGCCGCCTGATCAGCGTGCTGCACAGTCTCAACAGTCAGGCACGCAGGGTAGGGGAGCCGCTACCTCGCAAACGGGGCAGATCAGCAACGATGACCTCTTCATCGTAGCCACGGTGAACAAGAAGAAGGTGTATGAACAGGAGGCCATCCTGCTTACCTATAAGATATATACCACGGTGAACCTCACCAACGTAAGTGGCAAGATGCCCGACCTCAAGGGATTCCATACCCAAGAGGTCGAGATGCCTAAGGGTAACCGCGAGTTTGAACTCGAGCATTATAAGGGGCGCAACTATCGCACCATCGTATGGAGCCAGTATGTGCTGTTCCCCCAGCAGATCGGTCAGCTTGAAATCCCCTCGATAACCTTTGAGGGTACTGTGGCCCAGCGTGTACAGAACTACGACCCCTTCGAGGCATTCTTTAACGGAGGAAGCAGCTATGTCAATGTGCAGAAGGAAATCCGTACGCCCAAGCTCACCATCGATGTCAGTCCGCTCCCCTCGGGCAAGCCGGCATCGTACTATGGGGGTGTGGGCAGTTTCAATATCTCGTCGACTGTCAGCACGACCGAACTGAAGGAGAACGAGGCCGTGACGCTCAAGCTCGTCATTTCGGGTACGGGTAACATGAAGCTCATCAAGACACCGGAGGTGAAGTTCCCTGCCGCCTTCGAAGTGTATGACCCCAAGGTGGACAATAAGTTCAGTCTCAAGGCGGGTGGCCTCTCGGGAAACAAGGTCATCGAGTATCTTGCCATACCGCGTCATGGAGGCAACTATACGATACCCCCTGTCGAGTTCTCGTACTTCGATGTGAAGAGCGGCTCATACAAGACGCTCACCACACCCGAGTATACGCTCAATGTGGCCAAGGGAAGCGGCACGTCGGGTTCGGCTCCTGTGGGCTATGTGAGCAAGGAGGAGCTGCGACTCTTGGGGCAGGATATCCGCTACATCCGTTTGGGCGAGGCCCACTATCATGCGAAGGGGAAGTACTTCTACGGCACTATGGACTATTGGCTCTGGTATATCATTCCTTTCGCGGCCTTTGTTATTATCCTTGTCGTGTATCGCAAGCAGGCCGTAGAGAATGCCAATATGGCCAAGGTGAAGACCAAGAAGGCGAGCAAGGTAGCTACGCGCCGTCTCAAGGTGGCCAAGCAGAAGATGCAACAGAAGGACAAGGCGGGATTCTATGATGAGGTGCTGAAGGCCCTCTGGGGATATCTCGGCGACAAGCTGAGCATGCCGGTGTCCGAGTTGTCGAAAGACAACATTGCAGCCAAGCTCGCTGAGTGCCAAGTGTCTGAAGAACTGATCAAGGAGTGTGCCTCGCTCATCAGCGACTGTGAGTTTGCCCGCTATGCCCCCTCCCTGTCGGGCTATGCCGACGAGAAGGTGTACGACAAGGTGGCTACATTGATGAATCGATTGGAGAATGCTATAAAACGATAACTTAGTATGTCATCCTGAGCAACGCGAAGGATCTCGCAGTTGATGAAGAGATTCTTCACTTCGTTCAGAATGACACGAAAAAAGAGAAAAATATGAAACGACACCTTATATATGTAATCGGTGTGGCCCTGTGCTGCTTCACTGCCCAAAACGTACAGGCTGCCGCTTTTGCCGACAGCACGGTAGTCTACACCAAGGCCATGGCCGACAGCGCATACGCCGAGGCCGACTATGCCACCGCCATCCATGTGTACGAACAGCTGCTTGCCGCCAATGGCGAGTCGGCAGCCATTTACTACAATCTTGGAGGTGCCTACTACAAGATGGACGAGATAGCCCGCTCCATCCTCAACTATGAGCGTGCCCTGCTGATGGAACCGTCGAATGCCGACATCAAGTTCAACCTTGAGCTGGCGCGTGCCAAGGCCGTGGACAAGAATGCATTTGTGAATGAGCTGTTCTTTGTTCGCTGGTTCCGTGAATTTGCTGGCATATTGAGCGCCGATGCCTGGGCGAAGGTTGCAATTTTATGTTTTATAATACTAATTTCGTGCTTGACGTTATTTATTTTTAGTAAAAAGAGTAAAACTAAAAAAATAATCTTTATATTTGCATTACTCTCTCTGCTATGTACCGTTTTGGCCAACGTGATAGCTTCAAATCAGACCGCCAAACTCATGCATCGCGAGAGCGCCATCATCATGGAGCCGAGTGTTACCGTGCGTAGTACGCCGAGCGTCAACGGTACCGAACTCTTTATCCTGCATGAAGGAAAGAAAGTAACAATAAAGGACGATAGCATGAAAGCGTGGAAAGAAATAGAGATCGAAGATGGCAACATCGGCTGGATTCCCGCTGAGTCTATCGAGAGAATTTGATTAACGCAGAACAGACACGATGGATATACAGCGGTTGGTTGACATAGACAAGCAGATGATGCTGGCCTTGAACGGCAGCGACTCGCTGTATATGGATGGCGTGATGTAGGTCTATACCTCCACTGCCGTATGGATTCCCGTCGCTGTGGTGCTGCTCTTCATCGTGCTGAAGAACAATTCTCCGCGTGGAGGCCTTCTTGCCGTACTTGCCGTGGCGCTGACCATTGTGGCCACGGACCAGGTATCCTCCCACCTCATCAAACCCCTTGTGGGGCGTCTGCGTCCGTGCAACGACCCTACGATAATGCATCTTATCGACACCGTCAACGGGTATCGCAGTGGGGGCTACAGCTTCACGTCGAGCCATGCGTGCAACTCGTTCGGTATCTTCACCATCGTGTCGCTCCTTATCCGCCACCGTGCGCTCAGCCTGTCGCTCCTCTTGTGGGCAGTGATCAACAGCTTCTCGCGCATATATCTTGGCGTGCATTACCCGGGCGATATCCTCTGTGGGGCTATCGTGGGGGCTGCCATAGGCACTGCGATATACTTCCTCTACAACTTCATTCGCCGGAAGATTGAGTACTCCTCGATACGCATTACGGCCAACTATACCCGTTCGGGCTATCTGGTCGACGATGTTCAGCTGATGACCGCGTCCATCTACGCCACATTCCTCTTCATCAGCATCTACGCATTGATTTATATTAACAACAATATACTTTAACAAATAAACTTATTAGTAATAATAAAAAATTTACGACTATGAGCAAGTTAATGACATTTAACGAGTTGAGAAATCTTAAGGATTCTTTGCCTGATGGTAGCATGCACCGTATCGCTGACGAACTCGGTGTAAGTGTAGAGACTGTAAGAAATTTCTTCGGTGGCCAGAACTTCCAGCTGGGCCAGAGCGTAGGTATCCACCTCGAGCCGGGTCCTGACGGTGGTCTTGTACGCATCGACGACACTACAGTGCTTGATAAGGCGCTTGCTATCCTCGAAGAGGTGAAGGCTGCTGAGGCTCCTGCCGAAGAGGCTCCTGCTGCAGAATAAGCACTTTTTTTTCATTTTTCATTTGTTTAGAGTCCGTAACTGCAATTCTGCGGGATTGTGTGACGGACTTTTTTTGCTCCCGTAATGAACAATTATTATTTATGAAACTGACGATAACCTTACATTACGATACCCATTGGGGCGAAGAGATTGGGCTTGTGTTCAGTACGGTCAACGAGGCGTACCGATCACACGCTCACATCATGCACACCGATGGGCGAGGGCACTGGTTCATCACCGTTGAGGGCGATTACAAGCCGGCTGCTCCCTACACTTTCGTGGTGGTAGAGAATGGCGAGGTGAGGCGTACCGAATGGCGTCACCACACGCTGCCCGAGACGCTGCATGGCCACGTCCACATCAGTGATCGTTGGGTAGACCGCTCCACGCTTGCTCCCTTCTTCTCATCGGCCTTCACCAAGGCCATATTCGCCCACGAGGTGCACAACTACGCCCCTAAGGGCGATGCCGGCATCTGCATCTGTTGCGAGGCCCCCACGCTGCGCAAGCATCAGGTACTCGCCCTGTGCGGCGACCAGCCATCGTTGGGCGCATGGGATGTCGAGCATGCTCGCCTCATGGAGCCCCATGGGGTAGAGTGGCAGCTGTGGCTCAGCAAGGAGGAGCTGGGCGAGCAGGC